>NZ_JAWXXK010000007.1:0-129583 GCF_034335015.1 Neglectibacter caecimuris | reverse complement strand
TTCGCACCAGCGGTCTCGCCTGTCGGCTCGGTTGCTGTGTGCCGGTGGCACACGTCCAGCAACGACCGAGTTGACAAACGAGAACGGGTCAGAGCGGTTGCTGTGCCCCAGTGGGGCACAGCAATGTCTGAAGCGACAGCTGAGTTCTCCACTGGAGACCTTCCCCCCACCGGGACGCGCTCACCCCTGAATAGGAGAAAAAGGTTGCTTTGCAGCCTTCTGGGACCACCGTCAGGAGGTGGAGAGATTCCAGTTCGCTATAAACCTGCATTTTACTGGCTATTTGGGCAGAATCCCTCAGTCACGGCTTTGCTGTGGCAGCTCTCCTTTCGAGGGAGCCAAGGGGTGTCATATAAACTACAATTTATCGCCATGTTCCTGTCCTTACTTGTTGCTATTCAACGCCATCATCGTCCAGAATCCAGTATCTAAAAAGCAAAGCAGCAGCTTCAAAACTTGACGTTTTGAAGCCGCTGCTTTGCTTTTTCAACTTTCCCTTTCAGGGGGCTAGCGTTTTATCCGTTTGCCTGCTGAGAGAATTTCTGCTTTACCTTCTGGATCTGCTGCTCCTGAGCCTGCTCGGTGGGGTACCAGCCCTTTTGAGACATGGTTTTGTAGATCTCGTCCTGCATACACAGGGAATCGTTCAGCGCCGTGCTGAAGGTCTGATGCACATTGGCCGTGTTGGATTCAATGGTGCCGTGCAGAAACAGGTCGCACACGCCCTTTTCTGTCAGCAGCAGGTTTTCCATGATATTCTTGTCGTCCATGCTTCTCTCTCCTTTCTTCGTTCTGCGATCACACTAAACTGAAAAAGTCTCCGAAGATCTTTTGATGCTTTCCGTACAGCTGCTGGACGGTCTCACGAAGCCGCTGATCCTGCAGCTTTTGAACGGCCTCCTGGCACTGCGTCATGAAAAATTTTTCATGTCCCAGCGCGTCCTCAATATACAGCAATTCCTTTGGGCTCATGGCCTTTTGCTCCTTTCTGTTGGGTTTGCCTTTAGTATACTTCCATTTTCTTCCGATATACGGAAGAGAGGTGATTTTACCGTACTTGACTTTCCTTGGAGGCCGTGCGAAAATAGCCGTAAGGAAATTTTCGGAAAATGCAAGGAGGCTGTTCTGTATGAAAAAGCTGGCACAGGAATTTAAGGAATTTATTTCCCGGGGCAATGTAGTGGATATGGCGGTAGGCGTTATTATCGGCGGCGCGTTTACCGCGATCGTCAACTCTGTAGTAAATGATCTGATCACTCCCCTTTTAGGGCTTCTGACCGGCGGAATGGATTTTTCCAGCCTTTCCTTCGGCGTTGGGGACGCTCAGTTCTGTTACGGCTCCTTTCTTTCGGCGGTCATCAACTTCCTGTTGATTGCGCTGGTGCTTTTCCTTTTGGTAAAGGGCATAAACCGGCTGCACAGAAAGCTGGCTGCGGAGGACAAGCCCACCGAGCCCACCACCAAGGTGTGCCCCTTCTGCAAAACAGAGATCGACCTGCACGCTATCCGCTGCCCTCACTGCACCTCGGAACTGGAGGAATAAAATAGCGCAGCTTCCAATTTCCGCAGGAAAAAGCATTTCTCTTTTTAATGCCATTGGCCACAAAAGAGGAATGCTTTTTCCTATTTCGGCGAAGCGAACAGAGCGTGTTCCACTTTTTATACTTGCTCCATTTCTTTGCCGACTGCCAGCTTTCTGACAAAAAGCCAGCGGTTCTGAAAAACCCCTTGCCACTTCGACAGGTTTGTGATAGGATATGCTGTTAGCAGGGTATCCCACTTTTGATGGCCGGAGCTCTGCTGAAAAACTTTTTCAGAGTACAGGCGCAAGGAAGTTTAAGGATATGAAAATTGTGATCGTAGGCGACGGAAAAGTAGGCTCCGCTTTGACCGTACAGCTCTCCAGAGAAGGGCATGACGTTGTTGTGATCGACAACAACAAAATGGTATTGGAGGAAATGCAGCAATCCTGGGACGTCAGCGTTGTCCATGGAAACGGGGCCACCCTGAAGATCCAGAAAATGGCCAATGTGGACAACAGCGATCTTCTCATTGCCGCCACCTCCGCCGATGAAACCAATATTTTATGCTGCATTTTGGCAAGAAAGCTTGGGTGCAAGCACACCATTGCGCGGGTTCGCAATCCCGATTATTACCACCAGCTTTTTCTGTTGAAGGAAGAACTGGGCGTAAGCCTGGTCATCAACCCCGAGTATTCCACAGCCCATGAGATTTTCCGGCTTTTGCAGTTCCCTTCCTTCTTAAAGCGGGATTCCTTCGCGAAGGGCCGGGTGGAGATCGTGGAGGTCGAACTGCGGGAGGGCAGCCCGTTAGTGGGCGCTACCTTGGCGGAGCTGACAAAAAAAGTAAAGGTAAAGGTACTGGTATGCGCGGTAGAGCGTGGGAATGAGGTCTTTATTCCGGACGGAAATTTCCGCCTGAAGCCCGGAGACCGCCTTTCCTTCACCGCCTCCTCCAGCGACCTGGCAAAGCTCATTCGCAATTTGGGGCTGACCCAAAAGAAGGTAAAGGACGTGATGATCATCGGCGGCAGCCGCATCGCCTTCTACCTGGCGGAAAATCTTTTGCGCACAGGGGCCAATGTAAAGCTTTTGGAAATTGATGAAACACGGTGCCAGGAGCTTGCGGAGCTGCTTCCCAAGGCCACCATTATCCACGCTGACGGCTCTGACAAAAATATTCTGGATTCCGAAGGGCTTGCCCAGGCGGACGCTGTGGTAACACTGACGGATATCGATGAAGAAAACCTGATCGTTTCCATGTACGCAAACTACCTCGGCACCTTCAAGGTCATTACAAAAATCAACCGCACCGAATATACCGAGGTATTGGGCGGCAAGGGGATCGATTGCGTGGTCAGCCCGAAGGATCTGTGCTGCCATGATATCGTGCGGTATGTGCGGGCCATGGGAAACCGAAAGGGAGAATCTGCTCTGACCTTACACCGCATTGTAGGTGACAAGGTAGAGGCTTTGGAATTCCAGGCCAACAAGCAGCTTCCTCAGCTTGGCAAAAGGCTGGCGGATATAAAGCTCTATCCGAATACGTTGATTGCCTGCCTGACCCGCAAGGGCCGTATCATTATCCCTCAGGGCAGCGACACCATTGAAAAGGACGACACGGTTATTGTAGTGGTAAACTCCGACCGTATTATCAATAATTTAAGCGATATTTTTCTGGAGGACTAAGCGATGAATCACAGAATGATCCTCCGGCTGGTATGCTACATTCTTCGGGTAGGGGCCATTTGCATGCTGCCCGCCCTTGTCATTTCTCTGTTTTGTCAGGAATGGTCCGCCATTATGGGCCTTTGTGCCGCCGTGGTGCTCTCTGCCCTGCTGAGCCTTATTACCTTTCTGCTTCCTCCCCGAACCAAGGAGATCGGCGCCCAGGAAGGCTTTCTCAGCGTGGCATTGTGCTGGATCGCCGTATCTCTTACAGGGGCGCTCCCTTTTTTCCTCAGTGGAGAGATCCCCAATTTTATCGACTGCATTTTCGAGACCGTATCCGGCTTTACCACAACGGGAGCCAGCATTCTTCTCAATGTAGAAGGCCTTTCCAAGGGGCTGCTTTACTGGCGCAGCTTTACACACTGGCTGGGCGGCATGGGCGTGCTGGTCTTTTTGCTGGCGGTGGTTCCCATGGGCAAGGGAAAAAATTCCCTGCTGCATGTGATGCGGGCGGAAAGCCCCGGCCCCCAGGTGGACAAGCTGGTGCCGCAGCTGCAAAAGAGCGCCAAGATCCTTTACACGATCTATATCGGCCTGACGTTGATACAAATCGTTTTGCTGCTGCTGGGCGGCATGTCTCTCTTTGACAGCTTCTGTACTGCTTTTGGCACCGCCGGCACCGGCGGCTTCGGGGTAAAAAATGACAGCATGGCTGGCTACAGCCCCTATCTGCAAACGGTCTGCACTGTGTTCATGGCCCTGTTCGGCATCAATTTCAGCATTTTCTATCTGCTGCTTCTGCGGCAGTTTTCCCGGGTTCTGTGCAATCAGGAGCTTCGCCTTTATTTGGGAGTGATGCTTGGCTCCATTGCCCTGATCACCTGGAATATTCTTCCCCTGTTTCAGGGAAGCGTGAAGGACGCTCTGCACCATGCGGCCTTTCAGGTTTCCTCCATTATGACCACTACCGGCTTTTCCACAGTAGATTTTAACCTGTGGCCCGCTTTTTCCAAAGCCCTTTTGGTCGCGTTGATGGTTTTCGGCGCCTGTGCCGGCTCTACCGGCGGCGGCATCAAATCCGCCAGAGTTTTGCTGATGTTCAAGGCCAGCAAAAGAAGCGTCAAGCGAATGTTGATGCCCCGGTCTGTTTCGGTGGTCCACATGGACGACCAGGTAGTCAGCGAAGATGTGATCCAGAACACCTACAGCTACCTTGCCGTATACGCCCTTACCGCGATCCTTTCCGTTTTGCTGATTTCTGTGGACGAACGCTCGATAGAAACCAACGTTACCGCCGTGCTGGCCTGCCTTAACAACATTGGCCCCGGAATGGATTTGGTAGGCCCTATGAGCAATTATTCGCACTTTTCGGGTTTCAGTAAATTGGTTCTTTCCTTCAACATGCTGGCGGGACGTCTGGAGCTTTTCCCCGTACTGATGCTCTTTGTTCCCCAGGCCTGGAAAAAAAGCTGAAGCGTAACTACTGTGAATTTGAAAAAGAGCGCGTTGCAGAAGAAAGCTGCAACGCGCTTTTTTCAATGCTGGACGGCAGATACAAGGAGCAAGGAAGGGCAGAGCGATAAAATGATAGTTTAGCGGCGAGACGCCGCGGCCATTCGTGCCCCTACTTGGTGCAGGAAAATGATTTCTGACCCGACCACAGGGACACCGGTAAATTGTATTTTCCATAAAACCTTGGCTTTCTCGCCTGTCGGCTCGGTTGCTGTGTGCCGGTGGCACACAGCAACGACCGAGTTGACAAACGAGAATGGGTCAGAGCGGTTGCTGTGCCCCAGTGGGGCACGTTCAGCAATGTCTGAAGCGACAGCTGAGTTCTCCACTGGAGACCTTCCCCCCACCGGGACGCGCTCACCCCTGAAAGGGGAGCTGGCATGCGTTAGCATGACTGAGGGGTTCCTGTCGGAAAGTTGGTAAAACGCAGGTTCTATATGGGTTTTCAGTGAGTTGGAACCTCTCCGCCACGGCTTTGCCGCGCCACCTCCCCTTTCAGGGGAGGCAAGGGATTTCTGCTATTCGTCAGCCCGCCAAATTCCAATTTGCCACACAGTTCCCTTGTGTCATCCTGAGGAACGCAGTGACGAAGGATCTCGTCTTTAATTCCTGGCAAAAGGTCAAGGACAAGATTCTTCGCTTCGCTCAGAATGACAAGGAGAGATCTTTTCCCTTTCTAACAACTAACTACTCACGACTAACGACTAACACGCCAAATTCCAATTTAGCTGCTCTTGATTTTCATTGTTCGTTGCTCATTGCACAAAACGCAATCGGCGTCTGCTCTTCTCTAACAACTAACTACTCACAACTACTCAGTTAAGCCTTTCGCGTTCTTCACAGCATAGAGAAAGAAATTCATATCGACGCCTCTGAAATTTTTCACAGCTTCGTCCACCACCCTCATTCCGTTTCGCACGGCTACCTTTTGTGAGGCGATATGGGTATCTCTGATGGTGGAGTACACGCAGTCCGCGTGAAGCGCGGAAAAAGCGTATTCTCTGCAGGCGATCGCCGCTTCCTGTGCATAGCCCTTGTGCCAATACGCTTTTTGGAACAAATAGCCGATTTCCAAAATTTCTTTTTCTTTCCAGTTTTGGAGGGTCAGGCCGCACTGGCCGATCATCTTCCCTGTTTCCTTCAGCACGACTGCCCAAAGCCCAAAGCCGTATTCCCGATACCGTTTCAGATGCCTATTAAGCCACCCCTGGGCTTCCTCCCGGGTAAACACGCTTTCATAAGCGGCGCGCATAACATCTTCATCACACAGTATTTTACACAGCGCGTCAAGGTCTGCCTGTGTCATTTCCCGCAAAAGCAAACGTTCTGTTTCCAGAATAAGCTTTCCGCAGCCTGGTTTTTTCTCCGTCATTTGTACTACCTCCAACAACTCAGAGAGCGGCAAAAAATTTCAGCTTTCCAGGGAATTGACTACACCCTCCCGGTCAACGGTGAGCACGGAACGGTAGGAAGGATCAAGCTTTTCGATTTCGGCAGAGATCCTTTGAACGATCTCCCCATCGCTTTCCTTCATAGAAAAGGGCGCGGCGATATCAAACACCACATTGGAATGGGTAACGCCCCATACCACTCGGAAATCGTGGATCGATACCTGTGGGTACAGCGTTTTCACACATTCCTCCACCTGCTCCCGAAGGGCGTTTGTCCGCTCGTCCCCGGTGATCACGGGATCCAGATGAATCACCAGATGAATATTTTCTTTTGCGAGAAAATCCCGCTCAATATTATCGATGATATCGTGGCTTTTCAAAATATCCTCTTCCGCCGGTACCTCGCAGTGAACGGAAGCGAAGCACCTGCCTGCCCCATAATTGTGTACTGCCAGATCGTGCAGGCCAATGATCCCGTCATAAGCTAAAATTTTTGTATAGATGGAGCGCACCAGCTCCGGATCCGGTGCTACACCCAATAGGGGGTTGCCGGTTTCCATAATGAGCTTTACGCCGGAAACCACAATAAACACCGCCACAACAAGACCCAGCCAACCGTCCAGATTCAAATCGGTAAACCGGGTAAACACTGCGCCCGCCAGCACCACCGCTGTGGTAATGGCATCGTTGCGGCTGTCCGCCGAGGTGGCGAAGATAGCCTCGGAATCCAGCTTCTTTCCCACGCTGCGGTAAAAGAAAAACTGCCAGAGCTTGATCAAAATGGACGCGGCTAAAATTCCAAAGGTCAGAAGGGAAAAATCCGCCGCTTCCGGAGAAAAGATTTTCTCCACAGAGCTCATGCCCAGCTGAAGCCCTAAAAACAGCACGATGAAAGAAACGATCACTCCGGAAAGATATTCTATTCTGGCGTGACCAAAGGGGTGCTTTTCATCGGCCGGTTTTCCCGCCAGTTTGAAGCCCACCAGCATGATCACCGAAGAGCCGGAATCAGTCAGATTGTTGATGGCGTCCGCCATGATCGCCACACTGTGGGAAAGAAGTCCCGCCGCAAGCTTGACCAGAAACAGCAGAAGGTTGGTGGCAATTCCCACCGCCCCCGCCGCGCGCCCGCTTTTTTCCCGAACCTCCGGCCTTTCGGAATGATCGTAATCTTTAACGAGCAGCCTCATCAACGCGTCAAACATAAATCTCCAGCCTCTCTTACTGAAAAGTAAAGCGCGGCCTTTCGGCCGCCGTTTCATACTCTAAAGCACAATGCTCTTCCCGGTACTGTCGATAGCCACGATCAGGGGAAAATCCTTCAAGGTCAGGCGTTTCACCGATTCACAGCCGAGATCGGAAAACGCGATCACCTCCGCCTTCTCAATACAGTTTGCCGCCAGCGCCCCCGCTCCGCCGATGGCACAGAGGTACACGGCCTCATTGCGCTTCATGGCTTCTATCACTTCTCCGCTGCGCTTTCCCTTGCCGATCATGCACTTGAGGCCCAGATCCAGAAACCTTGGGGTATAGGGATCCATTCTGCCGCTGGTAGTGGGGCCGCAGGAGCCAATGGGAAGCCCCTCCGGCGCAGGCGTAGGCCCGGCATAGTAAACAGCCGCTCCTTTAAGCTCATAGGGCGGCTGTTCTCCCCGATCCAGCAGCTCTGTGATCCTTTTATGAGCGGCGTCCCGGGAAGTATAGACTGTACCGGAAAGCAGCACCCGCTGCCCGGCCCGCAGAGAAGCCGCTTTCTCCTCGAGCTCGGCAGTATTCAATTTGATTTCTTCCATTTCAGCTCACCCTTACCCTGAATTTCTTCCACGGAACAAGCCGTCTGCTTCCGGTATTGTTCTCTCAATCTATTGAAATGCTGTATGCAGTCAGGATTCCAGGAAACCATGCCGGGCAGCTTTTCGCAGGGGAAGCTTTCACAAAGTCCGCAAAACAGCGCGCCGTGTTCCCTGGTACAGGCATGAACTCTGCACCGTCCGGAATCCGCCCACTCGGGAACATAACCGTCCGCTTCGATACAGCCCGGGCATATTCCCTTCCGCTTTTTCGGACAATCCGCACAGGATTCGCCGCAGGCGGTCACAAGAGAAAAATCGAACGCCATATAAGCTCCCCTCTAACGGCCGCTCTTCTCCCAAAACAGCTCGATATGCTCCTGGGTAGGGCCGTAAAGAAAAGCGATGCGGATCTCCAAGCCGTTCAAATCAGCGTCCTTCGGTTCTGTGGTGATCTCATAGCCCTCTTTCCGAATTTCCTCTACCAGCTCATCCACCCGGTCGGTGGCAAAGGCGACATGGGCCAGGGGCCCGCCGGGCGCAAGCTCCACGTCGCTCCCCAAAATCTCCATGCAGCTGTTGTCCCCGCAGGATATCATCAGGCAGGGATACTTCGGGTCTCCCCACTGTCTGATCACTTTCATGCCAAGCAGACGGGTGTAGAAATCCACCGTTTTTTCATACTGCTCCGCCGTGGGCTTTACGGCAATGTGGTGCACTCCCTGAATTTTATTGCTCATACTATGTACCTCCTGACAAGATTATGTGCCTCTTCCGAACCGGTAGAAAAAAGGACGCCGCAGGGCGCAGCGTCCTCTGTATTTCTGTTTTTTCTAAAACGCCGCTGTCATTTTACTTGCGGTTAAAGATCGACATGATATCCGTAAAGGTATCATCATCATCGATCACAGCAGGATCCACCCTGGGCTCCTCCGTGCGGGCAGAGGAAGGAGATACGGAGGGAGTGGAGGAGCTGCTGAGGAAATCATCGTCCTCCAGATCCACCAGATCCAAATTGCTTCTGGCACGCTCTCCATTCATGCCCTCAAAACCGGTGGCGATCACGGTGACGGTCATTTCATCCTCCATGCTCTCATCGAAGGTGGCGCCCCAAATGATATTGGCGTCTTCATGGGCTCGCTCCGTGACGATCTGAGAAGCGGTATCGATCTCATCCAAAGCAATATCGGGAGAGGAGGTGATGTTGATGATCACGCCCCTGGCCCCGGCGATCTTTGTTTCCAGCAGGGGACTGGAGACCGCGGCCATGGCCGCCTGCTCCGCCTTGTCCTTGCCGCTGGCGTGGCCCACGCCCATATGGGCATAACCCGCGTCCTGCATGACGGACTTTACGTCTTCAAAGTCCAGGTTGACGATACCGGGCAGCTGGATCAGGTCGGAAATACTCTGCACGCCCTGACGCAGTACATCGTCCGCCACCATAAAGGCATTGGCAAGGGTAATGCGCTCGTCGCTTACCAGCTTCAGGCGCTCATTGGGGATCACTACTAGAGAATCCACATGCTCCCGCAGGGCGGCAATGCCCTCTTCGGCCTGCTCCATGCGCCTGCGGCCCTCAAAGGCAAAGGGCTTTGTGACGATACCCACCGTCAAAGCGCCCTGCTCCCTGGCGATCTGCGCCACCTTGGGGGCCGCGCCGGTGCCGGTGCCGCCGCCCATACCGGCGGTGATGAACACCATATCGGCATCCTTCAAAGTATTGGCGATCAGCTCGCGGCTTTCGTCCGCCGCCTTTTCTCCCACTTCGGGCTTGGAGCCTGCGCCCCGGCCCTGGGTCAGCTTTTCTCCCAGCTGTACCTTGACAGAGGCCTGAGAGCGCTGAAGGGCCTGCTTGTCCGTATTCATGCACACCAGCTCTACGCTGCGTACTCCGGCGCTGGCAATGCGGTTCACGGCGTTGCCGCCGCCGCCGCCGACTCCTACCACCTTGATCGTCTGCGGCGTATCATCGAGCAGATTGTCAACTTCAAAAGGCATATTCATTTCCTCCTTGGCTCTTTCGGCCCGGAATCTTTTTACACTGTACTCTGTTTCAATTCCGAATTGCCAGCCTTCTCACAGCATGGCAAAGATACCTTATGATATAATCTATCACTTTCCGTGGAAAATTTCAAGAAAATTCTTGAAAAAAGCCGCCTAAAAATCAAAAGAACCTGAAATTTCCATGGAATTGAACTAAATGAAGAGGGATTTACTTCTTTTCCCCTATTCTTCACCGCCGGTAAACACATCGTCCGGGATCCCCTCTGTCCTCGGATTTCCCGAAGGCTCCGGCTGGCTCGCCGGATCGTCTGTCGTGCCCTCCGGAGAGGAAGAAACGGGTTCCTGGGTACCGCTTTGAGCTGGCGGCGCCGGGGTCTGCGCGGAAGCAGCCCCGATTTCACCGGAAGTAAATACCGCATTTTTTGTTTCGCCAGCATGGGAAAGGTCCATAACGCCCTTCTGCCCCGCTTCCAGCTTTTCCAGTTTTTCCAGCGACCGGCAGCCCAAATCTATCTTGTAGTCCAGATCCAACACATTGCCTAGCTGAAGCTCAATGCGGTCCTGATAAAGCAATCGAATATCGGAAAGGTTGGAAATGTCTACCCTGGTAAATTCCTGTGTCATTTCCAGCTCCGCCACTGTTTTCAAGATCGCGTCGCAAGCGTCCTGGGCGCTGCTGTCCTCCAGCCGCAGATGATCTCCCGGCTCCGTATCCAGCGGGGAAAGCCCCAGGATCTGCAGGATCCCATTTTGAGGTTCCTTCTGGTTTTCCAATATTTTCCCGCTGTCATTGACATAGAGCCAGCCTCCGCCGCTGGAAACACAAGCCGCAACCTTGACCGCTGTAACACGGATCTCCAAGGTTCCGGGAAAATGGCGGATAAATTCCACTTCTCCAATATAGGGAAGCTGCTCCTTTAAGGCCTCTTCTCTGCTTCCGGTGGGAAGAAACACCAGGTTTTCCCCGGTTTTGCAGCCAGAGACCCGAAGGATTTCATCGGTTCCGTACTTTTCTATCACATCTCCGGTGATTTTGATGGTGGAAACCTTGAACAGCAAAAATATGGCAAGCAAAACTGTGACCACCGTCATAAACAGCACGGTAAAGGTCAGCATGGCTTTTCTGACGCCTGGGCGTACCGGTTTTTTTCCGCGCCTTTTGGCGGGCGGCGGTCTGTGTCCCGATGGCTCAGGCCTGCGGGGGCGCTCTGAGCTTGTCCTTCCCCGTTCCGGGGATCTCCGTCGATTTTGCAGTTCCCATTCCGGAAGCTCCCAGTCAGGCGGCGGCCGCCGGACAGGGCGAGTTGGGCGAGCAGGCCGCCGCTCCTCCCCGGAACGAAAGGAGCGGTTTTCCTGCACTGGATGGGGGCGTTTGGGGGGCGGCGCATTGCGGGAATGGGAGCTGATATCTTCAAAATCTCTTTCCCACATGCCGCTCTTTCTCTCTTTTTTTGCCACGGGCCCGCCCCCCCTTTCCTGAGTTTTCATTTTCCTGACTTTTCAGCGCTCCACTTCCCGGATCCTGGCTCCCAGATCCGCCAGCTTTCCGGCAATATCCTCATAGCCCCGGCGAATGTATTCCGTGCCGCTGACCTCGGTTCTGCCAACGGCTGCCAGACCGGCTACCACCAGCGCCGCGCCGCCTCGCAGATCTGCCGCCTGCACCGGCGCTCCAGTGAGCCTTTCCACACCTTCCACAACGGCTACCTTGCCCTCCACCTTGATATTTGCTCCCAATCTTTGCAATTCGGAAGAATGTTTATAGCGGTTCTCGAATATGTTTTCTACAAAGATGCTGGTTCCTTTCCCTACAGCGGCCATGCTCATCACCACCGGCTGTGCGTCTGTGGGGAAGCCGGGATAGGGCATGGTCCTGATATGTTTTACGGCGCTCAGTCTGCAAGGAGCGGTGAGATTCAGCGCTCCGCCCAACTGACGTACCTGACAGCCGGATTCCTCAAAGGGAGAAAGCATGGGAAGAATGTGGGTATTCTCCACCCCCTTCAGGGTGATGTTGCCGCCGGTGACCGCCGCGGCGGCCATGTAGGTGGCAGAGACGATGCGGTCCGGCATCACACGGTGCTCGCTGCCGTACAGCTCCTTTACCCCATCAATGATCACACAGCTTTCGCCCGCTCCGTAGATCCTGCCGCCACATCGGTTCAGGTAAGCGGCAAGGTCGCTGATCTCCGGCTCTCTGGCCGCGTTGGCGATCACAGTGGTCCCTTCCGAGCAGACAGCGGCCAGCATCACATTCTCTGTGGCGCCCACACTGGGAAACGCCAGAGATACATAGGCCCCCTTCACTCCATGGGGCGCCCGGCAGTTCAAACAGCCGCCGGACTCCGTGATCTCCACCCCCAGCTTTTCCAGGGCAGACAGGTGGAGATCAATGGGCCTGGGGCCCAATTCGCAGCCGCCCGGAAAACAGAGCCGGGCTTCCCCGCACCGGGAAACGATCGCGCCCAAAAATACAATGGAGGAACGCATGCCCCGCATCAGGTCGTGGGGAATCTCACAGCCTGACATGGCGTTGTCTACCGTGAGGGTATCTTCCTCCCGAATACAGCGGCACCCCAGATGCTCCAGAATGCGCACGGCCGTATCCACATCGGTCAGTTTGGGGCAGTTGTGCAGCACTGTCTGCCCCTTGCAGAGCACAGCGGCCGCAAGCAGTGGAAGCGTGCTGTTTTTCGCTCCCTGAATGTCGATCTCCCCGCTGAGCTCAGCGGGGCCGTCAATAATGATCATAGGGAACACCTCGTCATGTTAGTTGATACTATCTTATGAAGTGTTCCGAAATCGGTGAAAGGGAATTACCCTTTCACCGCGGACTTGATGACCTGATAGATCCGTTCGTTGGCGTCCAGGATCTCCATTTTCCCCGCGTTTTCTCCCAGAGAAGTAAGACGCGTGGGATCGTTTAATATTTTTTGAACCTTTTTCCACAGCGCTTCGCCGGACAAGTCTTTTTCTTCCAGGATCTCCGCCGCTCCCCGGCGCACCAGGGCCATGGCGTTGTGATACTGGTGATTTTCCGCCACATTGGGCGAGGGGATCAAAATGGAAGCCTTTCCCTTTGCCTCGATCTCCGTCAATGTCATGGCGCCGGCCCTGCCGATTACCAGGTCGGCGGCGGCCAGGCACTGAGGCATGTTGTCAATGTACTCCAAAAGGCGGATCTGCGGGCTCTTTTTCGGCTCCAGCCCAAACTCCCGCACCTCGTCCAGAAATTTTTCATCGTGCTGGCCGTAGCCGTGAATATGCTGATATTCTCCCGTTTTGGCGCTTTGCGCCAGCATATAGGCCGCTGCCTTATTCAGCGCGGAGGCTCCCAGGCTTCCGCCAAAGGAAAGCACTACCGGTCTGTCGTCCAGGCCCAGGGCCTTGCGGGAGGCTTCCCGTTCCGCCAGAAGCACCTCGCCCCGCACCGGATTTCCGGTAACGGTACAGGAAACGGAATCCGCAAAATACTTTCTGGCGTCCGGTACCGCCAGCATGACGGTTTTTACCCTGTGGGCCAGAGCCTTGGTCGTCACGCCCGGGTAAGCGTTGGATTCATGGATCACGCAGGGGATCCCCAGCTTTGCCGCTTCCCGGATCACCGGGCCGCTGACATAGCCTCCTGTTCCCACACAGACGTCAGGGCGGAATTCCTTCAGGATCTTTTTCGCCTCCGCCGTGGCGGTAAACATGCGCACCACGGTTTGAGCGTTGCGCACCAGGTTTTTCGGCGTCAGCTTTCGCTGAAAGCCGGAAATATGAACCGTTTTTATGGGATATCCGGCCTTTGCCACCAGCCGCTCTTCCATGCCACCTTTATTTCCCACATACAGAATCTCGGCATCTGGCTCCTTTTGTCGTAAGTATCCGGCGGCCGCCAGGGCCGGGTTGATATGCCCGGCTGTTCCGCCTCCGGTAAATAAAACCTTCATACAGTACCTCCGATGTTTCAAATGGATCGATCTCATTTTTCAGCAAAGGCTACGTTTTTTCCACGTTGGAGCTTCGGGAAATATTCAAAAGCACGCCCATTTCTCCCAGCAGCATCAAAAGGGCCGTGCCTCCATAGCTGAAAAAGGGCAGGCTGATTCCCGTATTCGGCAGGGTGTTTGTGACCACACAGATATTGAGCACGGCCTGAAGCCCTATTTGGAACGTGATCCCCAGCCCCAGCAGCATGCCGAATTTGTCTCTGGCGTGAAGGGAAACATACATGCTGCGCCAGATCAGCAGACTGAACAGGATAATGACCACCAGCGCCCCTACCATACCCAGCTCTTCACAGACGATGGCAAAAATAAAGTCGTTTTGCGGTTCCGGCAGATAGAGATATTTCTGCCGGGACTGTCCCAGCCCAACGCCCAGCAGGCCGCCTGAGCCAATGGCGTACAGAGACTGCCGGGTCTGCCAGGTATCTACCCCTTCCGGCGGGTCAAAGGGATTCAGCCACCCGGCGATACGATCCACCTGATATCCGCCGGAGGAAAGCACCAGAAACAGCAAAGCGCCTACCACCAGGACCCCGCCAAAGGCAAAATAGCGGAATCTTGTGCCGCCCAGGAACATGAGGATCACGCCCAGTCCCAAAACGATGATGGTGGCGGAAAGGTGATTTTCCAAAAAAATCAAAGCGGCGGGCAGGCCGATGATCAGAATAAACGGCGCCACGCCATGGCGAAAGGTACCCATTTCGCCGACATGCTGAGAAATATAGTGGGCGCACAGGGTAATGACCGCAAATTTTGCCACCTCTGAGGGCTGAAAGCCCAGGGGTCCCAGCTGAAGCCAGCGGTTGGCGTCTCCCTCCATAGGGGCAAGCTTTGTCCCCTTAAAGGCCAGCACCATCAGAAGCAGGAGAATCGCCCCGCCGTAAAGCAAAAACGCCATATTGTGAAAACGATGATAATCAAAGGTGGAAATGACCAGCATAGCGATCACGCCCACAATGGCGAAAACGCCCTGCCGCTGGATATAGTAGTAGCTGTTTCCGCCTTCGTTATAATAGCTGTAGGCATAGCTGGCGGAAAACAGCATCACAAGCCCGATCGCCAGCAGCACCATAATGAAAATAAAGAGAGGCATATCCAGGCCCGTGCCCAGGGAGAACAAGCTGAATTTTTTTGCCCGGCGCTGTCTGCGCTCTTCTCTGGTGGGCTTCGGCTGATTCCGCTCGTCCTCAGGCGGAACGTACTGTGGGATCCTGCGCAGCCCGCGTGTGACGCCGCCTCCGGCTTTTCCTATGGTTTTTCCGATGGAAGCCAATTTGGATCCTCCCTTCTGAATGCTGGATTTTCACATAACCCCAAAAATGAATTTGCTCTTTTTAGGGACTGCCTTCAATATTGTGCGCGAAAAGCTTGCGTTTAGCCAATCGCAACGCAAAGAACGCCCAGCGCGCCGCCTAAAAGAGCAACAAATCCAAACACGGCGCAGATCTTTACCTCACTCCAGCCGCACATTTCAAAATGATGATGGATCGGAGACATTTTGAACAGCCGCTTTCCATGGGTCGCCTTAAAATAAGTGACCTGTAGCACTACGGAAAGGATCTCCGCCCAATACACCAGGCCCATGGGCAAAAGCAGCACGGGCATATCTATCCCAAACGCCAGGGCGGCCACCATTCCCCCTAAGAACAGGGAACCGGTATCCCCCATAAACACTCTGGCCGGGTGGAAATTCCATACCAGAAAGCCGATACAGGCCGCAGCAGAAGCCAGGCCCATTGCAGAAAGTCCGGTCATAGAGCGAATTCCGGCACACAGCGCCAAGGCAAGAAACACAAAGAAGGTCACAGTGGAGTTCAAACCGTCGATCCCATCGGTAAAGTTTACAGCATTGACCAGGCCCACGATCAAAATGGCCGCCAGAATATAATAGCCAAAGCCCAGATCAATTTTCCCCAAAAACGGAATGGTGGTGGCGGTATTTCCGCCAGCCAGAGCTAAAGAGCCCAGATACGCGGCGGCAACGGCAAATTGCAGCACCAGCTTTTGCCGCTCTGTCAAACCCAGATTGCGTTTCTTCACCACGCCGATATAATCGTCCATAAAGCCGATGGCACCGAAGGCCAGGGCCATGCCCAGCCCGGCGAAGAGCTTCACCTTCATGAGCAGCGTTTCAGATACTCCCATAGAGTAGAACACAGGTACGCAGGCGCATACCGCCACGGTAATGCCGATGATGAACATCAGGCCGCCCATGGTAGGGGTTCCCTGCTTTCCCTTGTGCCAGCTGGGGCCGATCTCCCGAATGGTCTGCCCGAAGTGGAGCCGATGCAGAAACGGGATCAAAAATTTCCCAAGCAGAGCCGTAAGGCCGAAAGCCAGAGCCGATACCGCCGTGAATAAAATACTGTTGCTCATTCCTAAAACCCCTCTTTACCGCTTCTTTCTTTTTCAGGGTCATCAGACCCTCAAAGGTCAATCCAAATGGACAAAGGTTGCCGTTTCATCAATGTTATCCAGGAAGGTCAGGGTGATCACAGTTCCCTGCTTTACCATTTCTCCCGGGGAAATATCCTGCAGGCTGACGGTAGCGGAATCTGATACCGCGCCGGACAGACTGATCTGCACCTGGCTGACCCCCGCCAGATAATTGGCGTTGGCAATATCCATACCCTTGAAATCCGGGACCTCCACCATGATATCCTCTTCGCTGTACTCCTTGGTGTACAGCACCACCTTGCCGCCCTTGGGAACAGGAGAACCGCTTTCCGGGATCTGCTGGGTCACAATGGCCTTGCCGTCTTCCTCCACGCCGATCACGCTGTAATCGAGCTCCATGGACTTCAGCTGGTCGTAAGCCTCCTCCAGGGTGATCCCGGTCACAGTGGGAGAAACCAGATCCAGGTTCTCATACTCTTCTTCCGTATACTTCGCTTCGATGCCCAGATAGGGCAGCACTTCGCCCATGATCTTGGAGAAGATCGGGCCAGCCACCGCGTTTCCGCCGGTGAGGCCGCCGTTGCTGGCGCCGTCCGGCTCGTCAAAAAACACCAGCAGGGCGTACTGAGGGTCCTCTGCCGGGGCGAAGCCGCAGTAAGAGGCAATATACTGCATGCCCTTGCTTCTGTCTTCGTTATATTGGGCGATCTTTTCCGAGGTTCCGGTCTTTCCGCATACCCGATAGCCCGATACATAACCGCCGTTGGCCGTGCCGGAGGCGGCGTTGTATTGCAGAATGGAGGTGATGGATTCCGAGGTCTTTTCCGAGATCACCTGCCGGCGGTAGCCTGTATCCGCCGTTTTTACGATATTGCCTTCGCTGTCTACAATGCGGTCCACCACATGGGGCTTTACGAGATATCCCCCATTGGCCACCGCCGCGCTGGCGGTGATCATTTGAACAGGGGTGATACTGAAGTTCTGGCCGAAGGCCTCTGTGGCCAGCTCCGCGGGGCCCATATCCTCCACATCGTGATACAGGCTCCCGGATTCGCCGGGCAGGTCGATGCCCGTCTGCTCTGTAAAGCCAAAGGCCTCCCGGTATTTACAGAAGGTTTCCGGCCCCAGCATATCGCCCAGATGGATAAACCAGGGGTTGCAGGAATTGTACAGCCCTTCCCGGAAGGTTTCTGTACCGTGGCCGCCGTGCTTCCAGCAGCTGATACCGTCTTTTACGCCTTCTACGATCATATTTCCCGTACAGGTAAAGGTGCTTTCTTCCGAAATGACACCTTCCTCCAAGCCCATAGAGCCGGTACACATTTTGAACACGGAGCCGGGATAATAAGTATCGCTGACGGCCTTATTTCGCCATTGCTTGTACCAGGCCGCCGTGGTGGCTTCCTCTCGCTTTTCCTCCGGCAGAGCTTCGATCTCCTTGAGCATATTTTCGTCCCGAATGGTAAAAGGATCGTTGGGATCATAGTTGGGGTTGGTGGCAAGGCCGATCACCGCGCCGGTGTTTACGTCCATCATAATGGCCACCGCGCCGTTTTTTACCTTGTATTTTTCAATTCCCTCCGCCAGATATTTTTCCAGAATGCTCTGTACGGTCTCATCGATGGTCAGCACCAGGTTGTTGCCGTCCTGGGCAACGTTATACTGTTCATATTCAAAGGGCATATCGGTCCCCACCGCGTTTTTGGCGGCGACCAGCCTGCCCGCGGTTCCCCGAAGCTCTTGGTCATAGTAGCGCTCCAGGCCTTCCAGGCCCTGAGAATCCGAACCGGTAAAGCCCAGCACGTTAGAGGCCACTGTGCCGTAAGGGTAATACCGTTTGTAATCCGGGATCATTCGAACGCCGCTTTCAATTTCATTTTCCTTCAGGAATTCGTTGATTTCGTCCCGGATATTGGTTTCCACACGCCATTTTAAGTAAGAAAAGTAAGAGCTCTCTCCGGTTTTTTCATAGATTTTTTCCTCGTCCATCTCTAAAATCGACGCAAGTCCGGCAGAAACCTTTCTGCGCAGCGCTTCATCGTCCTTCAGGTAATTCGGTTCCAGTACCACCGTCCACACGCTGGCGCTTTGGGCCAGTACCTTTGTGCCGGTAGCGTCATAAATCGTTCCCCGCATGGCGGGCACGGCAGTGCTTTGCAGGCTTTGATCGATAGCCTTTGCCCGCAGCTCTTCTCCCTGCACAATCTGCCAGCGAAACAGGCTCATCATGACAAAACCGAACCCCACAAAGATCAGGAGCCCAGTAAGCCACTTGGCACGTTTTGTCATTCTTTCCGTTGTTCCCTTTGCCATCGTTATAACCGTTGCTTTTGCGCCGGCAAAAGCATCCTTTCCACACCGAATACCCGAGAAAAAACACCTGAGCTTTACTAGCAAAACGAGAGTCAAGATTCCTCTTGGCTCTCCTCCCTTCCGCAGCGCCGGAAGTAGCGCATTCTCGCAGACCAGCCCCAGACAGCCAAAAGGCGCCGGGGCTTTTCCTCTGCGGATGTTTCATCGGTCGTCTAGGGGTTTGTTTGAAAATAGAGAAAATGCCGGATTTTTGTACAAGGCGAGACGGTTTCAAGGCGGAGGACCACAAGGATTTCCAACACAGAAATCCGTCCGCATTGTGCAAAAAGACGGCGTTTGCGATTTTTCAAACAATCCCGAATCTTAAACAGCCATTTTATCATATTCCCGCCATGCTTTCCTTATGCCACTCTGAGAAAGGAAAGGCGGCCTTCTGAACGGCTGAGCCCCGGATTTAGCAGGCAGCGCAGTAATACTCTCCCACTGCCATCTCCTCCGCGGCATATTCGGCGGCGATGGGCTGGGGCGTCACATCTGTTCCGTCCTTTTCGGCGGAAACAGCGTATACCGTTACCGCGCCGGATATCAGCGCCAAAACCACCACTGCCGCTACGATCATTCTTTTTGCTCTTTTCATAAATCGGACACCTCCTGCTTCCCTTCCGCCGCGGAATTTTTCCGCAATCAAGTTTTATTTTCCAAGTGACCCAGCCAAACGAGCTAGGCGAACCAACACCGTATCGTTGAGAAAAGCTTATCGATCAGCGAGCCTTCCTGAACCGTTTGCATCACCTGGCCCTTATCCTGCTGAGCCACATTGACATAGCTGATCTGACGGCTGGAAACCTTGCTCATGCCCAATTCATCGGCGGCGTATTTTTCCACCTCGGAGCCGTTCATTTTCTGGGCTGCCCTCATATTCAGCTGTACCTCCAGGCTTTGGCTTTCCGCCAGGTCCTGATTTGCCGCGTTGATTTGCTCGGTCAGCATGGCCAGCTGCTCCTGGCTGTACACCATTGCCACAGCGATGATCACAAACACGGAAAAGCTGAGAACCGCCATCATGGCCCGGAGAGGGTGGCGCTTCGGCTTCGCGTTCTTTTCCAGTTCCTTTTGCGGGAGCTCTACAATATTCGGCGCTTTCCGGGGCTGCTCCCGCTTCGGTGCTCTGGCAGGAGCCGTATTGTCATAATGGGATTCAAACAAGGAAAAATCGTATGCTTCTGAACGGCTTGCCATAGTGTTCTCCTTCTTTCCTGAAATTCTCTATTTGCCTGTCTCCCGGAGGAGCAGCCCGGTGCTGCCCGGCTGCTTCAACTGACTGCTGAAGCCCGCTCCCCCGGAAAACTGAATCATTCTACGCTGTTCTTTTCTATCGCCCGAAGCCGCGCGCTTCTGGCTCTGGGATTTTCCTCCACCTCCCGCTGGGAAGGGGTGAGGCCTCTTTTATAAACCAATTCACCCTGAGGCTTTCTGCCGCAGACGCACACGGGAAAATCCTTCGGGCAAACGCATCCCCGGCACCATTCGTTCATCTGCTGCTTGACGATGCGGTCCTCCAGAGAATGGAAAGTGATCACCGCAAACCGTCCGCCGGGCTTCAAAATGGAAAACCCTGCCAGAAGCCCTTCCTGAAGCCTGTCCAGCTCGCCGTTGACGGCGATCCGCAGTGCCTGAAAGGTTTTTCGCGCCGGATGCCCCTGCTCTCTGCGCACCGCGGCGGGCACAGAGGTCTTTATCACTTCGGCAAGCTGACCGGTGGTCGTAATGGGAGCCTGCTCCCTGGCCCGGCAGATGCCGCTTGCGATCCTGTTGGCGTTTTTTTCTTCTCCGTAGCGAAAGATGATGTGGGCCAGCTCCTGCTGGGAAAGGTTGTTTACCAGCTCTCCGGCAGTAACACCCTCCTGACTCATTCGCATATCCAGCGGAGCGTCATTGTGGTAAGAAAAGCCCCGCTCCGGGGTGTCCAGCTGATAGGAAGAAACGCCGATATCCAGCAGAATTCCGTCCACCGCTTCTATTCCACGCTCCCTTGCGAGCTCATCCATACGGGAAAAATTTCCCTGGGCGATAATGGAATTGGGGTAGGGCTTCAGCCGCTCCCCCGCCGCCCGAATGGCGTCGGGATCCTGGTCGATGGAAAGCAATGTTCCGGTGGTGAGGCGCTTTAAGATCGCTTCTGAATGGCCGCCGCCTCCCATGGTGCCGTCAATATATGTTCCATCAGTCCGAAGCTTCAGGGAATCCAGGGTCTCTTCAAACAAAACCGGCGTATGCTTAAATTCCATGGCTTAGAACTCCAGGAAGCTCATGGAAGCTTCCACCGCTTCATCGGTCTGGCTGTCGTTATAGGCGTTCCACCGGGCGGTATCCCAAATTTCCGCTCTGGTCGCCGCGCCGATCACGGTCACGTCTTTTTCCAGCCCCGCGTGATCCCGCAGGTTCTGGGGGATCAGAATACGCCCCTGCTTATCCGGCTCCACCTCGGCGGCCCCGGAAAAGAAGTAGCGCTGGATCGCTTTCCCCTGGGCCATGGGAATGGCAGAAACCTTCTCCACCAGGCGTTCCCATTGCTCGCTGGAAAGCACGAAAAGGCAGCCGTCCAGACCCTTGCTGACGTAAAACTTGTCGCCAAGGTCTTCACGGAACTTGGAAGGAACCGTAACACGGCCCTTCAGATCCATATTATGTTGATATTCGCCCATCAACATAACGCGCTTATCCTTTTCTCTCTTAAAAGTTCAGCCGGGAAAGAGAGCCTTTTGGGATTGAAGTGTTTTTTCAGTCCACTTCCACCACTTTTAAACCACTATGTGGAACTTTCACCCACTTTCCACCACCTGACAGCATTATTATAGCCTACAGCCCATCAGAAAGCAACTGTAAAAAAGAGGAAGAAATTGGGCGGAAAGCCGCACAGAATCTATGTTCGGCACTACTTCAAGGGGAACAAAAATTCCCCTCACAATATCTTGTGAGGGGAAAACCTACGTTCGTTTTTAGATTGTGTAACTTCGCCAAAAATATCTTTTTAGATTTGTGAATTTCGCTGAGAAGCTTTGATGTTTTGTCTGGTTTTTCGCAGCTCTGCGAGGCTTTCCGACAAGGATTCGTCTGTTCTGCGCATCAGATCCTCCACGTAGTCGTTGCTGGCCTTTCGCATTTCCTTAAACTTGGCCTGGGCCTGGGCAAGCAGCTCATTGGCCTTCGCCTGGGCCTGGCGCACGATCTCGTCCTGCTCGATCAAGGCGTCCGCCTTTTCCTGGGCTGCCCGCAGGATAGAATCGGCCTCTCGGTGGGCCTCTTCAATAATCTGGGTGCGGTCTGCCACAATGGCTTTTGCCTTGCGTACCTCAGTGGGGATCTCTTCCTTGATCTCATCCAGGATCTGGCGCACTTCCTCCCCATCAACGAACACCTTTCCAGCGGAAAGAGGCATTTTCCAGCCCTTTTCCAGCACATCATACATTTCTTCAATAAGGTCTTCAATGGTGGACTGATTGTTGCTCATACTCAAAAACCCGTTCCTTTCTTCCGCCCGATCTCAGAATCTGCCCTGGTTTCCGGCGATTTCCTAAAATTTCGGCAAAGCCCTGCTTCCGCACTGGTCACTCAGGGCGTTCTGCACAGCCGCTCCTTAATGGTTTGCAGGATACAGGCAGGCACAAAGTGGGAAATATCCCCGCCAAAGCCCGCTACCTGCTTTACCATGCTGGAGCTTAAAAACATATTTTCCGCGCTGGTGGCCAAAAACATGGTCTCAAGCTCCGGATTCAGCTTCTTATTGGTCAGGGCCTGCTGGAATTCGTATTCAAAATCCGACATGGCCCGAAGCCCCTTGATAATGGTCATAGCGCCCTTTTCCCTGGCGTAGTCCGCCAGCAGGCCTGTGACCTTGTCGATCTCCACATTCTCAAGACGTTCCTCCGCGCATACCCTGTGCAGCAACTCCATGCGCTCTTCCACGGAAAAGCTGGCTGTTTTGCTGGGGTTTACCGGCACCGCCACGATGATCCGGTCAAAAATGCGACTGGCCCGGCTGATGATATCGAGATGGCCCAAGGTGACCGGGTCAAAGCTGCCGGGACAAACTGCGATCCTCATACCGGGTCTCCCCTTTCTTCTTCAGCTTCCTGCCTGTGGTACGCCGTAAGCAGGATCCTTCCGTAGCGGTATTCCCTGCTTTTGCAAAACTCCCCTGCCCGAGAGGGCAGCTCCTCTTCCCGGGGGTGCTCGCAGAAAATGACTCCACCGGGAGCCATATGCTCTGTTACAAGCGGCAGGGCCCGCTGCAGCAGACCCGTTTCATAGGGCGGGTCTAAGAAGGCGATATCAAAAACGCCCCGCTCACGCCGAAGGAAAGCGGAAAAATCGCTGTGAACGATCTTGGCCTGCTCCGAAAAACCGGAGGCGGCCACATTCCTTTCCACCACCCGAATGGAAGCCGGAAGCGAGTCTACGAACACGGCTTCCCCGGCCCCGCGGCTCAAAGCCTCCAATCCGATCTGGCCGGAGCCCGCGAACAGATCCAAAAACCGCTTCCCCCCAAGGGAAAACTGCAAAATGTCAAACAGAGCTTCTTTAACACGGTCTGTTGTAGGACGCACCTGCATTCCTTCCAGGGCGATCAGCTTTTTCCCTCGTTTTGAGCCTGAGATGATGCGCATAACACAAAACGCCTTTCTTCCGCGCCCGGTGATTTCGAAATCATCTAAGCGCTATTATCCCATTATTCCGGCAATCTGTCAACCATTCGGCAGGATTTCCCCAGAATTTTCCTTCTTTTCCGCCGTTTCCCCATGGAAAAAGCGATATACGCGCAGAGCGGCGGGCTTTGTCATGCCCGGAGCATCCTCCAGCTCCTTCAGATCTGCCTCGCTGACGGCGGCAACGGTTTTGAAATATTTCATCAGCGCCTTTGCCCTGGTTTCTCCGATCCCCTCAATGGAGGTAAGAGTAGAAGAAATGGAGGATTTTTTCCGCTGCTGCCGGTGATAGCCAATGGCAAATCGGTGCACCTCGTCCTGAATGGAGGAAACCAGCGTAAAGGCCCGCCGGGTGGTGCTGATGGCGATCTCGCCGCCGGTTTGCGCGATGGCCCGGGTGCGGTGCTTATCGTCCTTTACCATGCCGAACAGCGGCACGGTGATCCCCATTTCGTCCAGTACCGGCTGGACCGCGGCCACATGGCCCTTGCCGCCGTCCAGTAAAATCAGATCCGGCAGGCGGCCGAAGCCCTCGGTATCTCCCTGTGCCTGATGGGCCCGGTATTCCTCAAAACGCCGCCGGATCACTTCTCGCATGGAGCCATAATCGTCCTGGCCGGATACGGTTTTGATCTTAAATTTCCGATAGGCGGATTTTAAGGGGCGGCCATTTTCGAACACCACCATACCCGCCACATTGTCCGCGCCCTGCTGGTTGGAGATATCGTAGGACTCGATATAGGCGGGTGCCTTTTCCAGCCCCAGGAGCCTGCGGAGCTCGTCCAGGGCGGAGGCGTCCCGCCCCGAGGTGCCTGTGTGCCGGGCAATGCTTTCCGCGGCGTTGCTGCGGCACATCTGTACCAGCTGATACTGTTCGCCCCGCTGGGGGACCGTGATCTTCACAACTCTCCCCCGTTTTTCCGAAAGCCAGCGGGTGATCAATTCCTCGTCCTCCACAGGGCCGTCCGTCACAACGACAGGCGGGATCCTGTCCCGGATCGCGTAATACTGGCGTAAAAATTCAGAACGGGCCTCCGGATCCGGCTGGCAGCCCTCAGTGAGAAAGCTTTCCCGGTCGCTGAGTTTGCCGCCGGTAAAGCGAAACACCTCAAAAGCCGTGTGAGTCTCTCCCTGGGCCAGAGCAAGCACGTCCTGCTCCTTCACACGGCTGGCCACTACCTTTTGCCGCTCCTTCAGCTTATTGATGGCGGCGATCCTGTCCCGCAGCCGGGCGGCCAGCTCAAACTCCATATTCTGAGCGGCCTCTTCCATTTTCACGGTCAACGCTTTTACCGAGGTGGTGCTGCCGCCCTTGATAAAATCCAGAGCCTCCTGAAAGGCCTCGTTGTATTCCTGCTCGCTTATCTTTCCCCGGCAGGGGGCGCAGCACTGCTTGATATAGTAGTTGAGGCAGGGCCTGCCTTTGCCGAAATCCTGAGGAAATTTCCGGCCGCAGGAGGGGAGCTTAAATATTTTCTGGGCGGAATCGATAGTTTGCCGAATGGACCAGAAGCTCATATAGGGGCCGATGTATTTTGCACCATCGTCCTCGACCTTTTTGACCTCGCTGATCCGGGGCCAAGGGCCGCCGCTGATGCGGATATAGCTGTAGCCCTTATCGTCTTTCAAAAGGATATTGTATTTCGGCTGGTTCTGCTTGATAAGGCTGCTTTCCAGTATAAGGGCCTCAAACTCGCTGTCTGTCACGATATACTCGAACCAGTCCACATTGGAAACCATGCGCCTGACCTTTTCCTCGTGATTTTTCTCCGAACCGAAATACTGGCTGACCCGGTTCTTCAAGGCTTTTGCCTTGCCGATATAAATGATCTCCCCGGCTTTGTTGTGCATCAGATATACGCCGGGAAGCAGAGGCAGCTTCATGGCCTTCTGCCGCAGCTCCCGCTTTTTTTCTTCCTGCTCCGTCATTGCCTGCCGCCTCCTGTTCCGCGAAAAAGCGGACCCGGCGAAAACCACTCCGCCGGGCCCGGGCAGATCCTGCCGCTTTCGCCTTTTCTCCCTTTGTCTCTACAAAATGAAAGAGGAACCCTAACGGTTCCCTTTCAAAGCATCAAATATTTTGCTGACAGTACTGAAAGATCACTCCGCAAAGCCGGAATTCACCAGATCTACCAGAGAATCCACCGCCTGCTGCTCATCGGAGCCATCGGCAATGATGCGAATGGTCACACCGCCAACGATTCCCAGAGACAATACGCCCAGCAAGCTTTTGGCATTTACTCTTCTTTCTTCCTTCTCTACCCAGATAGAGGACTTGAACTCATTTGCCTTCTGGATAAAAAAAGTAGCGGGACGAGCATGAAGACCTACCTGATTCTGAACCAGAACTTCCTTCGCGCACATGCAGATTCACTCTCCTACATAATTTGAAAACTCAGTTTACAAGACTGCTCTGAAAAAACAGTCTAACGAACAAAAAGCAACCAGAAATCGATACAATTATAGCATATATTTTGCCGCCGTCAACACAGTTTCCAGATTTTTGGATTCCTGAACAGACCCCCAAAAATTTCAAGCCGCCACTTTGTGCAACTTGCTTACTATGTTGAAAACTTTTTGCTCACTTTGTTGTCCTGAAGCCGGCCGCCACTCCATATCCTGTGGGGAAATTATTTCCTCCCACAAAACAGCTTCGGCCGGTTTCCCTGAAATTATGCAGGAGCGCTCCCCCTTCAGGGAAGTTTTTTCTGTTCCCAGAGAAGTTTTCTGTCCTCCGGGGAAAGCGCCGCCTTCTCCAAAAGATCCGGTCTGTTCCGGGCCGTGATCTCCAGGGATTTCCCGCGCCGCCAGCGCCTGATATTTTCATGGTGGCCGCTGAGCAGCACAGCTGGCGCTTCTCTGCCCCGCCACACCTCTGGGCGGGTATACTGAGGATATTCCAGAAGGCCGGAAAAATGGCTTTCTTCCGTATAGCATTCCTGGTCGGAAAGCACGCCGGGCAGCATTCTGCTGACGGCGTCCGCCAGGATCATGGCGGGCAGCTCGCCTCCGGTAAGCACATAATCCCCGATGGAGATCTCTTCCGCCTCATACTCCTCCAAAAGCCGCTCGTCCACGCCCTCATAGTGCCCGCACAGAACAGTCAGGTTTTCCAGAGCCGCCAGCCGCCTGGCGTCCGCCTGAGAAAGCACCCGCCCTCTGGGGGACATATAAAGTATATGCGGGCGTTTTCCCAAATGTTCTGTCAGGGCGTCGATCCCTCTGGCAAAGGGCTCCGCCGTAAGCAGCATACCCTTCCCGCCGCCAAACACGGTATCGTCTACCCGGCGGTTTCTTTCGTCCGGGGAAAAATCCCGCAGCTGGTGGCAGCAGAGCTGCAAAACGCCTTTTTTTCTGGCCCTGCCTACGATGCTGGTTCCCAGTACTGGAGGGAACAGCTCTGGAAACAGGGTGAAAATATCGATCCGCATCAGGCCTCTACCCCTCCTTCATCAAAAATACCGGGAATGGGCAGCAGCTCAATCACGCCCTCCTCCGGGGCGATCCGCCGGATCATGTGGGGCACCGCCGGAAACAGATACTCTTTCCCGTTCTCGTCCACAATACGGTACACATCATTGGCCCCGGTGGGAAGCACCTCCTGAAGGATCCCATAGCGCTTCCCGGTGTTGGCGTCTACGGCGGCAAGGCCCAGAAGATCCTGAAGGAAATAAGTGCCCGGTTTTAAGGGAGCGTCTTCCCTGGAAAGGTACAGAAGCTTTCCCCGAAGGGCCTCGGCCTGTTCCACAGACCCCACCCCCCGCAGGGTAAGCAGCAGCCTGTCCTGATGGATCCGGGAAGAAATCAACCCCGCGTCGGTTTTCCCTTCGTCAAACCAGAACCTTTTGATCTTTTTCAAGAATTCCGCGGAATCCGCCCAGGGCTCCAGGCAAAGCTCGCCCCGCACCCCGTGACTTTTCACGATCCGCCCGGCTTCTAAATACTGCTTGAGCACGGAAACCACACCCCACTTTCCTTTCTGACCGCCTTGCAAATAAGAACTTGTACCAATAGAATAAAATGTACAGCTTTTCGGCAGATTTTATCGGGAACTGTGTTGTAAAAACTTGAAAATCGCAAGATTTCCTACGTTTTCACGCCTTGTTCCCGGTAAAATCCGCTCGTAAATCTGCACATGTAGCCTATCGGTACAAGTTCTAAAAAAGGGCGGCCCTTTTCTCCAAAGCTTTTGGGGAAAACAAGGCCCAGCCCATTTTCAGGAACCCGCATTCACAACCGGGAATACAGGTTCTATGTTCGGTCAGTCGATTTCGACCATGATCTTTTTATTCTCCCGGATAGCGGCAGCACGCATGACCACCCGGATCGCCTTGGCGATCCTGCCCTGCTTGCCGATGACCCGTCCCATATCGTCCTCTGCCACATGCAGATGGTATACGGTGGCGCCGCTTTCCGCTTCCTCCACGGTCACAGACACCTGCTCCGGCTTTTCCACCAGACCGGAGGCGATCACCTTCAGCAATTCCTGCATATTCATCGCATTCATCCCTTTCTGTACACAATGGAAACGCGGTGCACGGTTTTTCCAGATCAGATCACGCCGTGCTTCTTGAACAACGCCTTTACGGTATCGGTGGGCTGCGCGCCGTTCTCGATCCACTTCTTGGCCTTTTCGGGGTCCACCTTCACCACACTGGGCTCCTCCATGGGGTTATAGTAGCCGATCTCCTCAATAAAGCGGCCGTCTCTGGGGAAGCGGGAATCCGCCACCACAATACGGTAAAAGGGAGATTTCTTTGCGCCCATTCTTCTCAGTCTGATTTTTACTGCCATAGTTCTTTCCTCCAATTTTTGATTCTAGCTTCCAAAACAAACAGGTACTAGATTTTTAATATATAGACAACGGGGGATTCCCGTGATCTTCTGTAAAAAAAGCTTCTCTCAAAGCCCCGGGAACCCGCCGCCCATCATGGGGGGCATTCTCCGCCGCTTCCCCTTGCCGCCGAACTGCTTCATCAGCTTTTGGGTCTGTCGGAACTGGTTCAGGAGACGGTTCACGTCCTCCACCTTCTGACCGCAGCCCGCAGCGATCCGCCGTTTTCGGGAAGCGTCCAACACATCGGGGTGGGATCGCTCATAGGGCGTCATGGAAAGGATAATGGCCGCCGTGCGGTCCATGATCCGGTCATCCAGCTCCACATCGTCCAGCTTGTTTCCCATACCGGGGAGCTTGGAAAGAATTCCCTTGATGGGCCCCAGCTTCTTCACCTGCTGAAACTGCTCCAGCATATCGTTTAAGTCCAGCTTATTGCTCATCAGGCGTTCCGCCGTTTTGGCCGCCGCCTTTTCGTCCAGCTTCGCCTGGGCGTCCTCGATCAGGGTGAGCACATCGCCCATGCCCAAAATGCGGCTTGCCATGCGGTCCGGGTGGAACACTTCGAAATCGGAAAGCTTTTCTCCCGTACCGGCAAATTTGATAGGCTTTCCCGTTACGGCCTTGACGGAAAGGGCCGCGCCGCCTCTGGTATCGCCATCCAGCTTTGTCAGGATCACGCCGGTGATATCCAGCAGATCGTCAAAGGATTTCGCCACATTGACGGCTTCCTGACCGGTCATGGCGTCTACCACCAGCAAAATATCCGTGGGAGCCGCCGCTTCCTTCAGCCTGCGCAGCTCGTCCATCAGCTCTTCGTCGATCTGCAGACGGCCAGCGGTATCGATGATCACATAGTCGTTGCCGTAATCTTTGGCGTGCTTTATCGCCTCCTGCGCGGTCAGCACGGGGTCCTGGGTCCCCTTCTCGAAAACAGGGGCTTCCGCCTTTTCCGCCATGACCTGCAGCTGCTTGATGGCGGCGGGGCGGTAAATATCTCCCGCTACCAGCAGAGGCCTGTGTCCCTGGCTTTTCAGCGTATGGGCAAGCTTTGCCGCATGAGTGGTTTTACCGGCACCCTGCAGGCCGCACATCATAATAACAGCAGGCGGGTGCGCGGGACTTTTCAAACGCTCTTCGCTTCCTCCCATCAGGGAGGTGAGCTCCTCATTGACGATCTTGATCACCATCTGCGCGGGGGTCAGGCTTTCCATCACTGCCGAACCAACAGCGCGCTCCGTCACCTTTGCGGTAAATTCCTTTGCCACCTTATAGTTGACATCGGCCTCCAGAAGGGCCAGGCGCACCTCGCGCATGGCCTCCTTTACGTCTGCCTCCGTCAGCTTTCCCTTGCTTCTCAGCTTCTTAAACGAATTGCTCAGCTTATCGGCCAATCCCTCAAACGCCATGCTTGCGCCTCCCTTCTTTCCGTGCCGTGTTTTTCTTTCCTAAGAACCGCTTATTCCTCGTCGGCGATCTCCTGGGCCTGCGTCAGGATCTTAGCGGCGTTTTCATCGATCCCAGGCACTCCGCCGGCCTGCGCGTTTATTTCCTGAATATTCAAAGCGCAGTCGCAGATGGCGGTCAAAGCCTCCTGCACATGCTGGAAGCGCCGGGCCAGGCCCAGCCGCTCTTCCATTTCAAAAAGCTGCTGCTCCGCCCGCTTTACGGCGTCCCGCACCCCCTGCCGGGTAATTTCCCGGTCCAGGGCGATCTCCCCCAGAGAGAGATCCTGATTGTAGTAGGCCTCCACCATTTCCCGCTGGGGCGCGGTGAGCATATCGCCATAAAAATCCAGCAGATACGATACCTTCAAATCCTTTGCCACGGCGCTCTCTCCTTCTCCAGCGGTTTCGACACGAAGCCTGCCTGTAAAGTTTTTCTCTTTACAACGTTTTGCATTATACACTGCCCTGCTGGGTTTGTCAACAGGAAATCGAAAAAAAAGTTATGGAAACCAAGGGGGTTTTTCACGAAGCGGTTTGCCTTTTCCCGCTCCAGATGATAGAATAAGGAAAAATCACAAAAAGGAAGACGGCCTTATGATCTATTTTAACTGCGATTACAATGAGGGCGGACACCCGAAGATCCTGGAGGCCCTTGCCGAAACCAACCTAGACCAGACCCCCGGCTACGGTGAGGATCTGTACTGCGGCCATGCCAGGGCGCTGATCCGAAAGGCCTGCGGCGCGGAACAGGCCGGGGTACATTTTTTCATTGGCGGTACTCAGGTCAATTTCACGGTGATCCGGGCGGCCCTGCGGCCTCATCAGGGGGTGATCTCTCCGGCAACGGGGCACATCAACGTTCACGAGACCGGCGCGGTGGAGGCCACCGGGCACAAGGTGCTTTCGGTTCCCTGCACGGTGGAGGGCAAGCTGACCGCCGCCCAGGTAGACAGGCTTTGCACGGAGCACTACAGCGAAAGCGTTCCCACGGAGCACATGGTGCAGCCGAAAATGGTATACATCTCTCAGCCCACGGAAAACGGCGCGCTGTACAGCAGAGAAGAGCTTGCCGCCCTTCATGACGCATGCAAAAAGTGGGATCTGTATCTCTTTGCGGACGGCGCCAGAATGGGCTATGGGCTTACCAGCGCCCGGGCGGAATACACCTTAGAAGACATGGCAAAATTCTGCGATGTGTTCACCATCGGCGGCACGAAATGCGGGGCGCTGTTTGGAGAGGCGGCGGTGCTCACAAACCCGGAGCTCGACAGGGATTTTCGTTATGCCATCAAGCAAAACGGCGCGATGCTCGCGAAGGGACGGCTTTTGGGACTGCAATTTGAAGCGCTGTTTACGGACGGAACCTATTTTGAGATTTGTAAAAGGGCCAATTTGCTGGCGGAAAAAATCACCGCCGCCTGCCGGGAAGCGGGCTTCCCGGAATATGCCCCTTCCCCCACCAACCAGCGGTTCTTCATTTTCCCGGACGATGTGCTGAAGCGCTTGGAAGAAAACTATGTGTTTTCCTTCTGGGAAAAAACGGACGAAGTCCATACCGCCGTGCGGATCTGCACCAGCTGGGCCACCGCAGAGGAAAATGTGAACGCGCTGATCCGGGAGATCCGGGAAGCAAAATAAAAAACCATCCGCAAAGGGGAACCCTCCATGAAAAAGAAAGTGATCATCGGGATTTGCGTTCTGCTATTACTGGTGCTTCTGATTCCGATTCCGAACCATTTGAAGGACGGCGGAACCGTTCAATACCGTGCCCTGCTGTACACGGCAGAAAAGGTCCATCGGCTCAATCCGGTAGATTCGAAGCAGCTATACCAGGAAGGGATCATTCTGGAAATTTGGGGGATCAAAGTGTTGAACACCGTGAAGTGAAGAAAAAATAGCGCAAAGGAATCGCCGCAAAACACTTGGTTTTGCGGCGATTCCTTTGTGATTCAGATGTTGGCAACAGGGGGCAATAAATTACAGTTTAGCGGACTAGTTGTTAGTCGTTAGAGAAGAGCAAGCCCTCTTCTTTTGTCATTCCGAGGAACGCAGTGACGAAGAATCTCGTCCTTGATTCCGAGAAAAGGGAGAAGGACGAGATTCTTCGCTTCGCTCGGAATGACAGGAGGGTGGTGTGCAGATAACCGCTAAATTCCAATTTACCGAACAGTTCCCCACTGTCATTCTGAGGAACATAGTGACGAAGAATCCCGACCTTTATTCCGGGAAAAGGGTGAAGGACGAGATTCTTCGCTTCGCTCAGAATGACAAGAGGGTGGTGTGCAGATAACCGCTAAATTCCAATTTATAGAACAGTTCCCCACTGTCATTCTGAGGAACATAGTGACGAAGAATCCCGACCTTTATTCCGGGAAAAGGGCGAAGGACAAGATTCTTCACTTCGTTCAGAATGACAGGAGGGTGGTGTGCAGATAACCGCTAAATTCCAATTTATAGAACAGTTCCCCACTGTCATTCTGAGGAACGCTGTGACGAAGAATCTCGTCCTCGATTCCGGGAAAAGGGTGAAGGACGAGATTCTTCGCTTCGCTCAGAATGACAGGAGGGTGGTGTGCAGATAACCGCTAAATTCCAATTTAGCGAACTTTGCCCTTGCCTTTCTAATTGCTCATTCCTCATTGCTAATTTCTAATTGCCCTTGGGTAAGGGAATTTTTTCTCCCTCAATGACAAGCGACTCCACTTCCTCTAAAGATACTAACCGCGCGAACGCCGCTGTGTAAAAGCATTGGAAGCATTCTTCCCGGGGCTCTGAAATCCCCATCGTGGAGGAAAGCAGTCCGGCACTTTCCTGCTGCTGAGTGCTGGAAAGCACTGTGCCGTCCTTCAGCGTGATGGTGAATTCCAGGTTCTCCCGGCGGGAGAGCTCCACCTCCCCTTCTACGGTATAGCCTACGGCCAGAGATAAGGGAGAAAGTGTGATTTCTTCCAAAACGGCTTCTTCCCCTTCTATGGTCACGTGCTGGCCGGCGGGCAGGCTGAGAGACAAGTCCTGTGCCTCCACAGAAAAAGATAGCTTCCAGCTGTCCTCGATCCTGCTTTCCCGGAAAAGCCTGTGGGGATTCAGCACCAGATTTTCCAGAGTAAGCTCCATAGCTCCCGTGGGGATCGGTTCTGCTTCCTGCCAAGTGATCACATACTCCAGCGTGTCGTCTCCCGAAAGCTGGTCGCTTACACCGGCGCCGCCGCCCTCCAAGGCGCGGGAGCCGCCTATTTCCAGCCGACTCCAGTCAAAGGACAGCTCGTTCCCGTCCAGGCCCTTTTTGTAAACGCTGAGCACCGCTACACAGGTGTGGCGGTCTCTCAGTACAGACCTTACCGTAACGGTGACGCCGCTGCTTTCCACACTGACCCCCACCGGCTGGCCCAGCCTTTCCAGCAGCTCCAGCTCCGGCCCGGTTCCTTCCGGATATCCGGCAAACGCCGGAGAGAACAAATCGGCCAGTTCATAAATTCTTCCTCCGGCGGCTCCCGCGCAAACCGCCAGACTCAGTACCAGCGCGGCAGCGACCGCGATCACCCACCGCGGCCTGCGAAAGCCCAGGGGCCTTTTCTTTTCCTCCGCGGCGGACAACACCAGGCCGTTGTTCAGCCCTCCCATGGCCCGCAGCAGCCTTTCACTTTTTCTGTTTTCTTCTTTCACAGCTCTATTCCCTCCTTCGCAAGATATTCCCGCAATTCTTTTCTCATACGAAACAGCATGGATTTCACCTTTCCCTGGCTCATACCGTATGCCCGGGCGATCTCCCGCAGGGAATCGGCATACCAGTACCTGCGCAGAAACACCAGGCGCTTTTCTTCGGGCTGGGCGTACAGAAAGCGTTCCAGGCACTGTGTGACAGCGCGATCCTCCGCCCCCTGCTCCACGCTGACCACGGCGGGAACGCATTCCTCCAGCTCGGAAAGCAGCAGCTCCCTTTGGCCGCCTCCCCGTTTTTTCCGGGCGGAAAGCTTTGCGCGGTTCAGGGCGATATTCCGAACGGTTTTTCCCAAAAAAGCCTTCAGCTGCTCCGGGCAGGCGGGCGGAATAGCCTGCCACAGCGCCAAATAGGCATCGTTTACACATTCCCTGGCGTCGCTTTCATTGCGCAGAATGTGGTATGCAATAGCACGGCAATAGCCTCCATAGGCTTCCTCGGTAGCCGCTATGGCAGCTTCCCTGCGCTGCTGGTACAGAGAAACGATCTCCTGATCCGTCATGTTTTTCCTCCTCTCCGTAGGATATGAAAAAGCCTTTTCACCTCTAAAGACAACAAAACAAGCAAATGGTTTCGCTGAAACAACAAAAAATTTCCCGGCCGGAAAAGCATTTCCGCCGGGGAATTTTTTAGTAAGATCGTGCAAGCACATATCGATCAACTATAAAAGTTTTTGGTATTCAGCAGTAGTACTCAATTTCTCCAAAATACTCCTGCCACTTATTGATAACATCTAAAACACGAATTTCAATTACGTCCATCAAATTTCGCAGAGTACGAGGGGGAATTTGAGAATGGTTATGACACAACAAGCAACGTCCGGCTTTTGTGATCCATATTTTGGTAGCATTCCCGGTAGGCTTTCCCTTTATTACATGAACGTGAACGGGCTCCAAGGGAATGTTTTCATTCGCCCAGAAGTAAACCCGGGCGTGTTCGCACAAACAGGAGGATACGGATTTTGAGCAAAATTTTGCCAGCTTCAAGATAAAAATTTGCAGATGTACTCCCGTACTTCAAGAATTTTTATCGCCGAAGATGACAAAATTTTGCCAAAAGCTGCGTGCTACCGTTTGTGTAAACACGCCCTATAACCGCCTATCTTAAAAATTTGAGGCATTCCCCTCCACTCCTCCTTCCCGGGCAAAACGGATCAGCAAATGTGCGGAGGACGAAACAATTTCATGAATTTTCTCCATCTCCTGTTGGTCAAACCCCTGAATCCCCGTCCATCGATACTCCGGAAGGCTGCATACGGCAGATTTAAATCCGCCCTCACACGGCTTTTCCACATAAACCTTGACCTGTTCTTTTCCATCAATCATTTGAGCTTCCGAATGAACAATCTCCGTGCCATCTGGCAAAGTTAGAAAAGGATACATCATTGCCGCTGCCTCCTCAAATCTTTTTCACACCGAAGCTGGTTTTTTCGCCGTTTACGTCCCACTCGGCGGTGTAGCCGGAAAGCTCGCCGTAATGGCAGGCTTCTCCCAGCACGTCTCCCAAAATGGCGGCTTCGTTTTTCCTGAGGACTTCTTCGATCTTCTTACTGCCGCTCTGGAACACCTCAATGTGATCGGTGACCACAAAGCCCGCGTCCTTCCGCATGGACTGAAGTTTGGAAACGATCTCCCGGACAAAGCCTTCTTCGATCAGGGCCTCGGTCAGGTTCGTATCCAGCGCCACAGTGAGCCCACGGTCGGAAACAGAGGTGAAGCCCTCCTTCTGGGCGGTTTCGATCAGCAGCTCTTCCTCGGTCAGGGAGATCTCTCCACCGGAAAGGGAAAGCTTCAGAGCGCCGGTTTGATCCAGTTCTTTCTTGGCCGCCGCGCCGTCCAGATTTTGCAGGGCGGTTCTGATCTCGCCGATCTGCTTGCCGTATTTCTGGCCCAGAAGACGAAGCTGGGGCTTGAAGGTATAGGCGATCAGATCTGACAAATCGCTGAGGAAAGAAAGCTCTTTTACGTTCAGCTCCTGCAAAATGATATGGCGGTACAGCTCGCCCAAATCGGAGCGGGCGTCAGTATACAGCGTTTGCAGAGGCTGGCGGTTTTTCCGGTTGGAAAGATTTCTGGCGGCGCGGCCCAGGGTGACCACCTTCAGCACCTCGTCCATATCGGCTTCCAGGGCGCTGTCGATCCGGGTTTCCTCGCAAACAGGGAACTCGCAGAGATGAACGCTTTCCGCAGCGCTTCGATCTACGGAACACACCAGGTTCCGATAGATCTCCTCACTCATAAAGGGGACCATGGGAGCCGCCAGCTTTGCCACGGTGACAAGAGTGGTATACAGCGTCATGTAAGCGGCGGTCTTATCCTCCGTTTCGCCCTGTACCCAGAAGCGCTCCCGGCTGCGGCGAACGTACCAGTTGCTCATTTCGTCCACAAAATCCTGAAGCGCCCTGGCGGCCTCCGGCACGGCATAGGCAGAAAGATTCCTGTCTACTTCCCGTACCGTGGTATTCAGCCGGGACAACAGCCAGCGGTCCATCACCGTCAGCTTGCAATCGTCCAGGCGGTATTTCGTGGGATCGAATTCATCGATATTGGCATACAGCACAAAAAAGGCATAGGTGTTCCAAAGGGTGGAGAAAAACTTCTTCTGGCCCTCTATGACGGCCTTTTCATGGAACTTGCTGGGAAGCCAGGGGGCAGAGTTGGTATAGAAATACCAGCGCAGGGAATCCGCGCCGAATTTTTGCAGGGCCTCCATGGGCTCCACAGCGTTGCCCTTGGACTTACTCATCTTCTTGCCCTCTTCGTCCTGCACCAGGCCCTGCACCAGCACATTTTTATAGGGCGCCTTGTGGAACAGCAGGGTGGAAATGGCAAGCAGCGTATAGAACCAGCCCCTTGTCTGGTCTACCGCCTCGGAGATAAAGTCCGCCGGGAACTGCTGCTCGAACAGTTCCTTGTTTTCAAAGGGGTAATGGTGCTGGGCGAAGGGCATGGAGCCGGAATCGAACCAGCAGTCGATCACCTCCGGCACGCGCTTCATCTGCTTGCCGCAGTGAGGACAGGTGATGGTCACCTCGTCCACATAGGGGCGGTGCAGCTCAATGTTCTCCGGGCAGTTGGGCGACAGCTCCCGCAGCTCCTGAATGCTGCCGACAGCGTGGCGATGACCGCATTCGCATTCCCAGATATTCAGAGGCGTGCCCCAGTAGCGGTTTCGGCTGACGGCCCAATCCTGCAAATTTTCCAGCCAGTCCCCAAACCGGCCCTTACCGATGCTTTCGGGCAGCCAGTTTACCGTGTTGTTATTCCGGATGAGTTCTTCGCGCACATCGGTCATTTTAATATACCAGGATTCTCTGGCATAGTAGATCAGCGGCGTATCGCACCGCCAGCAGAAGGGATAGCTGTGCTCGAATTTGGGCGCGGAGAACAACAGGCCCCGCTCCTCCAGATCCTGCAAAATGGGGGTGTCCGCGTCCTTGCAGAAGGTGCCCGCCCATTTGGTTTCGGCGGTCATTTTTCCCTGGCCGTCCACCAACTGCACCAGGGGCAAGCCGTATTTTCTGCCCACCTTGGCGTCGTCCTCGCCGAAGGCCGGGGCAATATGAACCACGCCGGTGCCGTCTGTCAGGGTCACGTAATCGTCGCACACCACGTACCAGCACTTTTCCTTGGGGCTTACAAAATCGAACAGGGGCTCATATTCCTTGTGCTCCAGGTCCGAGCCCTTGTACTCCTCCAAAATTTCATACTCGCCTTCTCCCAGCACGGTATCGCACAGGGCCCTGGCCAGATAATAGGTTTCTCCCTTGGAGGAAACCTTTACATAGTCCTCCCCGGCGTTGACGCACAGCGCCACGTTGGAGGGCAGCGTCCAGGGGGTGGTGGTCCAGGCGAGAATGAAGGCGTCCTCCCCTTTCACCCGGAACTTAGCCACGGCGGAACGCTCCTTCACGTCCTTATAGCCCTGGGCCACCTCGTGAGAGGAAAGGGGCGTGCCGCACCGGGGGCAGTAGGGCACGATCTTAAAGCCCTTATACAGCAGCCCCTTCTCCCAGATCTGCTTTAAGGCCCACCATTCGGACTCGATAAAGCTGTTGTCATAGGTGACATAGGGATCGTCCATATCGGCCCAAAAGCCTACGGAGCGGGAGAAATCCTCCCACATTCCCTTATATTCCCATACGCTTTCCTTACACTTATCGATAAAGGGCGCAATGCCGTAATGCTCGATCTGCTCCTTGCCGTTGATGCCGAGAAGCTTTTCCACGCCCAACTCCACCGGCAAGCCGTGGGTGTCCCAGCCGGCCTTTCTGGGTACCAGGTTGCCCTTCATAGTCTGGAACCGGGGGAACAGGTCCTTAAAGGCACGGGTCTGCAAATGGCCGATATGGGGACGGCCGTTGGCGGTTGGCGGGCCGTCATAGAAGGTATAGACGGGATCGTTTTTCCGCTGCTCCATGCTTTTTTCAAAAATATGGTTTTCCCGCCAGAACTGCTCCGTTTCCTTTTCCCGCTCCACAAAATTCAGATTGGTGGAGACCTCCCTGTACTTGCTCATACCGATCCTTCCTTTCCAAAATTACCGCATAAAAAGGGCCTTCGCCCCGATGACGGGACGAAAGCCGCAGCTTCGCTATACCACCCGATATCCATCAATATGGGCCCCGGTAACGGCGGGGTGCCGTCTCCCCTACTAAGAGGCCAAGGGCCGCCTTTCAGCTTGCGACTTGGGAGGGATATCGAGGAACCTGCTTTCCACGGATACTCGCACCGGCTCGCACCATGAAACGGCCTTTCCGTTTCCCGCCGGCTCTCTGCAGCTTTCCCGCGCCTCGACCTGTCTCCGTCACGGTCTTTTTCCTTTGACTTTGTTTTACCATAAAAGCGCGGAGAAGTCAAGATAGATTCTGGATGCTGGATTCTGGATGCTAGACGGTGATGGTACCGCTATGCGCAATGAGCAATAAGAAATGAGCAATTAGAAAGGCAAGAGCATAGTTCGATAAATTGGAATTTACGGGTGCACCGCTTACTCCCCATCTATCATTCTGAACGAAGTGAAGAATCCCGTTCTTTGCCCTTTTGTCCTGGAATTAAGGACAAGATTCTTCGTCACTTCGTTCCTCAGAATGACAGTGGAGAACTGTGTGCTAAACTACAATTTATTGCACACTCTTTCCCTTTCACTGCTCATTGCTAATTTCTCATTGCTACTTGTGTTCTCCGTCCGGCGTTTCCTTTTTCAATGTTTCGCTTTTCCTGCCTGTCTCCGAAAATTTTTCTTGACAACCGCGGCTATGGGTTTTATAATTTAGGAAACTTAATTAAGAATACTAAATAACAGGAAGAAGGGATTTCTTGGAATCCATCAATCGTCCGGAACTGGTAAAGGAACACAACCTGAATCTTGTGCGCAAGCAGCTATTTGAGCTGCGGCAGGCTACCCGCCAGCAGCTCAGTGCCGCCACGGGCATCAGCAACGTTACCATGGGCAGCCTGCTTTCCCAGCTTTTGGAAACCGGGGAAGCGCTGGAGGCTGAAAAGATCCCGTCCGCCAGGGGAAGGCCCGCCGTGGTATATTCCTATCACGCTTGCCGCCAGTACGCTTTGCTGCTCTCCGTGGGCTTTGAAAAAACGGAATACCGCTTTCGGGCTGTCCTGATCAATCTGTACGGCGAGGTTGTTTGGGAAGAAACACGTCCCGCCGCCTGTTTGGGCTACGAAGAGACCCTGGAATATCTGAACCGCCTGCTCCGGGTTCGGGAGCCGGTAGGCGCTATCGGCATCGGTTTACCCGGCATCGGTTTTGGGGAATATCTGCACAAGGGGAAAGGGGCTGAGTATCTTTCCCTGGAAGCATTGGAAGTGCTGCGGCAGAAAACCGGGCTCCCCATTCAGGTGGAAAACGACGTGAACCTTGCCGCCATGGGCTATGCGGAGCACAACGGGATCGGCCCCCAAAAAACGTTGGCCTACCTCTACCTGATGCGGGGAACCTACGGCGGTTCCGCCGTTTACTTAAACGGCAAGCTGCACTTGGGAAAAGGCCGGTTTGCCGGTGAAATGCTGCCCCCGCCTTACAATTCCGGCTGGTTTCATATGGACCCGGAAAACTCCGAGGCCATAGAGGAGGCTCTTTTTACCACGCTCCTCCCCTATCTTACCATTCTGGCCCCTCACCATTTGGCGATCGCCAGCGATTATATCAGGGAAGAACAACTCAGGTCGGTAGAAGCCCGGCTGTCCGCCCTGGTAGGCCCCCAGCACTGTCCTGAATTTTCCCCGGCGGGAGATTTCAGGCGGGACTATCAAAAGGGCTTGGAGCGAATGACCCTGGAGCAGCTGCCCTTCCCCATCGGAACGCAATAAGGACGCTTTTTCTGTTCTTCTATTACGAGCACTCTATTTTGAAAGGACTATAGACTTATGAGTACAAAACAAAAAAATTTAGACATGACCCAAGGGAACCCCACCAGGTTGCTGGTTCTCTTCGCGATCCCCATGTGGATCGGCGGTATTTTCCAGCTGCTGTATAATCTGGTGGATACCTGGGTGGTCGGAAAATTTGTAGATCTCAATGCCCTTTCCGCCATGGGCTCCGCAGCCACCACCATCTTTTTCCTGATGATGATGGGTCAGGGCGTCACCAACGCGATCTCTGTTATTCTGGCTCAGGCGGAAGGCGCCCGTCAGGAAGGGCTTATGAAAAAAGCTGTGGCCCACGCCTATTATCTCACCCTTGCGTCTGGGCTGATTCTGGGCCTCTTCTCCTTTTTCGGCGCCCGCCCCATCATGGAGCTTTTGCAGACTCCTTCCGAAACCATAGACCAGGCGGTGCTTTACATTCAGATCGTAGGCGGCCTTTCCATCGGGCAAATCGCCTATAATGCCTCCACCTCTGCACTGCGGGCCATTGGCGATTCCAGAACTCCCCTTTATTTTCTGATTTTTTCCTCGCTTCTCAATGTGGCGCTGGATCTCCTTTTTGTACTGGCATTCCACCGCGGCATAGACGGCGTGGCCTGGGCCACAGTGATTTCCCAGATCGCCTCCGCCGTTTTATGCAGCGCCTACATGCTGAAAAAATATAAAAAGCTTTGTCCCGATAAAGAAGCCTGGCGGTTCGACGGCAAAATACTGCGGGAATATTTTCGCATTGGGATCCCCATGTGTGTGCAGAGCGCCGTGTTGTGCGTAGGGGATATGATCATTACCTCTGTCATCAATTCCCATGGCGCGGACGTTATGGCGGCTTACACCATTGGCAGCAAGGTGCAGCAGCTGGCTACCGTTTCCTTCTCCAATCTGGCCTTCTCCTTTTCTGTTTATTCCGGCCAGAACTTCGGCGCAAGGCAATATGAGCGTGTCAAAACCGGCTTAAAAAAGGGACTGCTTCTTATCGGAGGCCTGGCTCTTGTTTCCACGGTAATTATGCTGATTTTTGCCCCGCTCCTGGCCCCGCTGTTTATGAAGGAGGCGAACCCCTTTGTACTGGACGCCTCCATTTCCCTGACCCGTATTCAGGCGGTACTGTTTGTGGCGCTGGGGGCCATTTGGGCGGTCAATTCCACCCTGCGCGGGGTGGGACAGGTAAACATCACCTTAGTCTCCAGCGTTGTGGAGCTGGCCTCGAAGATCGGGCTTTCGCTGCTGCTGCCCTTTGCTTTCGGCAGTATCGGCATGGCGGAATATCTTGGCATTTGGATGGCCGCTCCCATCGGCTGGGTGCTGGGGCTGATTCCTTCCTTCTTCTTCCTGCTCCATTGGTTTAAGCACCCGGAAAAGAAAAAGCAGTTCGAAGCGGCGCCTCAGGCGGAGTAGCCGTTATATCGCTGTCAAGATCATAAAAAAGCCGTTGCAGTTCATTTCTGCAACGGCCTTTTTATGATCTTGAACATTTCGTGGGCTGGTTCAGCCTATTTTTTCACAATACCTCATCAGCACCGAAGCCACTTCAGCCCTTGTGGCTTTCCCTTGGGGATCGAGAATTCCGTTTCCCTTCCCGGAGAGAATCCCGGTTTCCACTGCCCAGCAAAGGGCCGGTTTTGCGTACTTGCTGGCTTTTTTGCTGTCTGTGAAGGCTTCCAGATTTTCGGTAGTTTTCGGACTTCCCGCATAGCGGTACAGCATGCTGACCAGCTGCTCTCTGGTAACGGGATCGTCCGGGCCGAACAGGGTTTCGCTGTACCCGGCCACAATTCCCTGCTCCGCCGCCCAGGCGATGGCTTCGGAATAGTATTCTCCGGGGTCTATATCGGTAAACGACATAGACGCGTCGGTTTCCGGGTTTCCCTCCAGGCGGTATAGAATTGCCGCGATCATGCCTCTGGTAGTGGCCGTATTGGGTGAGAAGGTGGTTTCTCCCGTACCGGCCATTAACCCTTGCTCGTACATGAACTTTACAGCTTCATAGTACCAGCTGCTTTCCGAAACATCGGTAAAGGGTAATTCAACAACAGGCGGGTCTGGCGGTATGAAAATCGGAGGATTAGGCGGTGTGGGCGGCGTTGGTTCTTCCGGTTTTTCCACCTTTACCGTGCGGGTTATCTCCGTAAGATTTCCCGCTTTGTCAGTGGCGCTGTATCTCACTGTGTAGGTTCCAGCCGTTTCAGTATCTAATTCAGAGGCGTCGATCTCCAGCTTGCTTTGTATCTCCGTATCCTGGTTATCTGCCACTTCCGCGCCCGGCTCTTCGTATACTTCCCCCAGCTTAATTGTAAGAGGGTTCTCTCCCAGCAGGGTGATCACCGGCGGCTCTTTATCGATCCAGTCCACCGTGGCGATAGCTGACCCCTTATTTCCTGCTTCATCTTCAAACTCGTAGGTGAAGCTGCCGTTTTCTGGGAAGGTGTGGCTCAGGCCTCCGTCACTTGTTACCGTTACTTCTTCTGATGGAGTAATGGCAGCAATCACGTCCTGGTTCGTCAGCTTGTGGGGGGAATACGTTATGGTGGCGGTGGGCGCTTCTTTATCGATCCAGGTAACTGAGGCGGCTACTGTGCCTTTTGTTCCTGCGGCGTTTTGAATCTCGAATTCAAAGCTTCCGTTCTCTGCAAACACATGGGTATTGCTGCCGCTGTTATTAAGGATTGTGATAGTGGAGTCTACTGTTAGAGTAGCGGTAACATCTTGATTGGTAGGACCAGTGATATCATAGCTTATGGTTCCTGTAGGCAGGGACTTATCGATATTGCTTACGGTAGCGGTAGCTGTGCCCTTGTTTCCAGCTTCGTCCTCAAATTCAAAGGTGAAGCTGCCGTTTTTGGTGAAGGTATGGCTCAAGCTGCCGTTTTCAGTATTTGTCACAGTAACCGGTTCTGAGGGGGTAATGGCAGCTACTACATCTCCGTTGGTGGGCTGGGTAGTGGAATAGCTTACAGTAGCAGTAGGCGCTGTCGTGTCCTGTACGATAACTTCCCTCTCCACGGTGGTTTCATTGCCTGCGTGATCGGTAGCGGTGTAGGTTACGGTATACGTTCCGCACTTTGCTGTGTTTACCTGGGAGGCGTCTATTTCAAGTTTGCCGTCCAGCTTTCCCGCTTTGATATCCGGGTCTAAATTGTCTGTTACTACTGCTCCGAGCTCGGTATAGGATTCTCCGCATTCTATGATTTGTGGAGAAGAGCTTTGCAGTTCTATCTCTGGCGGGGTGTTGTCTACATAAACGATATCAGAAACTACCTCACGGGAATACATGTTGTGATAGGAAATCACGCCGTCTGGAATGATATAACGGAAGATTCCGTCTCCGGTTAAAGAATCGCTATAAGCCCTTCCAGGAATTATTAGAAAAAAGGATTCTGAAGTTCTGCGCATTCCCGTTAGCCTCAAAAACGATTCATTAAAGGTTCCGTTTGCAATTATTTTCGGCGTATTATTATGGCTTATAACGAAATCCCACATAATATCAGGTGAGCCAGGAATAATTTCACCGTTACATTTAGCTGTAATTGCAACTTCCAAGGAAGTCCCCTTCCGAATCGCTGTGTGGCTTTGTACGATCTCCAATTCCGGAATAGGAACAATATCCGGATCACGAAATCCTGCCTTTATCACAGCCTTTTCCGGCGTGATGCTTTCTACCTTCAAATACGCACCTGTGTAGATATCATCGTAAAAGTCGCTGTTAGGTACAGTTTGAGAGGTAAATGTGTCTCCAGTTGAATATACATCGCTGTCGTCATAAAGATTAAGCTTTACATCAAGATCTCTAATTCTTCCGCTCTTATAGACGGGTACAATATAACTCATGCTATTCTTATATTGCCTTGAACCAGTGAGGGTTGTATCACAATGCCAAATTACTATCCCTGGTGAATCTGAGAAAAAGTCTTCCCCCCAGTAGTTTTCTCCCATACCTCCCGACCGATACTCCGCTATATAGAATTCCGTAAAAGGAAGTAAAAGAGGATCTGGTACCAGAACCACAGCTCTATTCGCATCTTCCGGCTGATTTGTGAGTGATTCCACCGCATATAAGTCTATTTCTTTCTCCAGATCTCCAGTCAACCCTTCACAGGTCAATATCTCAGGCTCGATCCAGCCAAGCAACCATTTGTAATAAGCATTAAAGTAATTGTCTCCACTTCCCATTACTTCGTCTAAATTCTTATCTATATAGCAGTAAGAGTAAGGAGGGCGATAGATATAATTGTCCTTTAGCCCCAATAGATGTCCTATTTCATGAATAGTAGTAACAGTGGTAGTGCTCATTGGCTCAACTACATAAAAATTCACTTTAACATTATTAGACACATAATCCAAACCCAACGCTTGTGGACCTAAAGCTTGATGTCCTAACTCCCAAAGAAACTTTGTAGGAAGTGCAAATTCTACTATCAGACAGTCTAAAACGTTATCCTTATTGCTATCATACTCATTCAAATCAAGCCCTTGCGCAACGTTATAGTCCAAAGCCTCTTTCACAAGAGCACTCCAATTATCAAGATTATCTGAATAGAAATACAATTCTTCCGGCGCGGTATACACATCTAAAATATCGCCGGTAATGTTTAACTTCCCGTATGACTGATAATGGTAAAACGCTCTCAGCGATTGTTCACACACTTTCTTGTTGGGATCATACGCACCAAAGAAAAGGCGCGGTATACTATTGTAAGCTTCTTGACAATCGGCCACTTTATGATCCGAAAACTCTATGGGAAGAATAAGCGCTTTCACTTTTCCTGTAGACGGCAAAGGGTGAGCATGCCTTAATTGTTCAACAGCGGCTTTTTTCTCTTGGTTCTTCTCAATGAAATTAGCAGAATTGCTCTGAAGCAAAGAGGAATGTAATTTTTCTGCCAACTCTATATCTGTGTTACAACAAGGAATATGCTCTTTTGGCCGTAGTTCACTTTGTGCCGCCTGCTCCTGTGCAAATACAAAAAGACCTTGTGGTAGTATCAGAACAGAAATAAGCAAAATAGAAAGTAAGCGTTTCATAAAATCACCTTTGGGATAGTTGCTGGGGGATAAGGAAGAGAGCTTTCAAAAGGAACGGGCAGGAAATAGTGCTGGTATTTCCTGCCTGCCTTTTTGTGTTTGGAAATACGTCTCACCGTGAGACGTATTTCCAGTTGTGTCTTTCAATCACTTTTCCTCTGAATACAGAGAAATCACTTCTTCTTTTATCGTACCATCTTTATACTGAAGTTTCAACAAATACTTGTGTTCCACGTACCCTGGTATTTCTTCCGTTTTTGCTTTGACTCTCTTTGGGCCTGCCGCCTTTTCAAACACCTGCTCCATGGAAAGAACCGTGGCTGCCGTATCTACGATGGTAATGTACGCCTTTGGCTGGCGGTTATCCGGGTTTTTCAGGTGGAGAGGCAGCGGCGTATTGAAAGTACCGTTGATAAATTGCCCGCCCAGTTTAGCGGAATTATACTTGCTGTTGTCCCAGGTTGTGGAAAGGAATTCCGTTTCCCCATCGTCCCGTACCGCTCCGGCGGCTTCCGGCAAAGGAAGGTCTTCAAAGGCTGTGCCTTTTGCGATTCCCTTGATCGTTGTAACCTTCGCCGTGGAGATATCATAGGTCATTGTCTTGATATGGATCTCTAATTGCAAGCCTTTGGGGTTCTTGATATTATCAGCGTGCAGAAGATGGGCAACCAAAGCACAAGAGCCGGTTTCCTCCATGGCGGGATCATAATCAGGGTTTTGTTTCGTGCACAATTCAAAGCTCACGTCCTGCTGGCTTAACACCCCATTTGTGCTTTTCAGAGTGAGCTGTACAGTATGCTGCTCCAGCCTGCCATAGATATCCTCCAGGCTTGCCCCCAGCGGCACTTCCAACTCCCCTGTTCCCGGAATTCTGCCCGGCGAAAGCTCTTCTATATCAAATTCCCGGCAGACAGATACCGTCAAAACCGGTTTTTTCCTTGTGGCGGCAATGTAACGAGGCTTATTGACAAGAGTTCCTTCCACATCTACTCCAACACAGGTGTCGTCTGTCAAATCGGCAGGATAGGGCTGATACCCTTCCCCAGTACCCCAGTTTACGGAAATAGCCACTGTTTTGTTCTGGCCGTCCGGGCCAATGGAGGAAAGCTTTGCAGTGACAGAAGCGGGTTTATTGGGAATATCCGCAAAATCCGTGCCTTCTCTGGCAATTACGGTACACGGTACATATTCCAGAATTTCCACCGGGAAGGTGAAAAGCGGTATCATATCCAGCTCACTGTCAGGGGCATAAGTAATATTATCCGGTAAATCCAATGTTCCTGTCACAAAATCCTCATAAGCGTCCATGGGATCATACTGCGGGTTTTTCTCATCTTCCAAGGAAACCGCCACATCTCTGGTCAACGTTAAGCTGATTCCTTCCGTAACGCTCTTGATTTGGTAGGTCAAAACCGGCTGCAAAATCTGTGTGATTTCCGATAGGGTCAAACCGGCGTCCGCCACGAGGGGATCATCGCTGAGCAGCGCCGTGAGCTCATAGGCAACAGGAATCACAGCTGCTTTCAATTTTCCAGTGAATTCCTGTCCCTCCGGCTGTTTAGCTTTGCTGGGAAGATTTACCAGTTCCCCGATAATAAGCTGCTCCGCCGCAAGGTCTGCATTGTAGGCGCTCCAATCCCACACTACGTCCACGGGGATTTTCATTCCGCCTTCCAATATCACATTGACTTGAGAAGGAATGCTGGGGAAACTTTCATGGCCAACTGGAACGCTTTGATACGGGCGGATCGTTTCCAGCTCTACATCAATGATTTCCAGAGGCTCGGAAACATGAACCGTCACCTTGAGCTCCGGCAGTTCTCCTTCTTCCGGAGGAAGAATGTTGTCCGGCCAGGGGATCACAAGCTCATACTCGCCGGGAACATCCTTTTGATAATTGGGACAATGCTCCTCCTTCAGGGTAAGCGGATAGAAGGTGATCATCTGGTCTCCTGAATCCAGATCAAACAGATGCAAGGGGAATTCATGGCTGCCCTCTTCCTTCAGCAGAGCGTTCAGTTCTTCCACGGTGGTTCCCGGCAAGACCTCTAAAGAAATATCGGGAACTGTGGCATCGATGAACATATAATCGCAGGCTTTTACGGTAATTTTCAAATTACCATGTATCTCATCGTTTGAAGTCCAATATTCCGTTCCGGCACAAACAGGGTACCCCTTAATCGTTTGTTCTTTGACTTGAGTAGTATCACATTCCCACACATTCCATTTTACAGGCAGCTCGGCTGTTTTATCGTTCCACAAATTTACGGTCACTTTTTCCGGGAGCTTCGGATAAATAGTAGGCGGACCAAATTCTGTGGTTTTATTCTCCTCATTGGAAAGCATGGCATATTGTTTTACGGTTATCGGTAGGGAATCTTCAACAGAGATAATTTCTAAGTCTGGATTTGGCGGTACTTCCACTTCAATTTCCGCCTGATATCCCTCTGGGTTAAAGAAGGTATTTATTTCGGTTAAATCCAGATCTCCATAAACCGTATATATTCCGCGGGCATCGCCTTTATAATCTGAACCTTCAACATTCCATATTACAGACACTTTTTCGTCTTCGCCATTACTTAATTTTATCCACACTTTAGGGTGTTCCTGTTCCAGTAAGGTTTGCGCATCACTTGTAGCTGTATTATAATGATTTACTGGAAACTTTTCCAATGGCAAAACGTCAACAACGATAGACCCAACATAAACAGTAACATCAGCAGTTAAAGACAAAGGATTGGCATAATCTATTCCAGACAGGTTAAGCTTCCCGTGAATAGTGTATGCTGCACAGCTTTCCCCCGAATACTCAGATTCCGCTACGCTCCAAATAACGGGGATATCTTTTACTGTAGTACCGTTGTTCAAAACACCCTTAACCTTCGGGCGGCTGGATTCCAAAATGGATTGCAGCTCCTCCGCAGTGGTGCCAAGAGGAACCAACACTTTTTCAGGTGGTATTAAAGAAGCTATCGTTGGTATTACTGTGGCACCCTCATAGGCAGCCCAATATCCAACATCATAATTATTTAACGCATGCGCAGAAACGCTAGTACTAGCAAATTTTATATTGCTATACAATTTTGTTATATTAGGGGGAACGCTGTATGCTGTTGATGCTACATTTCTGCGAAACTCCGTTTTATTATCTGTAAAAATGCAAGAAGAATAATCAACACTAAAAATCGCTCCTCCACGCCTAACTGCCATGTTATCCTCAAATAGGCAATTAGAAATTGTAGCAGTTGGATAACCTGATGGCAAGTATATTGCTCCACCGTCCTTTCCTGTTTTATTTCCAATAAACTTAGTATTTGTGAAAACCAAAGGTACTTGCGTTTCTTCCCTTACGAACGCTTTATAAACAATTCCTCCGTTTTCTTGAGAGGAAGCACTTCCATTTCCTGTTATCTCTGAATCTGTTACAGAAATAGGCGCATTGTTTATCACAATACCAGCTTTCGTGTTATTCCTTATTTTAGAGGAAAAAATATTGACTTCACGCAATCCGAAAATTCCATATTCATTGTCGTGTATATCGCAATCGATAATATCTGCGGACACATAATCCCAGCATTCCTTTATTCCGCTGTCAGAATAAGTGGTATAAGCCCCCCATATTCCATCTCTAAAGCCGCTGATTTCCGTATTCTTCAAAGTCATTTTAGTCAACTTATCTCGCCTTCCGGGATTCAGAAAGGAATAGAGGAGTATCCCTTCTCCCGTTGAATAGCTTGACTTTATTGTAGAGTCCTCGATATTGATAACACCGACAAGGTCTACGTCATTTCGAAGACTAATGCCCCAATCCGCGTCAGTAACCGACACATTTATTATATCCACAGAATAGTAATTGCCTATTCCCAACCCGGTATCCATACTGCCGCAGTCGATATTCACATTTTCAATTCGGCATATTCTTCCCACCACGCCAACCCCGCCGCCTGTTACATTGCAGTCCCGAATTTCCACGTTAATGCGGGGAAAAGAATAGTTTGAAATTGAACTGACCCGAATATCACCGTTAGAAACATCAGAATTTATTATCTGAGCGGAGCCTTCATAACCAGGATGAACACCCAGTGTAGCACTGCTGGAGCTAATAATATTGCAATCCTCTACCGTGATGTTCCTGCCGTCTTTCGCAAAAATACCGCCGCCGGTTCCGGCTGTTAAGCAACCTACGAACGCTATGCTTCCATACCCAACAATCGGTTCGGTAATCGTTCTGTACTGCTGCAGATCCACCCCGTTTAGCGTAAAGGCTCCTTCCACAAGCGCCTGACTTGCGGCTCCGGTTTGTTCATTTATGGTATCAATATGTATCGTAAACGCTGTTACCGAAGCGCTGCAATCCAAGATGATATTGGAAAAAACAAATCTATGAGCGGTAGTTAGTGGAGAATCTCCGGTTCCCGCAGAAATCATTGAGAGAACATAATCAAACGCGTAAAAGTCATTGGGATCGGCCTTCGGAATAATTTGAAAAGGAATTTGATTGCGAATGGTTCGAGGCTCCGCTGCCAAGAACGCTATGCTTCTGGATACATTCAAAGGGCTTGTAATATCGAAACTATTTGTTACTACTACAATCTCCACTTCTGAGGAATCAAAAGCAGTTTTCAGCTGCTCTTCGCTTTCCACATACGCAATTCTTGTATCTTCCGCTTCTCCATTCAATATGAAAGCGGCATCGGCCAAAGAATACCCATAATCATCAGTCAAAATGGCTTCCGGATCTCGATACGCTTCATAGGGCGTATCTGGTACCTCTGAAGGAGCGCCTGTTTTAGGTCTAGGAGATAAGTCCTTCTCTGCAAAGTCAATCTCTGTAGACAACATTTTTACCGTAGAAGAATTGTCTACCATTGGAGATTTCATTGCAAGTGGTTTCTCTTCCTCCCTTGCTTCCGCCGCAAATCCTCCTACCGGGAACACGGAAACGATCATTGCCAAGGCCAAGAACATGCTGAATAATTTCTTTTTCATTGTCTTTTTCTCCTTTTCCGTGATTTCATATTTTTCAGGCTTTCGCCTATGGGCCGGGAGTAAAAACCTTAGAAAACCGTTTCCATAAATCGCACAAAACAAATTCACTTTTTACAAATTTTACCTCTATATTATATAATACCTTGTGAAATATATTTTGTCAATAAAAAAGGGGGTTTTCTGGAAATTTTTTACAAAATTACAGCCTGCTGGAAAAATCGAGGATTTTTCCAGCAGGCTGTAACTGAGGAGAAAGGCTTTTTCGATATTGCTCCTGTGAGACAACTTCAAAGCGGTCCATCGTTAGCCTTTTACAAATTCTATTTTATCCCGCAGTACCGCATCAGCATGGACGCTGCTTCCGCACGGGTGGAACGTCCCTTGGGATCCAGAATGCCGTTCCCTTTTCCGGAAAGCACGCCTGCTTCCACCGCCCAACTCAGGGCCGGCTTTGCGTATTTACTTGCCGCGCTGCTGTCCGCAAAGCGGTCAAGGGCGCTTCCCGCCTCCGGACTGCCCGCATAGCGGTGCAGGATCGCCGCCAGTTCCTGGCGGGTGATCGGGTCGTCCGGCGCAAAGATTTTTTCGGAACGCCCGGCCACAATTCCCTGCTCCGCCGCCCAGGCTATGGCTTCCTGGTAATAGGTTCCGGGCCGTACATCGGTAAAGGTCATGGGAACGCCGCTTTCCGGTTTTCCCTCCAGCCGCCAGAGGATCGTCACGATCATTCCCCGGGTGGTGGAAGCTTCCGGTGAGAAAAGCGTTTCCGCGGTGCCCGCCATCAGGCTATTAAAGTAAACATAGCGCACTGCGTCATAGTACCAGCTGTTTTCCTTCACGTCCACAAAGGGAAGTTTTTCCGGCGCGGGCGGATCAGGCTCTACCGGCCCCGGAGCGGGAGGAACGGGCTGCTCCCCCTTGGGGATCACTTCTGTTTCCAGCACCGTATGGCAAACCGTACACGCCTTTTGCTTTAACCCATCCTGAGCAGCCGTGGCGGGCGTTACCACCGTCCAGGCTCCCGGCGTATGGGGAAGCTTTTCCAGGGTGACCTCCGCAAGAGAGACTTCTGTGGTTCCCTGCTCATCTAAGAAAATACCGTCGCATATGGAGCAAGTCCAATAAGCCAGATTTCCCTCCGCGGTACAGGAAGCCGCTTTCGCCTCTGTTTTCGTCATCTCATGGAGATGCGCCAGAGGAGCCATCGTAACAGTGATAGTAAATCTTGTCTGCGCAAAATTCTTGGTATCCCAGTATTCCACCGAAACCGTATTGGCGCCTACCGAAAGCTCCTTGTCCGGCTCCTGCCAGAACCAGCCCACAGGCAAAGCGATGGAAGTAAGCTCCGTTCCATTCGGCACGCTGATATTCTCCGGCAGAACTGGCCGATCTGCTTTGGCAATTGTTACCGGCAGCGATGCAGGCGCAAGGTCGGTATGCGTTTCGTCTCCTTTTATCTTGTACCATACCGTGTAGGTATCCGCGTCCGTATTGACAGGAAGCCGCTGGCTGTATTCGCCGTTCTCGCTCTGGCTGTACAAAAGCGTGCCGCCTGCCGCTTCTCCCGGCTCGATCAGCACCTGGCCTTCTCCTGTATATTTCAGGCCCGTTTTTGCCTTTGGCGCTTTGGTGAGCACCGCAGGAGTAGGGCTTCCGGCATAATCCGGGTTTTCTTTGATCGCAATGCCCTTGTACATGCCGTTATAAGAGTAATTCGGCCAATCAAGCGGACTGCCGGGGTTACAAACCGAGTTGACCAAGCCAGAGGTAGCAACTACAACGATCTGCCCCGGCTGCTTTCCGGTGATCACGCCGTTCTTATCGATTTCAGCACAATTGGACTTTAACATACTGCTCGATGACAGCTTGCGCCAGAAAAGGCCGCTATTTGCGTCAGGCGGAGTTACTTCCGCGCTTAATTGCGCTTCTTCTCCTACCAACAGGGTACTTGGACCGGAAATTTTTATGCTTTCTATGGGAACGATGTCGTTTTCGTTATAGTAATACTGAATATCCTTTATTTTGTAGCCATAGGCGGAATTTGTTCCCTCAGGCCAATAAGCGCCGCAGACCAACCTAAAGTTATTGCCTTTTATATAAATTGTTTGTCCGGCAAGCTCAGTTCCGTAAAAAACGGTAGGATCATAGCCCAAAAAGTCCTTCACGTTTGGAAACACCTGCAAGTCAAGCGCATAAGGCGAACCCTCTTCCCCTAAATCGGTGCTTTCGTCAAACGTGATCCCGATGTACTTTACTCCTAACGGGGCCTCCCAATTCCAAGCGTCTATAAAATAGTATTCTCTTTTTACATTGTGCAGACTTTCCGGATACTTCGAGGAATAGTAGGTTTCCGATACCGCAGCACTTTCTGTGTACCCGTTCTTAAACGCCTTGGCCCGTATCTTTTTCGGCTCGTCCAGAAGAATAGGCCCAGTATACTTCAAAGAATTACGAGTAGGGATAGAGCCGTCCAGCGTATAATAAATATCAGCGTTCTCCGCGCTGCGCAGCGTAACGCTTTTATTTTCCGCATAATCGATCTCGGAGGGGCCCATGATCATAACCTTGCTAAAACTACTCCATGGCCAATAGATATTTCCACAGGGCGTAACAAATTCCGGCGGAGAAAGCCTTTCCTCATAAATCGGCTCCACGCTTTTGACTTTAAAGCCGTAATCACTGCCGGTAAGAGGAAAATTCAGCCGCATAGAAAAGCTGTTTCCTGAAACGATCACACTTTTTCCCTGCAACTCTTCGTGAATAAAATGTGTTCTTTCAATTTCGGCAAACTCATTATTGACAGGCTGCTTCTCCTTATCATACAGATACAGCCCATATTTCCAAAGCCGGGCGTCAAAATACGGGCCGGAGCGGAGCCCCTCTTCCGATGGAGCGGGAAACGGAAGATAGGTCTGCTCGTCAAAGGTAACCTTCAGGCACTTTACATTTTCGTCAGGATAAGTATAGGTCCAGGTATCGTAATAATTATAATTTTTGTAGTGAAGGCTCTCCGGATATTCGGAGATAAAATAAGTTTCTTCCACTTGATAGCTGTCTATGCAGCCGGGCTTAAAAGCCTGCACCCTGAACCGGGCTGAGCCCTGCAGTTTTACAGGCCCGGTATAAACGCGCCCCGATTCTACAGGGTCGCTTCCGTCCAGAGTATAGCGGATCTCAGCACCGGGTGTGTCACAGGTGATCGATACTGTCAGATCCTCCTGATAATACCCGCCGGGTTCACTGATCACGGGGGCCGCCACCGCTTCCTGAACGGCGTCTGCTGTCAGGGAACGCAGCGAAGCCACAGACAACACCTTTGAGTTCCCGGAATGATGCGGGTCCTGAATATCCTTTTCTACCGCATGTTCCATCAAAATGCTCTCGATCTGCCGGGGAGAAAGCTCCTTCTGATAGGTTTTCAGCATCGCGGCAGCGGCGGCAACGTGGGGCGTTGCCATGGAAGTGCCGCTTTTTTCCGTGTAACCCTCCCCTTTTTGGCAGCTGAGGACTTCACTGCCCGGCGCCCAGAGATCCACCGCATCGCCATAGTTGGAATAGTCTGCGTAAAGCCCGGTCTTTTCCAGCGCGCCCACCGTGATCGCCTCGGAATATCTCGCAGGCGCTGTCAGGCCCGCATCCAGGCTTTCGTTGCCGGCCGCTACCACTACAGAAATATTGTGAGAAACCGCCTCCAGCATTGCTTCCCGTTCCAGCTCACGTTTTCCATACCCACCCAGGCTCAGGTTGATTACATCGCAATTCCGCTGTATGGAGAAAAGCATTCCGTTATAAATGGAAAGTTCTGTTCCATACCCATTCATATCCAAAACTCTTACCGGCAAAATTTTCACATTGGGCAAGGTGCAGTCTACAATAATGCCGGAAACATGGGTGCCATGGCCATTCAGATCATTAGAAGAAGTTCCGTTCTCTATAAAGCATTCGTTCACCGGAATAACACGATCCTTCAAAAACTCATGCTTCGCGTATACTCCTGTGTCCACAACTGCCACAACAACTTCCTCAAGGCCCGTGTTCGTCTGCAAATACTCGTTGTAGGTATCGGCTTCAATAAAGTCCGCACCCCAGGAATTGTGGGTCTCCGCCACGGATACCACCGTGTCCGGCTCCACATACTCCACGCCTTCTGTCAGCAGCAGCTTTTCATGGGCGCTTCTGGCCTCCTCCTCTGTTTCGTACTGCAGCACATGCAGGCTTCGAAACCCGGAGATCTCCTTGACCGCACCGTAGGTCTCAAGTTCCTCTTCCTCACTTTTCACAATAAGGCGCTTTGTCTGATAAGGCTTTGTCAACAGTACCTTGTCTTCCACGGCCTCGGTTTCATATCCAAAAAAATCTGCCATGGTATCCAGGGGAACATACAGGGTTCCGTCGATCAGCTCGGGCTCGGTACTCAAAGCGCAAAGACCTTCCTTTTCGCCCTCGCTGACGATGGCTTTCGCTTCTCCGTGCGTAAAGGCGATCTCCCCTTCCTCTGTCTGCACGGTGGCTGTGCCGGTGCGGCGGTCAAAGGAAACCTTCGCCTCCTCCCGCTCTGCCAAAGCCCGTACCGGCAGCATGAGAATATCGTCTTTTGTGACCGGCGTGACCTCCCGGTTTTCCACTACCGGCTGCACTTCGCCGTCCACCACCATTTCAGACTCTCCTACCTCCAGGCAGATTCCGGAAATGTAGTCGTCCTCCATGGTTTCTCCCAGCAACTCACTTACCGCCGAGGAAAACTCCTCGAATCCCAGCCATTCCGACTCCTGCCCTGCCGCAGGAAGCTCACCCTTTTCCGCAAAAGCGGATACAGGTATCGTTAGCAGAAGTATCGCTACCGTCAAAACAATGCTTAAGATCCTCTTTTTCATTCTGTCAATTTTCCTCCATTTGTAGCCTTCAGCCGCTTTCCGGGTATTTCCCAGACCCGGGCGCGAAAGTCACCGGCTGATTTTCTTGCCATAATACTATATAATAAACGCTCAAAAAAAGTCAATAAGTTTCCTGCGCAATTTCCCTGTAAAGAATTGTTTTCAGCTTTCCATATTTTTCCTTAAGTTTTTTTAGAGTGCGCCCTTAAAACAGCAAAAGCAAAATTTTTTCAAAAAAGACTTGCAAAATTTTCTCCCATATGCTATTATCTTAGAGCACCAAAAAGTGCATGTCCTATTTGGGGGTGTAGCTCAGCTGGGAGAGCGCCTGAATGGCATTCAGGAGGTCAACGGTTCGATCCCGTCCATCTCCACCAATAAAAAAGGTCACCGGTAGGTGACTTTTTTTATTTGCTAAAATGACGGCGAGAGAAGTGCTGTGGTTTGAACACCGGGCGCAGATCGCTGGAAAAGCAGGCTTTGCTGCCGCAAAGAATCCCGTCCTTTGGCCTTTTACTCAGAAATCAAGGCCAAGATTCTTCGTCACTGCGTTCCTCAGGATGACAAGAGGGGACTAGCTGCTAAATTAGAGTTTGGCAATTGTCCGCTTACTCCTCTCTTGTCATCCTGAACGAAGTGAAGGATCTCGTTCTTTGGCTCTTTACGCAGAAATTATGGATGAGATCCTTCGTCAAGAAAGCTATAGCTTTCTTGACGAAGGATAACAAAAAGGAAAGCTCACCCTTCTCCAACAACTAAACCAACGACTAATAACACCAAACTATAATTTATTCCCCAACCTTGTCCTTTCTTTCAGGCATTATAGCGCTGTTACTATCTAGGAGCCAACATTCAGAGTCAAAAAGAGCTTGTTTCTTCCACGGAACAAGCTTTTTCTGTTTTGCGGCAAGGCGGGGCGGCCTCTTTTTTCTATCCCCTGCGATATTCTCCCGGGGTGATACCTACAATGCGCTTGAAGCTTCGGCTGAAGCTGGAGGCGTTGGCGTAGCCTAGCTGCTGGGAGATCTCTTCCAGCGTAATGTTTGTTTGTGATAAAAGCGCCTGGGCCTTTTGCGCCTTTTTCTCGGAGACATATTGCTGGAAGGTTACCTGATAGCATTTCTTAAAATAGGCGCTCAGGTTGGAGACCTGCATATAATAATGCTCTGCCACCTCCGCAATGGAGAAATTCGGGTCCAGAAAATGCTCGTCCACATAGGCCTTGATCCCCCGGCGATGGGTGTTGACAGACCGGACCTCCTGCTCGAACATTGCTGACAGCTTTCTTTCCTGATCTGACAGCATCTGGACCATTTGGCTGGCGGAACAGAGCTCTGGGCCGTCTGCCTCCCAGGCGGAGGCTCCCTCAGGATCGGGGTCAACGCTTTGAAACACGAACATTGCCTGGCCGAAAATCAGCTTTGTGATGGCAATGGGAGTAGTCGTTGAGGAAAGGAGGCGAACGATGGAGCCCACCGCCTGGTGCACTCTCTCCATATCCCGGCAGTCCACCGCGTGGGTAAGCTCGTAAATGGCGCCGAAGGGCCGGGGAAGCTCCGGCGTTTCCGCACCGGAAAGCTGTTCCGCCTCTGAGATGGAATAGTCCGGTAAATTCCTGACTAAGGCCGAATCGAGAAATTGATGAAGCAGCTTGACATTTTCTTCCGCTTCAAAAATATCCTCTCCGCTTTTTCCCACCACCGCGTAAAAGGGGCGAATTCCTTTCATTTCAGGCAAGCCGAATACCTCTCGCCGCAAAAATTCCTCCAAACTGTCAAAGAGCGGCTTTTCCACCTCCTTTGCCATACTGACCAGACAAAAGAAAGCGCTTTTTTCCATACAGGCCGAAAATACGATCTGTATTTTTCCGGAGTCCATTCCACGAAAATGCCGGTTCAGTTTATCCACAACGGAAAGCACCGGGCGCTTTGAGGTTTCCCCGTTCTCCCGCGCCAGAATAAAAACCGGAAGTAAGGCTCTGCGGTACAGGTCAATTTCCAGGCGTTCTTCCATATCGGACAGATCATTGACCTCCTGAATGCTTCCCGAGAGGAACTCATAGAGAAACAAGGACTTATAGTTTTCCCGGTATGCCTGCAGCGTCAGCTTCAGCTTGCTGTTACGGCGCTGCATCTGGGAGATCCCGCTTTGAAGCCGTTCGTATTCCGAGCCTCCGCGCGCATTTTCCGGAAGGCCCGGCACTTCACCGATCTCCTTCAAAATTCGGAGAAGGGGCCTGTAATTTGTGCGGAGGATGATCAGCATAGCGGCTATCCCGGCTGTGATAATCAGCAAAACAATAGCAATGGTAAGCCTGTGCAAACGATCCAATTCCCGATAAAGCAGTTCCTTTCCTTCAAAAACCTGATAAGTGAGTCCCAGCGACTTGCATTTTCCCGTATAAGTAATATAGGCATCTTCCTCCACCCCGGCGCGCTGTTTTCGCACCGCGCCCCACATCTCTTCCTCCGACAGGGCCGAGGAAGACGAAAGGTAGATCGTGTCCGCGTCATACAGTAAATAATTGCGGGATTCTCCGCAGAACTCGGAAAGAAAATCACGCACCCCGCTTTCTGGAATAAAAAATATCACGCTGCCCATTTTCCCGGACAACGGATAGGTCAAAACCAGCATGGGCTGTGGTTGAGTCTGGTTGTAAATATTGTAATAAAAATCGGGAGCCAAAAAGACCGAAGGAGCTGTGGAGCTAAGCTCCAGCAGCTCCTTTTCTTCCTCCTTATGAAATCTGTATAAAACGCTTTGAAAGTATTCCAGGCTGATCGTTCCCGTGGGAGAATAGATCTGCCCTCTTTCCGGCTGGTACAGCAGCACCGTTTCCACCAGCTCGCTGCGGCCTCTGACCGCTTTCAACAGATTTTTTATCTGCCGAGAATAGAGATACGTGCCGGACTCCTCCCGTGCTATGTTTTGAATAGAGCTTTTCAGTTCAAGAGAAGCTCCGAACATTTTCAGAAATTCCTCGTCCAGCCGCTCTACCGCCCGCTGTGAGGGCTCGGTGAGCCCGTCTTCGATCACATGGTTTAGAACCTCATAATTCTGCGGATAAAAGAAAGCAAGGATCACCACCACGGGAAGAATTGTGACCCCCAAAAACACAAAAATAATTTTCCACAGTACAGAGCTTCCCTTCATTTCCAACCTGCCTTTCTCCAAAACCACCATAATTCCAACAATTATATTATTGCAATATGCCCCTTTTTTGTCAATACTTCCATCTCTTTCTCCAATCATACAATATTTATATCTCTATAAGTATTGTGCAGCCAACCTTAAGAATTTCAGAAAGACCCACCTGTCAGCATGGCTTTCAAGACATTTTTCGCGCTATAAATAATGTTGATTGCAAAACCTCGACTATCTGCGCTAAAATTTGGTCAGTTAAGAAAATTTTTTGGCAAATCTGCCAGAAGAAAGGCGGGCATTTTATGAAGAAAAAAACAGACGACCCCAGCAGAGCAACAGCCGATTCCCTTTGGAAGAGGTGCTTTCAATGCAAGGAGCTGTTTTTGTTCCTGCTTCCGGCCATTCTGCTGATTCTGGTATTCAACTATTTCCCCATGTATGGCATTCTCATGGCGTTTCAGAATTTTGTGCCCAGCAAAGGAATTTGGGGAAGCTCTTTTGTGGGGCTTCAGCAGTTTGAACGTTTTTTCAGCCTTCCCACCTTCGGAAGCCTGATCGGAAACACGGTAAAAATCAGCCTGCTTTCCCTGGCGGTCAATTTTCCTATTCCCATTCTTTTAGCGCTTCTATTAAACCAGATTCGAGGAGAACGAACCAAAAAGGCGGCGCAAACCTTTGTTTATATGCCCCACTTCATTTCCGTGGTGGTGGCGGTGGGTATGATAAACGTGCTGCTTTCCCCCGCTGGCGGCATTTACGGCGGCGTCTGCAAGGCCCTTGGCATAAAGGCCGTTAACCTGTTCAGCAAGCCCGGGGCTTTTCAATGGATCTATGTTTTATCGGACACCTGGCAGCACGCGGGCTGGAACTCCATTATTTACCTTGCCGCCCTTTCCAGTGTAGATCCTTCTCTGTATGAGGCCGCAACGGTAGACGGGGCCAACCGGCTGCAAAAGATCTTTCACATCGATATCCCCGCCCTGATCCCCACCATGGTCATTCTGCTGATCCTGAATACCGGAAATGTGCTCAGTGTGGGCTTTGAAAAGATCTTCCTCATGCAAAACTCTGCCAACATAGGCGTTTCCGAAGTAATTTCCACCTATGTTTACAAGATCGGCTTGAAATCCGCCCAATACAGCTTTTCCGCGGCGGTAGGGCTCTTTAACACCCTGATAAACTTTGTAGTGCTGCTTCTGGTAAATCAAATCAGTAAAAAGGTTGCGGACACCAGCCTTTGGTAATGGAAAGGAGAAAACGAAATGGCACAAAAAAGCGCGGTTCTCAAAAAGAAACAGCTTTCCGATATTTTGATCGACCTTTTCGTTTACGGGGCCATTGCCTTGACCGTGATCGCCGCGGCATACCCCGTCTACTTCGTATGTATCGCCTCTGTGAGCAGCCCCACGGCGGTTTCCCGGGGAGAGGTTCTGCTTCTTCCCAAGGAGATCAATTTCCGGGCCTACCAGGAGGTTTTTCAGGACGCCAGAGTGTGGCTGGGCTACCGGAACACCATTTTTTATACTCTGGCCGGAACGGCATTGAGCCTGGTATTTACCATTCCCGCCTCCTTCTCTCTTTCCCGGAAAGAGCTGCCCTTCCGGCAGGGACTGATGTTTTTCTTTACCTTTACCATGTTTTTCAGCGGCGGGCTGATTCCCACCTATTTTCTCATGCAAAACCTGAACCTGGTAAACACGGTATGGGTAATGATCCTGCCCTTCTCCGTCAGCGTGTATAACCTGATCGTGACCCGCACATTTTTCCAGAATTCGATCCCGGAGGATCTATTCGAGGCGGCACGAATCGATGGGTGCAGCTATACCCGATTTCTCTTCCAGATCGTTCTTCCCCTTTCCAAGGCCATTATCGCGGTGATCGGGCTCTATTACGCCGTGTGGTACTGGAATGAATATATGCGGGCCCTTATTTATGTACAGGACAAAAACCTGATTCCTTTGCAGCTGGTGCTGCGAAATATTCTGGTAGAAAATCAGGCCCTGGAGGGATCCTCACTGGGCGCTGAATCCAGAAGGCAGCTGGTGGATCTGCTGAAGTACGCTTTGATCGTGGTTTCCACCCTTCCTATGCTGATTTTGTATCCGCTTTTACAGAAATATTTTGAAAAAGGTGTGATGATCGGCTCCATTAAGGGCTGATACTATAAAAAGCTTGTATTCCTACAAGCCCCCAAAAAGGAGATGTCATGATGAAAAAGCACAGAAAACAATCCCTGACACGCCTGATATCCCTGATGATATCGGCACTTCTGGTAGTTTCGCTGCTGGCAGGCTGCGGCACAAGCACCGGAAACAGCTCCAACGCATCGAGCACGCCTGCTTCCAGCAAGACCGCCTCCACAAACGAGGAGCCGGGACAGGAATCTGTTACCCTTACCGCCATTGCCTGCCTGAGCGATAAGACCATCGAGCCCAATGAAATGCCCTCCATTCAGGAAATCGAAACCAACACCGGGATCCATGTGGAATGGGAAACCATTCATTCCGCCGACAGCTGGAATGAGCGTAAAGCGCTGGTTTTGGCCGGTGGAGACTTGCCGGATATGTTTTTCGGGCAGGTCACACTTCTGGCCTCGGACGTTATCAACAACAAAGAGCTGTTTACCGAGTTGACTCCCCTGCTGGACAAGGCCCCCAACGTACAAAAAATGTTTGAGGAAGAGTCCGGGCTTAAGAGCATGGTCACCATGGAGGACGGCTCTGTGATGTTCCTGCCCTCCCGGATGCCCCTGCGCCCCAAAACCTTGACGAATGTATTTATCAATCAGGATTGGCTGGACACCCTGGGACTTTCCATGCCCACCACCACGGACGAGCTGGTCACCGTGCTGGAAGCCTTCCGGGACAAGGATCCTAACGGAAACGGTATTCAGGACGAAATTCCCATGGGAGGGATCGGCGCTGAGTACAACAATAATCCGCTCACCGCTCTGCTGGGCGCTTTTGGCGTGACCTACAACGAATTTTCCTACAACAATGAATTCCTTATGATCAAGGACGGCAGCCTGCATTTCGTACCTACCATGGAGGAATACAAGGAATGCCTGATTTTCCTGAACGATTTGTTTGAAAAGGGACTGATCGATCCTGAAGCCCTTACACAGGACAGCTCTCAGTATTACGCAAAAATGGGCGCTACCGATCCGCAAATTGTCGGAGTTGGCTCCGCCTGGACTATTTCCGGCGGCATAGGAGACGCGAACAAGGATTCCTACGCCACTATGCCTCCGCTGAAGGGGCCCCACGGAGACCAGCTGTGGAGCTCGAACCCCACAACTTTGGCGGCCGTACAGTGCAGCTGGGCTATGTCCGCTACCTGCAGCAATAAAGAAGCCGCCATGAAATACGTCAACGAATTCTATAACCCTGAAACAGGCGTGCAGTTCTACTTTGGCTCCTATGGCGTCAGCCTGGAAAAACAGAACGACGGCATGATCCAGGTGCTGGAAAGCGGCGATCCTGAGCTTCCCTTTGACGCATGGCTGTGGAAAAACGGCTTTGGAGACCGAGGACCCTACTACATCAGCCAAGAGTTTGACAAAAAGCTGATCCCCAACAGCTGGGCAGAAGAAAAGGTTCAGATCGACGCCATCTACACGCCCTATATCCCCTCTGAGGACGAGATTTATCCTGCTGTGCTCTACAGCGCCGAGGACAACGCGGAGCTGAGCATTTTGCAAACCGATATTCAGAACATCACCGATCAGAATTTTGCCAGGTGGGTCGGCGGCGAGGGCGATATCAACGCCGAATGGGACAATTACCTGGCCTCTCTGGAAAATGTGGGCCTTTCCCGGGCCATGGAGATCTACAACAAATACTGGGAAAATTCCAAAAAGTAATTTCAGCTCACTTAGCAAAGGGTCATTATCAGTTATTCGTCGTGAGTAGTTAGTTGTTAGAAAAGGAAAAGATCTCTCTTTGTCATTCTGAACGAAGTGAAGAATCTCGTCCTTTGTCCTTTTAGTCAGGCATTAAGGACGAGATTCTTCGTCACTTTGTTCCTCAGAATGACAAAGTAGGAGGCAAGCGGGGAACCGGTAAATTGGAATTTGGCGGGGTGGTTAAGCCTTCCCTTGCTTGCAAGGGAAGGGGGACCGCCGAACGGCGGTGGAAGGGATAGTTACACGCAGAAAGTGGGATAAAACCGCCAGTTTTGATCCCCTCAGTCACGGCGAAGCCGTGACAGCTCCCCTTACTCGCGCAAGTGGAGCCTAAGGGCGTAAAATTATCATTTCTTGTTCTCCTAACAGCAAAGACGTCTCCCGCTTTGGGAGACGTCTTTGCTGTTTTCTCTCAGCGCTATTCACAGTTCTAAAAAAGGGTGAGCTGAAGCTGCTCTCTTTCCTCCGGAAATTCAGATAAATACCGGAAAATTTGGTCGTTATCGTGGACAATGCCGTTTCTCTCACAGGTGCTGTGAAACAACCGCGTCAAACGGGCGGAATGGGGGCTTCCCACCTCATAGCGGTCTCCATAGTGTTCCAGATACCTTTCCTTCAGCCCTGGGAACAAACGATCCAGCTGAGCATAGAAATACTCCCGGTTTCCTTCCCGAAGGGTAAGACCCATGCCAAAACAGATCACACCGTACACCCCGGCCTCGATACACAGCTTGAGAATACCGGAAATATTTTCTTCCGTGTCATTGAGAAAGGGCAGGATCGGCGAAAGCCAAACCACGGTGGGAATTCCCGCAGCCTGAAAACGCTTCAGCGCCTCAAAGCGTTCTTTCGTGGTGCTGACCCTGGGCTCCAGCTTTTTGCAGAGCTCCTCGTCACAGGTGGTGAGAGTCATCTGTACGACACATTTTGTTTTTTCGTTGATTTTTCGCAGCAGATCAAGATCCCGCAGGATCAATGCGGACTTTGTCTGCACAGTGAACCCGAACCCGTATCGCAGGGCCAGCTGCATGGCTTTTCTGGTATACTCCAGCCGCTCTTCTAAAGGAATATAGGGATCTGTCATGGCGCCGGTGCCCAGCATACATTTTTTCCGCTTGTGTTTCAGCGCGTCTTCCAGCAATTCCAGAGCGTTTTCCTTGACTTCGATATCCTCAAATTCGTGCTCCATATGGTAGCATTTGCTTCTGGAATCGCAATAAATACAGCCATGGGAGCAGCCGCGGTACAGGTTCATTCCATTGTGGGCGGAAAGAATCCCCTTTACCTTTTTGTAGTGCATGGCTCCCTCTCCCCTTTCAGCGCCGGTTTTCCTCCAGCAGCTTACAGACCTCCGCTTCTGTTTTCAGCTTCAGCGCCTGCTCCGCTAAGAGAGACGCTTCCCCTTTCGTCCACTGAGAGAGCGCCCGGCGGGTAGGCAGCAGGAAGGAAGGCTGCACGTTGAGCTCCTCCGCCCCCAGGCCCAGCAGGAGAGGCAGAAATAAGGGATCTGCGGCGGCCTGGCCGCACACGCTTATGGGAATTCCGGTTTCCCTTCCACAGGAAAAGATCCGCTGAAGAGAGCGGAGCAGTGCGGGGTCATAATGGGAATACAGGTGGGATACCTTTACGTTATCCCGATCCACTGCCAGAATATACTGGGTCAGGTCGTTCATGCCAATGCTGAGAAAATCCGATTCTTCGGCCAGAAGCTCCACGGTAAGGGCCGCGGCGGCGGTTTCCACCATGGCCCCCAGCGGCATATCCTCCCGCAGACTTTCCCCTTTGTTTCGCAGCTCTTCTTTACATTCCGCAAAAACCTTCTTTACCCAGCGAAGCTCCTCCACCCCGGTGATCATGGGGATCATCAGGCGTACATCGCCATAGGCCCCGGCACGGAGGATCGCTTTCAGCTGGGTGCGGAACATTTCCTCCTGCTCTCTATAGAGGCGCACGCCCCGGCAGCCCAAAAAGGGATTTTCCTCCTGCTCCCAGAAGAGCCCCGGCAGCCGCTTGTCGCCGCCGATATCCAGAGTACGGATCACCAGGGGCTTTCCGCCCACGGCCCTGACAAGAGAAGTATACATTCGGAACTGTTCTTCCTCCCCGGGGAGAGTGGAGCGATCCAGATACAAAAATTCCGAGCGCAGCAGACCCACGCCGTCACAGCCGTATTTCCCGGCCTGCCTTATCTCCCCTTCGCTTCCCACCCCGGCGGTGAGCCGTATGCGAAGCTGATCCGCCGTTACCGCGTTGTGGCCGATATAAGTATTCAGCGCCTCCTTGCTTTGCAGATAGATCTCTCTCTTTTTTTCACTGCTTTGCAGCTCTTCCGCTGTGGGAGAAAAAAGCACGGTTCCCTCGGTACCGTCCACCACAGCCCATTCCCCGTTTTTCACCTGGGAGGCTACTTCTCCGGTTTCCACCACGGTGGGGATCTCCATGGCCCTGGCCAGGATCACACTGTGGGAGGCTTTGCCGTCCTTGCAGAAAACGATGGCGGCTATGGGGTGGGAAATCAGGGCGGTCATGGCGGAGGGCGGCAGAGAATCCGCAATCAATACCGTATCGGGCGGCAGGGCGGAAAAATCTGTTTCCGGCAGCCCCAGCAAAATGCGGAGCAGTCTGTCGCGAAGATCCCGCACGTCCGCGGCGCGCAGACGGATCACCTCGCTTTCCGATTCCAGAAGGCTGCCAATAAATTGGGCGCAGGCCGCATCCAGCGCCGCTTCCGCGGACTGGCGGGAAGCAATGCGCGCTTTCACCGCCTCCTCCAAAGCGGGGTCCCGCGCCATGGCAACCTGGCTCAGCAAAATATCCGCCTGCTCCTGGCCTGCCACCGGCGCAAGCCGCGCCGCCCTCTCCCGAAGCTCTCCGCAGAACCGCTTCACAGCATGCCGATAGCGCCTCCATTCCTCCGCCTGGCCCCGTGCCGGTTTTTCCTTTGCGGTGATCCGGGCCGCATGGTACAGAAATACCCGGCCCATGCCGATCCCCGGCGAGGCCGCGATCCCGTGTAAAAGCGTTCCCATGGCGGTTTCCTCCTGCTTTTATAGTAGTTAGTCGTTAGTAGTTAGTCGTTAGAAAAAGACCAAGCCCCCGCCTTTTTGTCATTCTGAGGAACAAAGTGACGAAGAATCTTGCCCTTAATTCCAGGGAAAAAGGACAAAGGACGAGATTCTTCACCGAGAAAGCAAGGCAGCCTTGCTTTCTGTTCAGTAATGACAGGTGGGAAGTGAGTGAGTAACCGCTAAATGATAGTTTATCGCCCTTAGGCTCCCCTTATTTATAAGGGGAGCTGTCAGCCGAAGGCTGACTGAGGGGATTGGAAGCCAGCGATTTGATGCAACTTTCCGCGCAAACCCGATCCCTTCCGTCATGCTTACGCATGCCACCTCCCCTTGTAAACAAGGGGAGGCTAAGGGCAAATAAATTCCAATTTAGCGCATTCTTCCTTTGCCCTTAAATTTCTCATTGCTAATTGCTCATTACGCGTCGCACGACGTGCGACGCGCTGCCTAGCGTCCGGCAGCTGAATTCGGGTCAATGAAAATCGTTTTGTAGGTATCGTAGATCACCATGCCGGGCTTTGCGCCCTGGGGCTTGCTGACGTGGCGCACCTGGGTATAATCCACCGGCACCTGGGCGGAGTCCTTTGCCCGGCTGTGGGTGGCGGCCAAAGCCGCCGCTTCCTCCATGGCCTTTGGGGTGGGGGTTCTTCCCTCTGTGACCAGAATGGTATGGGAGCCGGGGATATTTTTGGTGTGGAACCAGATATCGTTATTGTTCGCCAGCTTCATGGTGAGCTTATCATTTTGCCGGTTATTTCTGCCCACCAGCACGGTAAAACCGTCGGAGACTGTAAATGTCATGGGCTCGCTGATTCCGGCTGGCCTTTGCTTTTTCCCCCGCGGGATCCGCACATAGCCCTGCTCTCCCAGTTCTCCCCGGATCTCCGAGAGATCCTGCTCTGTTTCCGCACGGGAAAGGGCGTCCAGCACGGTATCCAGGTATTCCAGCTCCCGCCCGGCCAGGGCAATCTGCTCGGTGAGCTTTTCCTCGGCGGTTTTCGCTTTCCGGTACTCCTTATAATATTTCTGGGCGTTCTGCGAGGGAGAAAGTGCGGGATTCAGCTTGATGGAAACAAGGGGCTGGCCTTCCTCGTAATAATTGGGCAGCTCGGCATGCTCCGCTCCTTTCGGCAGGGCATAGAGATTGGCGCTGATCAGGTCTCCCGCGATCCGCAGAGCGTCCCGCTGGGCACACTGCTCCAGCTCCGCCCGCTGGGCGTTGATTTTTCGGGAAAGCCGGTCGGAATGGTTGGAAAGCAGGCGGAGAAGATCCTGCTCCCGCACCCGCATGCGTTCCTGCTGATCCCGCTCCCGGTAAAAATCGTCCAGCAGAGCGGAAAAGCTTTCCCCTTTCTTCACCACTGCGGCGGTACCGTACTGGTGGATCTCCACAAAAGAAAAATCCATGGGCTTTTTCTGGGCGTTTACGGCCATAAAAGGCTGTCCGGAAACGGCTTCCGCTGTTTCCTTCAGCTGCTGAAAGAAAAAGCCCGTTCGGAAATACTGTTCCTCGTTCATGGTTTTTACCGTAAGCTCCACACCCCGGCCCGCCTGATGGGCCAGTTCCCTGCACACGATGGGCGACACGCCCTGAAGGACAGAAAGCAAAGCCTTGGAAAGCTCCATATCTCCCGGCAGGGCCTTTAAGAGAGCGATAAGCTCCTGAGAGGTGATTTCCAACACGCTTTTTTTCTCCTGAGGCGGGGGCAGGTGATAGGTAAGCCCCGGCAGCACCAGCCGCTGGGAGGACATTTCCGCGTCCACCCGCTTTAATGCGTCTATGATCTTTCCCTCCTGGTCTGTTAAGATCACATTGCTGTACCGGCCCATGATCTCCATGGTAAGGGTGAGCACCACATGATCTCCCAGATCGTTTATGGCGTCAAAATCGAAATGAAGCAGCCGCTCCAGCCCCGGCTGGCGAATGGCAATAAGCTTTGCCCCCAGCAGCTTTTTTCGCAGCAGCATGCAGAGCATGGGCGGCTGCTTGGGGTTTTCCAAGGCAATGGAGGTGAAATGTACCCGGGCACTGTTGGCCCGGGCGGAAAACAGCACCTTATAGGCGGCCTCCCTGGTACGGAACGCCACCATCAATTCCTCCCGGTTGGGCTGATGGAGCTTATCCACTCTGCCGCCCAGAAGCTTCTCTTCCAGCTCCTGCCTGATATGCCGTAAAAAAATACCGTCTAATGCCATGACGCTTTCCTTTCCTTTAGGCAACTTGCTCACAATCTTTGTGCGGTGTTGCCTTTACAAAACCTTATCGAAGCTCCACCGGCCCGCGCTCCGCCTGAGAGGGCAGAAACGCCGTGCTGGGGATCCGTTTTTTCAAATAGGAGATCAAAAACTCGGCAAAGGGCTTTTCCGTTTCGTAATGGCCCGCCACCACACAGGTCACGCCCGTGCGGGCAGCCTCCAGCGCCTCGTGGTGCCGCATTTCTCCGGTGAGATAGGCATCCGCCCCCCGGCAGGCGGCAAAAGAAACGTAATCTCCCCCCGCCCCGCTGCACAGAAACACTTTCCTGATAGGGGTTTTCCCAGGGATCAGCCCCACCGTTTTTCTTCCCAGACGCTGCTTCACAAGGTCCGCGAATTCCTCCGGGGAAGCCTCCTGCTCCATCTCTCCGGCAAAGAGCACGCACTCTTCACCGAACACGTCCTCCGGGTGAATGTTTTTCAGCCCCAGCTTGCCCGCCAGCGCCGTATTGACGCCGCATACCGGGGAAAGATCCAGATTTGTGTGACAGCACAGGGCGGCGATCCCCTTTCTTGCCAGCAGATAAGGGATATCCCGTCCGCCCATCGCCTTCAGGGGGTGAAAAATCACCGGGTGGTGACTGATGATGAGCCCCGCGTTCATGGAGGCCGCCTCCTCCACCACGGCCTCTGTGATATCCAGCGCCACCAGGGCTCTGGACACCTCTGTACTGCCTTCCCCTACCAGAAGGCCCACATTGTCAAAGGTCATGGCGGAGGCAAAGGGAGCCGCCGCGTCGATGCAGTCGTAAATATCCTGGATCCTTGCCATTGCTGATCGTCCTTTCCAAATCCATTCCGGTTATTTCAGATAACGGGCTTCGATCTGCCCTATGATTTTTCGCAGCTGCTCCGGCGTTTCCTGCCCCCGGCCCCGCAGAGCGCCCTCCAGGCGGCCCCGCAGCTCCCGCAGCACTTTTTCCCCATACAGCCGGACAGCGCTTTCCCCCGGCTTCAGCTTTCCCAAATAAGGGTACAGCTGGTCTGTTTCCGGTTCTGCTCCTATGTATGCGGCGGCAAAGGCGGAATAGACCTTTCCGGAATCCTCCACAGCCCGTTCCTCCAGTACGGAGAAGCCCAGTCTTTTCAGACCCAGCCGCAATTCTTCGACGGAGCTCATGGGCTGAAGCACCAGCCGCTTTTCCGCGTCCGTAAGCCACCGCGTTTCCTCGATGATCCGCAGCATCAGCTTCCCGCCCATGCCGGCGACCACGATATCCTCTGCTTCCTCCGGCCGCACCTCCTGCAGGCCGTCGGACAAGCGCAGGATAAGCCTGTGCTCTTCGCCGTATTTGCGGGCGTTTCCCGCGGCGGCTTCCAGCGGGCCGGGGTTGATATCACAGGCCAGCGCCCCCGGGATTCTGCCGCTTTTCAAAAGCCAGATAGGCAGATAGGCGTGATCTGTCCCCACATCGCACAAGAGCCTGCCTTCCCGCACCATCTCCGCGCACAGCGCCAGGCGGGGGCCCAGCTGAAAAAGCGGTCTTGCCATATCTTTTTTCCTCGCTTTAAGACCTCAAAAGTCTATTATTTCTAAAAAAACTGCCGCCGCCCGGCAGAAGTCGTGCGGCAGCAGAACGATCTCTGGTTTTTTCTCAGGTTACTTGCCCTGAAGATGCTGATTCAGCTTTTCCACCATTTCATTGGGATCGACACCGTGTACCGCGCAGGCCTGCTCCAGGGTCTCGCCCCGTGCGGAGGGGCACCCCAGGCAATGCATTCCCATTTCCAGGAAGAACGGAGCGGTGGAGTCATCCAGATCCAGAATATCGCCGATGATCGTGTCCTTTGTGATCTCTGCCATTTTTACTTTCCCCCTTTTTCATGCCGCGGCTTTTTTGCCGCTGCGTCTATTATAATACCCTTTTCGCCGCTCCGCAATACCGAGGGCAAAAAAAGAAAAATGTTTAGGAGATCCCTCGCAATTTACAACGCCGCTTGGAATTGCGCGAAACGCCCTTACTTTGCGTCCTGAAAAAATTTCAATTTATTTCGCACCCGGTACAGGGCGTTGTCAAAAGCCCGCAGGCTCATGCCGGAACGATTTTCCACCTCAGAGCGCTTACAGCCGCTGAGGTACAGCAGCAGCGCCTTTCTTTCCAGGGGCGTCAAAACCGTGTCCATTTGCCGAAACAGCGCCTGAAGGCGCTCCCGCAGCTCCAAAAGATCCTCCGGCCCGCTCTCCAGCGCCAGATGCGCGGCCTCGCTTTCCAGAGAAAGTGACTCGTTAAGCGGCCTGTTTTTCGTGCTGCCATGTCTTCTGGCCGCGTCTGTCATGCGGCGGGACACGCAGATCCCGGCATAGGTGCGGAAAGAAGCGCCGCCCGCCTCCTCGAAGGAAACTGCCGCCGCGTACAGGCCTAAAAAGCCCTCCTGCAGCAGATCCTCCTTCTCCGGGGCAGAAGGGCCGGCAAACTGGGCGGCCTTTGCCCGGATCAGCCGCAAATAGCGTGAGCTCAGCTCCGCAAAGGCATCGGGAGAGCCTTCCCGAACCAGCAGGCAAAGCTCCGCGTCGCCGCACGCGCTGTATTCCATGGCCGTCCCTCCTTCCGCTTTTTGACCTTTTTCAAATTTACTCTACACGCAAAAGTGTTTTTCGTCAAGAAGTATTTGTGTTTTTCACAATTTCTCCGAGTGGAGCTTTACAGGAAAACAACATAGCCCGGAATAAATTCTTCACCTTCCCGCTTCTCCCGCTTGTAAGCTTTCCCATTTTGCCGTATAATAAAATATATGGAAAAATATCAGAAAGAACGAGGTCATTATTATGGTGGCAAAAACCCACAGCATGGGAATTTTCGGAATGGAGGCCTTCCCCGTGGAGGTGGAGACCGACCTCTCCTCCGGCCTGCCCGCCTTTGAGCTGGTAGGCCTGCCGGACGCGGCGGTGAAGGAATCCAAGGATAGAGTTCGTGCAGCTATCAAAAACTGTGGATTTCAGTTTCCGGTGGGGCGCATCACCATGAACCTGGCCCCGGCGGACCGGAAAAAGGCCGGGCCGCTTTATGACCTTCCCCTGCTGGTTTCCCTGCTCACCGCCTCCCGGCAGCTTTCCTGCCAAACAGACGACGCCGTGTTTCTGGGGGAGCTTTCCCTTTCCGGCGAGGTACGGCCCGTGCAGGGAGTCCTCGTCATGGCCTGCAAGGCAAAGGAAGCGGGCTTTACCCGGATCTTTGTGCCGGAGCGCTGCGCGGCGGAGGCCGCCGTGGTGGAGGGGCTTGCCGTCTATCCGGTGCGGGATGTTTTGCAGCTTCTGGCCCATTTGCGGGGGGAAGCTCTGATTGCCCCCGCTGTTCCGGTAGAGCTTCCGGCGGAAGCAGGCCCCCGGCTGGATTTTTCCGACGTCAAGGGTCAGCCCGAAGTAAAGCGGGCCATGGAGATCGCGGCCAGCGGCGGGCACAATATTCTGCTGCTGGGCCCGCCCGGCTCCGGAAAAAGCATGCTGGCTAAAAGGCTTCCCTCCATTCTCCCGGAAATGACCTTTGAGGAGGCGCTGGAAACCACCATGATCTATTCCATTTCCGGCAGCCTGCCGGAGGGGGCCTCCCTGCTGCGGGAAAGGCCCTTCCGCGCCCCTCACCACACCACCTCCACCACTGGGCTCACCGGCGGCGGCACCGTGCCCCGCCCTGGTGAAATTTCCCTGGCCCACAACGGCGTGCTGTTTCTGGACGAGCTGCCAGAGTTCCCTCACGCCGCTTTGGAGGCCCTGCGCCAGCCCCTGGAAAACGGCACAGTGGAGGTGGTGCGAGCCATCGGCTCCGCCAGCTTCCCCAGCCGCTTTATGCTGGTCGCCGCCATGAACCCCTGTCCCTGCGGCTACTTCGGCCACCCCACCCGGCCCTGCACCTGCCCGCCCCACGCAGTGGACCGCTATCTGGAGCGTGTTTCCGGCCCGCTGCTGGATCGAATGGACCTGCACATTGAGGTGCCGCCCGTGGAATTCGACCAGCTTTCCGGCGGCGGAGACGGCGAGCCCTCCGCCGTGATCCGCAAGCGGGTGGCCGCTGCCAGGGCTCTTCAGGCAAAGCGCTACGCGGGCCTGGGCTTTTCCTGTAACGCCCAGATCCCCGATTCCCATTTTCCGGAATTCTGCCAAGTCACCGAGGATGCCTCCCGCCTGCTGCGGCGCACCTTCGAAAAATTCGGGCTTTCCGGGCGTGCCTACCGCCGGGTGCTGAAGGTGGCGAGAACCATCGCCGATTTGGACGGCGGCGGCCCTATCGGCACAGCCCATGTGGGCGAAGCGGTACAATACCGCACGCTGGACAGGAAATACTGGCAGCGGGGCATTTGAAGTTCTGTTACAGGTTAACAAGGCAATCTTTACGAAAAGCGAAGCGACCCGTTTTCGGGATCGCTTCGCTCGTTTTTTGTGTCGCTTACAGGAAAGTCTGTCTCAAATTGTTGATGTTAAAACATCTGGTCAGTATCACTCAGAAACAACATTGTTCTCTTCACCAGTATCTTCATTGACATAGGTGATTTGATCCCCTATCTGCAGGGTCACATAGCGGTCATAAAACTTGTCAAATGTTGATAGTAAATCAGTCCCCTCCTCTCTCAACACCAGCGCATGAACTAGTTCAGCCAATATTTCATCATCGATTTCTTCCTCTTCCTGCAAGGAGATTAATACCTGAGCCATAAACCGGCACTTAGCAATGTTTTCAATTCTTTGTTGCGTCATCCATGCAATCAATTCGTCCTGAGTGAACCCAATCTGTGTGCAAAGCTCCAAATTTTCTTCCAGGTTTGCTTGGAATGATTCAGTTTCTGCAACAAATGCTTCGTCCATCTCCTCTTCTGAAGGATAGAGCCCTAAATTTTTTGCCTGCTCAAAAGTAAAGAGATCCTGAGCGACTGCAAAAACAGTCTCTTTTTCAGTCTTTTTTGGATTTTGATTGAGTTGATCCATCGCTTGTTTGTAGGCAACTTGATTTTGAGTAATAGGAACATCTTTATAATATCCTACAATAGCATACTCACCGAGGTCTGGATCTTCTGTATCAAAGGAAGTATCACAAACTGTTTTATAGGACTGTGCGGCAACTTGAAAAGCTTTCATGGTATCGGTTTCTGCGCCATTGGCAGAAAATATTGCAACAGAAATACAAATTGAAAAAACAAGAATTAAACTAATTGTAAGTAATATTTTCTTTTTCATAATAATCCACCTCTCTTAATTAAGTGTTACAGATGCTCCCTTTCCATAATACTGTCCGGAAGTCCATGTTATAGTGGCAGTAACATAATTTTCGTTATCGAAGCCCGCTGCCCTGCCTGCGGTATTAAATAGGTAAAGTATATTAGCAGCCATATCCAACATACTGTGAGATATGTCATCGTAATCATACTCTCCCGTATTATCGGCTTTCCAGTCATAATAATCCTTCAAATAAATCTTTACCTTCGCCGTATACCTTGTTCCAGATTTAGTGATACTCGTTGTTTGGGTGGCAACGCGAGTATTGCCAAGTGAACGAAATATGTCTTCATCCATATATCTTGTTGTAAAGGAGTGCTCATAGCTTAGTGAAAAAGTTTTTCCAGCTCCATAACACTGAGCAGCAAGGATAATGTCGTTGATTAAGTAATTGTAATTTGTTTTTGCCTTGCCTGGATCATCGTCATTCAGAGAATTTAAAACTGTTTTCACAGGAAAAGTGGTATACTTTTTGCCAGAGTTACCTAAATAGTGACCAAGCAGTTTCGCGGCATTAGGCCAATCTTTAGATTTAGCAGCAACACCCGCCTGTGCCATAACGTACAATCTATTTAAATCACTTTCCATAGCTGCTTTCTGTACAGGAGACATGGAGTTGTGTTTTTTCATAAATGCTTCTTTGTTTGCTTTTGCCGTGCTCTCCATCGTTGTAATAAATACCCCGCTTCCAAACCGCTTTAGGGCATAAATTTTGCACAGCACAGTAGCGACCTGTGCTCTTGTCAATGGATTTGTGGGATTAAATTTATTATTATCCCCCAGCATTATGCCAGCGCGTCCCAGTCTTTCAACGGCGGCTAAGTAAGTTGATCCAATGGAGGATTTGTCGCTATAATATGGGGTAGGAAGGTTATTGGGTATCTTGGAGCTAAGATACTTGTTTAAATATCTGTAAACAATAACCGCAAATTGTTGCCTGGTAACTGCTTTGTCTGGAGAAAAAGTAGTACTGCTTGTCCCGTTGACAAAGCCATTATTCACTGCCCATGCCACATAGCCGGTATAATATCGCCCGGAGGACACATCTGTGAATTTAGTGCTTACATTGTTATTGACGGTAATTCCTTGTAAACGACCTAAAAATACAACCACTTGTGCTCGTGTTGTATTGGTGTTTGGAGAAAACTTTGTGGGACTCGTACCAGAGATAATGCCAGCATCTGTCATTCGGTTAATGTAATACTCACCCCAGTGACCGGATATATCAGAAAAATTTGCGGCAGATGCGGTTATGGTAGCTGTACTAGAAAAGAGAATGCATACCACAAGTAGAACGGCTAGAAATTTCTTCTTTTTCATAATAACACCCTTTCACTTAAATGTTTTTGCCGAAATCTAAGAGCAATACATCCTAGATTATTTATAATGATACAGTAAAAACTACAGAATGTCAAAAACATCTTTGTGTTTTCTTGTTGACGTGGCCAAATTTCTTTGCTATACTTTATTTGTTTTTGGGGAAAGGAGCAATACGCATGGAAAAGAAGCGGGATTGGGTGGCTGTACTGTGGGAAGCTATCTGCTGGATCGCACTGATAGGCGCTGAATTTTTCTTTTTTTTCAGCTTTCTTCCTTGGAAATTTTTATGGATATTTCTGTTCCAGACGCTGTTTGTCCTTGCCTTTGCATTGGCCAGACGCAAACTGTCAAGGAAAAAGTTTTTTCTGCGCATAGCAGGCGCTATTCTAGCGGCCTTTACGTTAGCTACAGGTTGGATCTGCTTCTCCGATGCCTCTCTAGCATTTGGAAATTTATGGTGTACTGAAGACCTTGCCCACTATGATCACTTGAAAGGGGGACCCTTTCCTACAGAGGAAAGCAAGTGGGATATTTTCCCTTACCCAATCCCGGAATATGCTTCCGAAATTAAATTTCAACACAGCCCTCATATTTTGCAAGGTGGCAGTATACTTTCTTTAGAGTTCCGTGCTCCCCGGAAAGAGATAGAAAAATGGGAATCTTTTTTTAAGGAAAAGGCAGACTATCCCGGCTCTTATCTAAATCAAGGACTTACGGCCCATGATATGACAATTTCGCTCAGGTTCCCCTCCGAGTACAAAACCTATGTGATTTATGCCCAATATCCTCTTGGGGGCGACAACCCGCCTTTAGATGGTTATCCCTGGAATCACGGACAGATTTATTATGGGGCAATCAATCCAGTTACAAATCGAGTGTATTTTTACGAATCCAACTGGTAACTGTTCAGTAAAGCTTCATTTTTATCCTTCTGTACCCGAAAAAACAACTGACTTTCAGGTGTTGTGAGACTGGTTTTTTGTGTCCCAGCTTCCAAGTGTTGATAAATAGATTTGCAAAGCTGGGCCCACATAATCATTGACGATTTTTTGTCTTTCTTCCCAAGCGTTTGTGGCGGTATCAATGTTACCAACCTTCATCAATTTCGGAAGCATACTATAGGCGGATTTTAATCTTATAGAAAAGCAGGACAGAAAGCAACTTTGCTTCCTGTCCTGCTTTTCTAATACTTTGATGTAGATAGGCTTTAGATTACTTCCCAATCCGGCCTTGGGTTCCTAGCCCCGCTTCCTCTTTCTTTTCCGCTTTATTCGTACCGTTTGCAGCAATCCGGGTACACAAAGCCATAGGTGTTATCTCCATAATTGGAGCTGGAATGGTATGCGTCCGCATAATTGCCGAAGAAGAACACCTTGCATTCCGCCAAGCGGCGGGTCAAAAGGCCATAGATACAGGTGCTTCCGGATTTGTGCCATTGCAGGAAGTTATTGGAAAGGGTGGCGGCATCGGCATAGGCTAAGTCCCTGGTCAATCCGGTAGCGCTGAGCGTCACCTTACCGGCAGGCATCCAGCCGGTTTGACTGCCGTACTTCACCTGATACCAGGCCTGTTTTTTCTCAGGAACAAGCTTGTGGCCGACCACACTGACAGATGCTCCGTCACTCACCTTTGTAAGAACCGCACTGGATAGGTTAGCGTCTTTGTAAACGGCGGAGGAGCCCACATTTAATTTGCCGGTATAAGGTCTTCCCGCTGATAAATCGGAAGGCGGAACCACCGCGTTCAGCATGACCTTGGGCGTGTCGTACTCGCTGGGATCCAGGGTGCCGGTGCCGCAGTTCCAAACAAAGCTCAAAAGCGCGTCAAACTGCGCCTGGCTCATTTTGACGCCGTTATTTCTCAGGAACCGGTTCACACCGCCGGTATAACCGCCGTTATTTGCTTTATCCACCAGCATGGCAAAGGCTTCCGACTTGGTCAGGTTATTGTAGAAGGCCGTGTTTTTCGGCACCACATAGCCATAGCCCACGGTAGGATTACCGGAAGCGATGGCATCGTCTTCGATTTCAGGCACATAGCCCTCAAAATTGGCGATGACATTCAAGCCCTCCGTGCTTCCCCGGCGCTCACCGGAAACGGAAGCGGTCGCGCTTTCTTCCGCGGAGCGCACAAACACTTCAAAATCCTGGAAATCAGAGGCTCCGGCCGCGACAGCCCGAACGGTATAAGTGCCCGCCGCCTGGAAGGCCACGGATTTTTTGAACACTCTGACTGTGTTGGCAGGCAGGCCGTAGCCGGAATTTCTGGATTCCGTGGTATAGCTGTTGGTGGTGTAGGCACCCTTGGCGGGCCCAGCGGTAATGGTAAAAGTCACGGAGCTTCGGCTGGGGTCTGTGACGGCCACCAGATCAAAGCTTTTGCCCTTTACCGCTGAATTTTCACCGGCATAGGCATAACGGACCGATTCCGGCGCGGTGACAGTGACCGTACAGGAAGCCTTGTTCTGCCCGCTTGCGTCGGAGAAGGTCAAGGTAGCGGTGCCGGGCTTTTTGCCGTATACCATAGCGCCGTGCTCCCGGCTGCCATAGCTGACGGTATAGCCTACCACAGCCACAGAGGGATCAGAGCTGGACCAGCTCATGGCGTTCATACCGGAAGAAACAGAAGCGTCCAGTCGGGCCGTTTGATACTGGTGCAGGGAAAGACTGGAAGCGGAAAGCTTCGCCCCGGAAGCCGCGCCGGGCGTATAGACCACCACATAGGGATCATCGGAAGAACCGGAGTGCACAAACCCGGAGGTTCCATTGGCTGTTTTTACCCCCAGCCAGGGCAGCCCGGAAATATCTGTAACGGTCAGGATCGTGCCCGAGGTCAAAACCGTGATCACGGAAGAATCCGTATTGCTTTGAGAGCGGAGATTCAGCCCGCCGCTGGCTACTACCTGTACCGACTGCCCCACCGCAAAGTCAGTGGGACCCGGCGCGGGAGATGGCGAGGGCGAGGGAGGATCTCCCGCCACCGGCTCAGCCGCTTCCGTGATCTGCAAATAAGCCCAGTGATTTTTTGGGACATCCCGGAATTTCTGAGTCTCCCGGTCCGCGGCAAAGCCGTCTCCTGTACGGCCCAAGGCAAAATTCATCACAGTTACCGCCTCGCAGCGTTTGATGGGATCGTTGGGGCGAAAACGGCCTGTGCCGGTATCGCCATGGATCCAGCCCATGGAGGAAGCGGCAATGATATATTTTTCCGCCCAATGATTCGCCGTATCGGAGAAAGGGGCTTCTCCGCCGTTGTCTTTTATGGAAAAGCACTGTGCAAGCGCCGTGACAAATTCTGCCCTGGTAATGGTTTTATTCGGGAGGAAAGTCCCGTCCTTATAGCCTGCCAGAACCCCCGCCTTTGCCAGGGAATTGACCGCCGTGCCATACCACCTGCTGAGTACCACGTCACTGAATTGCGATTCTGTTACGGCAGGCTTTGAGGCCAGCAAATTATACAGCATCTGTGCCACCTCAGCCCGGATCATATAGGCCTCAGGCTTGAACAGCGCGCCTTTATAGCCGTTCATATAGGTCTTATGCCCTCCCAGCACCAGCAGAGAACCGGCCGCGGCCTGTGTTTCTTCATTTTCCTCCAGACCGGCTTCTCCTTCCTTCTCTTCCTTTTCCGCGGGAGCCTCTGAAGGAACCGGCGTTATAGAAGGCTCCGGAGAAGGTTCTTCCGGCGCAGGAAGTTCTTCCTCCGGCAAAGAAGAAAGCAATTCGCCCTCCTCCGGGAAGGACGAAACCTCCCCTTCCTCCGCAAAAGCGCCTACCGGAACAACAAGGCATAAAAGAAGAGAAAACAGCAGTGCCATCGCTTTTTTTCCGAATTGTTTCAGGAATCGTTTCACAGTATCCCTCCAAAAAATCATAGACGTTTACATAAAACATAGTTATTATACAGGAACTATGACAAAATTGCAATCTTTTCCCGGAATTTCACAAAAAAAGGAAGACCCAAAGCCAAAAGAGAACTTCTTTAGGCTTCGGGTCTTTCCATCAGCTTATTGGGAAATTACATTTTTTCAACAAGCGCCTTGGTATCTCTGGCAATGACCAGTTCTTCGTTGGTGGGGATCACATAAACCTCAATGGAGGAATCGGGAGTGGAGATCTTGCCTTCCTTCCCGTGGATCATTTCCTCGTTGAGCTTTTCATCGAGCTTTACGCCCATAAAGCCCAGCGCCTTGCCTACGGCAGAGCGATGGCGGGGCTGGTTTTCACCGATCCCGGCGGTAAAGACGATGGCGTCGCAGCCGCCCAGGGTAACAAGATAGCTGCCCACAAACTTGGAGATCTGATATTCCAGAATATCCTGGGCCAGCTTCGCCCTGGGGTTGCCGGAATTCGCCGCCTCCGTCACGTCGCGGTCGTCGCTGGAAACACCGGAAACGCCCAGCAGGCCGGATTTCTTATTGAGCACCTGATCCATCTCGGCGGGAGAAAGATGCTCCTTCTCCATGATAAAGGTGACCACAGAGGGGTCCAGCGCGCCGGTGCGGGTACCCATCATAAAGCCGTCCAGCGGGGTAAGGCCCATGCTGGTATCCACGCACTTGCCGTGATCCACGGCGGAAATGGAAGAGCCGTTGCCCAGGTGGCAGGTGATGATCTTCAGCTCCTGGGGCTTTTTTCCCATCAGCTCCGCACAGCGGGCGCTCACATAGCGGTGAGAGGTGCCATGGGCTCCATAGCGGCGCACGCCGTATTTTTCATAGTACTCATAGGGAACATTGAACATAAAGGCCTTGGGGGGCATGGTGGAATGGAAAGAGGTGTCGAACACCACCGCTTCCGGCACCTTATCGCCAAACAGGTTCCGGCAGGCGCGAATGCCCTGCACGTGGGCCTTGTTGTGCAGCGGCGCCAGGGGGATCAGGCTTTCGATGCCCTCGATCACCTTTTCGTCTACCAGCACGGACTCGCTGAACAGCGCCCCGCCCTGCACCACGCGGTGGCCGATGGCGGATACCTCGTCCAGGCTTTTCAGCACGCCGTACTGAGGATCGATCAAAGCGTCCTTGACCTGCTGGAAGGCGGCGGTATGATCCTGCATATCCACGTCCTTATGCAACTCTCTGCCGTCCTCCGTTTTGTGGGTGAACACACCCGCCTCCATGCCGATCCTTTCACAGTTTCCCTTGCACAGCATCTTTTCGGTATCCATATCGATCAGCTGATACTTCAGAGAAGAGCTGCCTGCGTTGATTACGAGAATTTTCATGTCCTGCCTCTTCCTTTCCAAAATCATAGCCGGGCTTTTCTCCCGGAAGGATCAAATTTTTGCGCGATCCCTTGCCATTGGGGACCGATTGCGGTAAGATAGCTGATAAGGAACGCTCTTTTTCAGCGTTACCCCCCGGCATTTTCCGGGTTTTGGAAAACGCCGTGTTTATTTTAGTACATTTCAAAGCCAAATTCAAGGAGTTTCCGGGAAAATGCCAGAGAAAACAGGAAAAAAACAGAGAATTGCCGCCGTGATCTGCGAATTGAACCCCCTCCACTTCGGGCACGAGGCGCTGTTCCGGCAGGCAAAGCGGCACGCCCAGGGGCTGGTGTGTATTCTCAGCGGCAATTTTGTACAGCGGGGAGAACCCGCCGTTTTGGATAAATGGGCCCGCTGCCGCCTGGCGCTGGGGGCTGGGGCTGATCTGGTGCTGGAGCTTCCCCTGCCCTGGGCCTGCGCCAGGGCGGAGCGCTTTGCCGCCGGAGGCGTTCATTTGGCCGCCGCCCTGGGAAATGTAGACTTTCTTGTGTTCGGCAGTGAACTTGACGATGGGCCTATGCTGAAACGAATCGCGGAAATGCTGCTTTCCCCGGAATTTTCGCAGGGGCTTTCCGCCCTGCCCGACAGGGGCGAGCCCTTTGCCCGCCGCCGGGAAATGGTTCTCACCGATCTGCTGGGGCCGGAGGTTCTGCCGTTTCTCCGCTCTCCCAACGCTGTGCTCGGCATTGAATATCAAAAGGCACTGCTGCGGGAAAAAAGTGAGATCAAGCCTCTGATTTTTCCCAGGCAGGGCGCGGGACACGATCGGGAAGGGCGGGAAGGAGAATTCTTTTCCGCCGGCCAGCTGCGGGAGCTGCTGCGGGCCGGAAAAGAGCTAACCGGTCTTGTTCCCGATCACACCGCCGATCTGTTGCGGGAGCAAGAGGCCCTGGGCCTTTGCCCTCTTCGGCCGGAGCTTTTGGAGCGTTCTGTTTTATGTAAACTTCGCTCCATGAGACGAGAGGAGTTTTCCCTGCTGCCGGATCTCAGCGAGGGCTTGGAAAACCGGCTGTTTGAAGCCTCTCGCCGGGCCGGAAGCCTGGAAGAGCTTTACAGCCTGGTAAAATCGAAGCGATATTCTCACGCCCGGATCCGCCGTCTGGTTTTGTCCGCTTTTTTAGGGATCACAAACGACCTTCCGGCCCTTCCCCCTTATCTGCGGGTATTGGGCATGAAGAAAGCCGGGGAAGGGATCTTAAAGGAAGCCTCCCTCACGCTTCCCCTTGCAGCGCGCCCCGCCGAGTTTCAAAAAACAGGCGGCGACGCCCTGCGGCTGTTTCAGCTGGAAGCCGCGGCAGACGACCTTTGCGGCCTTGCGGCCCCCACCCTCTGGCCCTGCGGCAGGGACTATACGGAGAAGGTTTTGAAGCTGTGAACAAGAGCGGAGGAGGCAATGAGCAATGAAGAGCAAGCCTAGCCTTCGGCAGGAAGGCTAGGCTTGCTTTGTTTTTGTTCAGTAATGATAATTGGAAGCAGGCGAGAAAGGCAAGGGGTTACTGCTGTTCGTTAATTGGGATAAATTGCGGTTCGGCGGTGTCCTTAGGCTCCACTTATTTATAAGGGGAGCTGTCACGGCGAAGCCGTGACTGAGGGGATTGTAACTGGCAGCTCTATGGCAGTTTCTGCGTGCGCCCGATCCCTTCCACCGCCATACGGCGGTCCTCCTCCCCTTGTGAAACAAGGGGAGGCTAAGAGTTTGCACAGAATTTGCGGTTTAGCACTTACCTCTTGGCTCCCCTGAAAGGGGTGCTGGTCTCCGATGGAGACCAGCACCGACCGGAGCGAAGCGGAGAAAGCTGTCACGGCTTCGCCGCGCTGCCGAAATCTGCTCAAAGAGCAGATTTTCCCCTTCTCAGGGGTGAGCGCGTCCCGGTGGGGGGGAAGGTCTCCAGTGGAGAACTCAGCTGTCGCTTCAGACATTGCTGAACGTGCCCCACCGGGGCACAGCAACCGCTCTGACCCGTTCTCGTTTGTCAACTCGGTCGTTGCTGGACGTGTGCCACCGGCACACAGCAACCGAGCCGACAGGCGAGAAAGCCAAGGGGTTTCTGCTGTTTGTTGGCCCGCCCAATTTCAATTTATTGAACTGGGACTTTCGCCCTTAATTGCTCATTGCTCATTCCTAATTTCTCATTATCCTTACACTCTTTTTCGGTATCCGGCAGCTAGGGCGTGTTCCTCAGCCCCTTTGGGTAGCGGTTTTTCAGTTTGCCGCCGGAGGCTTTACCGAAACCAGTGACTACGCCGTTGATACATACCGCCGTGTAGCCGGTTTCTTCACAGTCAATTTCTTCGCCTCTCAGGAAGGCCGCGAGGGTCGGGCTGTCAGATGGGAAATCGAGACTGCGGCGGCATTCCTCCTTTTTGCGGCTCATAAAGAGGCCATGGGCGGGCTCGATCCGTTTTCCCCTCTGCTCTCCCAGTTCCACCCCTGCCCGAAGGACTCCCAAGCCGCCGAGCGCCGGAAGCTCCTCCGGCAGGAGTAAGAGCTTTTCTCCAAAGGAAGCAAGCCTCTGGGGGCACGGCCCGAAAAACAGACTTTCAAAAAATTCCTCCGCCTGCTTTTTCTCCCGAAGCGCGGAAAAAGAGGCCGCCTTTACCCGGCAGGGATTTTCCCCGGTTCTCCGAAGCTTCGCGACAAAATGGCCTTCCCCACCGTCCATGGGAAAAATTCGGCGGGCGGAAGAGCCATCCAACGCGGGCCTGCCGAACTCCGCTTCTATGGGAACCGGTTCAAATTCCGGGTGATGCTCCAAAAAAGCCTGTACCGTGCCTTCGTTTTCCTCCGTGGAAAAGGTGCAGGTAGAGTAGACTAAGATGCCGCCCTCCCGGACAGCCAGCGCAGCGGAATCCAAAATCGCCTGCTGGCGCTGGGCACAGGCTGCGGGGCTTTCCGGAGTCCATTCCCCCACGGCGGCGGGATCTCTGCGGAACATACCCTCCCCAGAGCAGGGGGCGTCCACCAGCACACGGTCAAAATATCCCCGCAGCGCTTCACAGAGCTTTTGGGGGTAGCAGGAGGAGATCACGGCGTTTTGCGCGCCCATGCGCTCCAGGTTGGAAAGCAGGATCATCGCCCTGCTTTTCACAATTTCATTGGCCCAAAGCAGCCCTCTGCCCTGCAGAAGCCCTGCGATCTGCGTGGATTTCCCCCCGGGAGCGGCGCAGAGATCCAATATTTTTTCTCCCGGTTGAGGATCCAGGGCGGTGACCGCCGAGGAAGCGGAAGGCTCCTGAGAATAGAACATGCCCGCATGGTGCGCCGGAAGCAGGCCGGGCTTTTCGAGCCCCTCGCCGTAACGGCAAAGAGGGGAAAACGGCGTGGGAGAAAGCTTGCAGGAGAGACTTTTTTCCAAAATATCCCAATTACATTTTAGCGAATTTAGGCGTATCCCCTTTTTTGCCGGTCGATCCATACAGGCAAGAAAGGCTTCGTATTCTTTTCCCAGCATCGCTTTCATTCTATCTAAAAAGCTTTGAGGCAATTCCATGCTTTTCCGCTCTCCTTTCCAAAAAGCTGAAAAATTTTTCTGCATAATCGTCTGCTTTCCGCCCACACTAAAGAACGGAAAGGAGCGATAAGCTTATGTGCAACAATCAAAACAACCAGAACAATCAGCAGAACCAGAATTCTCAGAAGAACCAGAAAAACCAGAAGCAGAACAATTCTCAGAATTCTAAGAACAACAAGAACCAGCAGGAGCAGCAGTTCTAAAAACCGCCGTACCTTCTGCGGAACGGCCCGGTAAGCCTTCTCGGTTTACCGGGCCGTTTTCCTTTTCCGGTCAAAAAAGCGTTGTCTCGCAGCCTGCGTATGGCCCCCTCCGACACTTCTTGAAGGGCAAGACGGCATTTTAAGTCTTTGCCGGGATTTGCGAGGTACTGCCTAAAGGCAATACCACACAAGTTGTTGTATTGAGAGGGGCTGCCTTAGGCATTTTTTCGATTCTTCAAGCCCTGCAAAAGCTCTTTTAGCGGCTTATCATCGGAACGCACCGGGCGAAAGCCCTCGCCGGTGATCTCTCCGGCGTCGCCCACGATCACAAAGGCGTCCCGATCCTCTTCCCGAATGATGCTCTGGATCTGATACACCTCAAAGCGGCGAACCGCGCAGATCATGGTCTCTCCCGGCTCCTTGGTATAGCCGCCGTGAGAATCCAGATAGGTCACGGTGCGATCCAGCTCCTTGATAATGCGGTCTCCCATGGAGCGTACCTTGGGAGACATGACGAAAAACAGCTTGCCGGTACCGGAATCCGTGCCGTACAGGATCGCATCGATGATCTTAGTGGAAACAAAAATCACGATGCAGGCGTACATGGCATTTTCAATGCTTCCGTAGACAAAGGCGGAAATCACCACGATTACCCCGTCAATAACAAGCATCAGCTTTCCCATGGACAAGTGGGGCAGCCTGCGGCCCAAAAGCCTTGCCAGCATATCTGTACCGCCGGTGGTGGCGCCCCGAATAAAGGTCAGGGAAAGCCCCACGCCCTCGCAAATTCCGGCAAACAGGGCTACCAAAAGCATATCTCCCCGATAAGCGGGAATGAAGTAGGAAAACAAATCGATCATCAAGGAGGAAACTACGATCGCTATCATGGTTTTTATTACCAGCTTATAGCCAATCTCCAAGATGGCCCAGAGAATGATGGGAATATTGATGAAAAAAGCCATCAGTCCAATCGGTGTTCCAAACACATAATTGATCAGTGTAGATAAGCCTGTAACACCGCCTGGGGCAATACGGTTGGGGGAGGTAAAGGCATTGACGGAAAGGGCGTAGACCACAGACCCGGCCAAAATAAAAAGAAAATCCAGCAGCGCCTCTTTTACCTTTTTTCTTTTTTCCAAAAAATCACCCTATCCCTTCTAAAATCACGGCAAACAGCTCTCGAAGCCGCTCGATCTCTCCCTTGAGATACAAATAGCCAAACAGTGTTTCCAGCGCTGTGGCCCCATGGTAATCGGACACCTCCGCGTTTTTCGGCACGTGGCCCACATGGGCGTTGCGCCCCCGCAAGGCCGCGGCCTGCTCCTCTTCTGTTAAAAGAGGCCACAGCTTTTCCGAAAGGGCCCGGGCCTGGGCCTCGCACCGCACCAGCTCCACCGCCCTGCTGTGGAGCTTTTTCACCGGGCAGCTTCCCTTGTTTACCAGGTATTCCCGAACAAACAACTCATATACGCCGTCCCCGAGAAATGCCAGGGTCAAGGGGCTCATTTCCTTCAGGGGAGGCGCTTCCCCGCCGTATAACCGTTCCAAGGGCCTCGCTCCTTACTCAATAAAGTCAAATTCCAGATCGTACAGGTCCACCGTATCTCCCTCCTGCACGCCGGCTTCCCGCAAAGCGTCGATCACGCCGGTCTGGATCAGCACGCGCTGGAAATACTGGAGAGAATCGGTCTCGTCAAAATTCACGGTATTCATGATCTTCAGCAGCCAAGGCGCCTTTACGAAGTACACACCGTCCTCGCAGGTGATCTCCACCTTGCCGCGGCTCAAGGCTTCCACAGGCTCCAGCACAGGCGGCTCCGCCTCATACCGAAGAATGGGCGGAAGCTGGGAAAGCCGGGCCAAAACCGCGTTCATCAGCTCGTCTACGCCCTGGCGAATAGGGGCCATAATGGGGAAAAACTCATACCCCTGCTCTTCTGTAAACCGGCGGAACGTCTCGATCTGCTCCTCTGTAGCGAGATCGCATTTATTGCCCGCCACCAGCATGGGCCGCCGCGCCAGCTCCGGATTAAATTTCTGAAGCTCTTCGTTGATGACCCGGAAATCCTCCTCGGGCTCTCTGCCCTCGCTGCCCGCCACATCTACTATATGCACCAATAGGCGGCAGCGCTCTACATGGCGCAAAAACTGGTGCCCCAGCCCCACGCCCTGCCAGGCCCCTTCGATCAGGCCGGGAATGTCTGCCATCACAAAAGATTTCCCCTCCTGCATGCGCACCACGCCCAGCACCGGGGTTAGGGTGGTAAAATGGTAATTGGCAATATTGGGCTTTGCCTCACTGACCACGGAAACCAGCGTGGATTTTCCCACATTGGGAAAGCCTACCAGACCCACGTCTGCCAAAAGCTTTAATTCCAGCTGGATCTCCAGCTCTTCGCCGGGGGTGCCAGGCTTCGCGAACCGGGGCGTCTGCCTGGTAGGCGTGGCAAAATGGGAATTTCCCCAGCCGCCTCTGCCACCCTTGGCGATCACCTGGGGCTCGTCCCCGGAAAGATCCGCCAGCACCCGGCCTGTTTCCGCATCCTTGATCAGGGTTCCTCTGGGAACCTTAACTACCAGATCGGGCGCGCTTTTTCCAAAGCAGCGGTTTCCCCGGCCGTTTTCCCCACGCTGGGCCACATATTTCCGCTTGTAGCGAAAATCCGCCAGGGTAGACAGATTATCGTCCACCTGGAAGACCACGCTGCCGCCCCGGCCGCCATCACCGCCGTCCGGCCCGCCGGAGGCCACATACTTTTCCCGGTGGAATGCCACGGCGCCATCGCCGCCGTCCCCGGCCTTTACCTTGATTTTCGCAATATCGATAAACATAAGAAAGCTCCTTTTCAGGCAATGCAGCCTGCTAATAGACCTCGATCACACCGGGATATTTTTTCGCCCGCTCCAGAAGCGGCCCCTTCGCGCCCATGGTAAAGGCAATATTGCTGCTGCGAATGGAAAGCAGCTCCATTCCCGGAGTCAGCTCAAGAACCGCCAGCATCTTTTCTGTCAGACGGATACTCCCTGTTTCCGAAATACTCACCCAGCAATATTTTCTTCCCTTATAGGCCGAAAATTCCCCCTCCGGCCGGGTAAACTCCCGCAGGTCGGGAGATTCCCACAGAATATTTCCAAGCCGGGAGGGAAGCAGAAGGCCCCTTCTGGTCACGCAAAAGCCGCCGGTGGCCCTTGCCCCCGTAAACAGATAAACCCTTCCCTCAGAGCAAGCAGCATATTCCCGAACCGCCTGGGGAGGGAACTGAAGCTGCAGATCCTCACGAATCAGAGATTTTCCAAAGATGAATTTTCCGCCTTTATTCATTTGCGGCACAGCATTCTCCCCCTCATCCAATCGACCAAAACAAAAAACTTCCTCAGACGCTGCCCGAGGAAGTTTTTGCTTTACTTTCTATTTCGGGACAACCGGGGAGAACGCCTACCGCAACCGGCAGCGTTTCCTTAAAGTATCCCCATCTTTTGGAAGATTACTGCTCGATGGCATAAACGCTGACCTTCTTGCGGTCCGCGCCCATGCGCTCGAACTTTACATGACCGTCGATCAGGGCGAACAGGGTATCGTCAGAGCCGCGGCCCACATTGGTGCCGGGGTGGATCTTGGTGCCCCGCTGCTTGACCAGAATGTTGCCGGCCAGCACAAACTGACCGTCAGCCCGCTTCACACCCAGGCGCTTCGATTCGGAATCGCGGCCGTTCTTGGTGGAACCCATTCCTTTTTTATGAGCGAAAAGCTGGATATTTACCTTCAGCATGAAAACCTCTCCTTTTTGAAATCGGTGTTAAACTTCCAGATATTCCACCCGAAGGCAGCCGGAATATTGTTCCTCCAGCTGTGTCAGGTGGAGCTTCAGCCCTGCCAGAAGCTCCCGGCAGGCAGGTTCGTCTTTCTGCTCGATTCGAAAGAACAGCTCTCCTTCCTCTACCCGCAGCGCCAGCGGCGCCACATGGAGAAACTCGGTAATGGTGTTTACCGTGAGATAGGCGGCGGAAGAAACTGCCGCGCATACAATGTCCTCTCCCTCTTCCCCGTATCCGGCATGGCCCTCCATGGAAAAACCCAGAAGTCCGCCGCTGGGAAGCGTCAGAAAGTCGATTCGGATCATATGCCTCAGCCCTTTACCGCCTCGATCTGCACCTTGGTGTAGGGCTGGCGGTGGCCCAGCTTACGCTTGGAATTCTTCTTGGGCTTATAGGTGAACACAGTGATCTTTTTGGCTTTGCCGGACTTTACGACCTTGCCGGTCACGGAAGCGCCCTTCACATAGGGAGCGCCCACCTTGGTCTCCCCCTCGCCGAACAAAGCGATTACAGGGAATTCCACGGTCTCATTGTCGGCGGCGTTCAGCTTTTCCACGTAGATCACATCGCCGTACTGAACCTTGTACTGCTTTCCGCCGGTCTCAATTACTGCAAACATTTCTTTTCCTGCCTTTACTATAGTCTCGCTACGAATACAGGTGAAGCGTTTCCGCTTACTTCCGCGAAAAGGGCATACCACCCCGCAACCTGCCATATGCGGCTTTCTTACTATACCACAGAGGAAGGAAAAAAGTCAAGAAAAAAATCCGGGCAGGCGATTCACTTCCCATCTGTCATTCTGAGCCGCAGGCGGAGAATCTCGTCTTCCATTTCCTGAGTGAAAGGGAAATGGACGAGATTCTTCGTCACTTCGTTCCTCAGAATGACAAAGGAGGGAGCTTGTTCTTCTCCAACGGCTAGTTCGTTAAATTATAATTTAGCGATGATCCGCTCACTTCCCACCTGTCATCCTGAGCAGAAAGCAAAGCGAGCTTTGCTTTCTCAGCGAAGGATCTCGTCCTTGACCTTTTCCAGAGAATGAAGAGCGAGATTCTTCGTCAAGAAAGCTATGGCTTTCTGCGTTCCTCAGAATGACAGAAGGACGGTTAGTACGCTGAATTCATCTCAACTAACAAACAGTAGTAACCTCTTGCCTCCCCTTGTTCCACAAGAGGAGGTGGCATGCGTAAGCATGCCGGAAGGGATCTAGCACACGCAGAGACTACCATAGAATCGCCAGCTCCTGATCCCCTCAGTCAGCCTATCGGCGACAGCTCCCCTTGCTTTGCAAGGGGAGCCTAAGGGCGTTGCTAAACCATAATTTACCGCTTGCCCTTCTTTCTAAATTTCTAATTGCTAATTACTAATTGCTTTTTTCGCTGTCAGCACCACGGTGCTTTCCTTTCGCCAGACCTCTTTTACTTCCCGGAAGCCGGCGGCCAGCAGCATTTTCTTTTGGTTTTCCACCGTACAGGGGGTGTCGTAGTGATATTCCTTTTCCCTGTCCAGGCCCTGCTCCCGCTTTAAGCGCTCATATTCCGCGAAGAAGAAATCCTCTGTGCCCTGGGGGTCCTCCACCTCTTCCGCCGGGATCATATAATCGCATTCCACATAGACGCCGCCCGGCTTTAAGGAGCGAAGGATCCGGCGGTACAGCTCTGTTTTCACCTGGTGGGTATAGTGGTGCAGCGTCATCACCGTAAGAGCGCCGTCGTACCGGTTTTCTCCCATGTCGAAATCAAAGTAGCTCATCCGGTGTAAAAGAAGCTTCTTATCGGGGTATTTCTTTCGGAGCAGGCCCAGCATTTCCCCGGAAAGATCGATCCCCGTTACCCGCACCTCGGGGAAACGCTGAAAGACAGTTTCCAGCTCCAATCCCGTACCGATCCCCAGATCCAGGAGCTCCTTACACCCCTCCGGCAGATACAGCGCCGGAACGTGTTTGCTTTCCAGTCCGCCGCCGATATGCCCGGTGTGCACCTCGTCATAGCTTTTACTGCGGGCGTCGAAAAATGCTCCCATTTCTTCCAGTCTCTGCTCTTCCATACTCTATTCCTTTTCCTTTCTTTCCTGTGCGAGAAAAGCCGCGAAGGCCTTTCTCAGCAGCTCCTCCGCCTTCTCCCGCGGCAGATCTATTTCATTTGATAAGACCTGGGAAGCGATCCCGTGAGAATACAGCCAGAAATTCAGGAAAAGGTTTTCGGCCCCTTCCTCCGGCAGCCCGGTGACCCGCCCGGCGTTTTCTATGGTTTCCCTGTTCCATTCCGCCCGGGCGATATCCTTCAGGCTGCTTCCCGCCATATTGCGAACCAGAAACAGCGCCCGAAACACCTCTTTTTCCGCCCTCGCGAATTCCACATAGGCCATTCCCTGAGTGAGAAGCCGGTTTTCCGGCTTCATTCTGGCGTTCATAAACTCATCGTACACCCGGTCCATGGCAAGCCGCAATTCCTGCTTCAGGGCCTCCATATTTTCATACAGGCGAAACAGCGGCTGGGTGGAGCGCCCCAGCTTTTTGGCGAGAGTCCGGGCATTCACGCCCTCTATTCCCTGCTCCCGCACCAATGCCAGCGCCGCTTCCATGACCTGCTCCCGTGTGATCTTCGACTTCGGCGGCATAGCGAGCCCTCCTTTTTTAAAATAACATTCGTTACGTAACTTATGTTATTTATTATAACTGCGTTTCTTCCCTTTGTCAAGGTAAACTCTGCCCAGTTAAAAAAGGTTGGAAGACACTGCTTCGGGAGCCTTTGAAACGCAGGGCTTTTCAGAGGTCTGTTTTAGATTTTCGCAGGAAAAGCGCCCCCTTTCTTGACCCTGAGCGAAAGAATGGATATAATAAAAAGAAAAACGGTTTGGAGCGGCTTTATGAAAGTGATCCATTTGATCGGCGGCGGGGATTCCGGCGGCGCAAAGACCCACGTGCTCAATCTGCTGAGAGAGCTGAACAATTTCATCGACGCGCGGCTGGTGTGCTTTCGGAAGGGAGATTTTTCCGAGGACGCGGAGCGTATGGGAATTCCCATCGATGTGATCGAATCCGGCAACCCCGTTGTGGGCCTGCGGGAGCTGAAAAAGCTGATCGGCAAGGAAAAAATCGATATTATCCACTGCCACGGCGCCAGGGGGAACCTGATGGGGAACCTGATCAAAAAGCACCTGGGAGCTCCGGTGGTCACCACGGTACACAGCGACTACCGTCTGGACTATTTGGGCCGGCCGGTGGCCAGGCTTTCCTATGGCACCACCAACATGCTGGCTTTGCGCCGGGTAAATTACTATATCGGCGTATCCGACCCCATGACGGATATTCTCATTGAGCGGGATTTTCCCGCCGACCGCATTTACACCATTTATAACGGCATCGATTTCAAAACGCCGATTTCCACCGTGCCGAAGGAGGAGTATCTGCGCTCTTTGGGGGTGGATTACCGGGAAGGCGATGTGGTAGCGGGCATTGCCGCCCGGCTGAACCCCGTGAAGGATTACCCCACCCTTTTGCGGGCCATGAAGCTTGCCATCGCCAAAAACCCCCATCTTCGCCTGGTGGCCGCCGGAGACGGCGAGGACCTGGAAACGCTCACAAAGCTGGCGGAAGCCTTGGGAATCAAGGACCGGGTGTGCTTTGCCGGATGGGTAAAGGACATGAATTCCTTTTACCACGCCATCGATATCAACCTTCTGACCTCCCTCTCCGAGACCTTCCCCTATGCGCTGACAGAGGGAGCCAGAATGCACCGGGCCACCATCGCCTCCCGGGTAGGCGGTGTTCCGGTGCTGATCGACGATGGAAAAAACGGGCTGATCTTCACCCCCGGCGACGAAAACCAGCTGGCAAGCTGCCTCATTCAGCTGGCAAATGACAAGGCTCTCCGGGATGAAATGGGAGAGCGGCTGTATCAAAAGGCCTCCACTGAATTTTCCATTGACCGCATGGTAGAGCACCAGCTGGAGATCTATGAAAGCATCTTGGAGAGGGAACAGAGAAAGCGGGAAATGCAGGGAAAGCGGGACGGCGTGATCATCTGCGGCGCATACGGCCACGGAAACGCCGGAGACGACGCCATTTTGAAATCCATTATCCAATCGGTGCAAAGACTGGACCGGCATATTCCCATTACCGTGCTGGCAAAAAATACAGAAAGCATTAAAAAGCGTTACCGGGTCGATTCCATTCACACGCTGAATGTACCGAAAATGCTGCTTGCCATGCGAAAATCGAGACTCTATATCAACGGCGGCGGTACTCTGATCCAAAACGCCACCAGCCACCGAAGCCTGTGGTACTACCTTTTCACCCTGCGGGCGGCAAAGCTTTTGGGGAACAGGGTGGATATGTACGGCTGCGGCATTGGCCCTGTTACCGGGAAAAAGGATATTACCCTGGTCAAAAAGGTGCTGGAGCGCTCTGCCGACATTATCACCCTGCGGGAGCGGGATTCCATGGAGGAGCTGCAAAGCTTCGGCGTGAAAAATCCCGAGATCCTTTTGAGCTCCGATCCCGCCCTGGCACTGGATCAGTGCTCCCCGGAGGACACGGAGCTTTACCTGAAAAAGCATGGCTTGACCTCTCAGGGACATTATCTCTGCTTTATGCTGCGCACCTGGTACGGCTTTGCGGAAAAGGCGGAGGCCTTCGCGAAATGCGCCCAGTACGCCTATGATCTGTACGGCCTGACCCCCGTGTTCCTTTCCCTGAATATCTACCACGACACCGCCGCTGCGTTACAGGTGATCGAACATTTGGGCTGTCCCTATCATATTCTGGACGACGGCACGGAGCCGGAAATGCTGATCTCCGCCCTTTCCCACATGGACGTGGTGGTCTCCATGCGGCTGCACGGGCTGATCCTTTCCTCCCTGAGCGGGATCCCGCTGGTGGGCGTTTCCTATGATCCGAAAATCGGCTCCTTCCTGAAATATTTGGGCTATGGAAGCTGTACCCAGCTTTCTGAGGTGACGGAGGAGGGCCTGCTTGCCGATTTGGACGAGGCGGTAAAGCAGATCCCGCAAAAGGAAGATCTGCGAAAGCATGCCGCCCGGCTGCAGGCAGTGGAAAAGAGAAACAGTGAGGCCGTTGAGAAGCTTTTGAACAACGAGTAAGCTATAAAGATACTGAACAGTAGTGACGCCTTCGGTGCAATGAAGGAAGGACGAGATTCTTCCAAAAAACAAAGCTTGCTTTGTTTTTTTGTTCAGGCAATGACAGGTGGAGAGTAAACGAGAGACCACTAAATTATAGTTTAGGGGTTTCCGCTATTCGTCAGCCCGCCAAATTCCAATTTGCCGCACAGTTCCCTCGTGTCATCCTGAGGAACGAAGAATCTCGACCTGAAAGCCCTTAAAAAAGATTCAAAGGGCAAGATTCTTCGCGGCAGCAAAGCTTGCTTTGCCAGAAAAGCGAGGCTGGCTTCGCTTTTTGCTCAGGAATGACAGACGGAGAGTGAGTACCTCGCCGTTGGTCGGGTCGGAAACCAGTCTCCTGCACCAAACAGCTTCTCGAGTGGGTGCAGCGGCACAAGCGTTGTAACCAACGCTGCAAATTCCTATTTACCGGCTGTTTCTCTTTTCTCTTCCTCGCGCCACTATGTGGTATTTTCGCTGTCTGGCATCTACTATCCAATATTCTGGCTTTCAAGGAATATAAAACAAAGAAAAAGCCCGCCGCCTTCGGAAATGAACCAAAGCGGCGGGTCTTATTTCTTTTTTGCGATGATCAGGAAATGGTGCTCTGTATTTTCCGCAAAACCACGTTTCTGAAGTTCCTCTTCGTACCAGTGAAAATCGCTTTCCATACGATCCGAAAAACTTCCGAAACGCTTTTTTGCATAGCCCCGCAATGCTTCCTCTGAGAAAAAGCGCACATTAGGATACGCCTGGTTCCGATACATGATCCGAAACCCGGCCTTCGAAAATTTCGGCGCCTGGTTTTCCAGGTTCCAGTCTATTCTGATATCACTTTCCCCCGGCAGCAGGCGCCGGCGCAGAAGGGCGCTGTCTTGTCCGCCTCTTTGCTGAGTGAGAAAAAAACCGCTTTTTTTCAGCACCCTGTGCACTTCCGACAGTTCATAAGGCCCGCCGTTATCAAGAAGCAGATCAAAGCTGTTATCGGGAAACGGCAAAGAAGCAGGATTTTCCTGCCGCTTTACTTTCACGCCGGAAGAAACCAGCCGTTTTATCGCATCTTCCGGCTGCCCCTGCCCACACGCCGCAAAGCAAAGCTCTCGGGGGTGGCGCAGAGACAACAGGAATTCACCATCGCCTGGCGACAGATCCAGCAGGTGATCCCCCGGCTTCAGAAAATCCAATACCTTTTCCCGCCAGCTCCAAGGCAGCGGCTCCTGTTTCCAGGAGGATACGTTCCAAGAAAGATCGCTCATGTGTTTTTGTCCACCTGATGAAAGGTTTTCAGGTTGCCCTGCTTTTGGCTTCGGCGGGCAAGCTCCGCTTCCACAGCCTCCAAGGGAATATTTTCATTCACCATCAGCACGGTAAGGTGATAGAGCAGGTCGCTGAGCTCCAGCACCGTTTCCTTGGGGTCGCCGTTTTTGGCAGCAATGATGGTTTCGCTGCATTCCTCGCCGCATTTCTTCAAAATCTTATCCAGCCCCTGCTCAAACAGGTAGCAAGTGTAGGAGCCCTCTGCTTTTTCCGATTTCCGGGAAAGGACGGTCTCATATAATTCCCGCAATACGTTCATACGCTCTGTTCCTCTTTTCGTTCGGGGTCCGGGGTAAGCCGCTGGAAGAAGCAGCTGTGGTTCCCGGTATGACAGGCCGCGCCGGTTTGCTTGACCCGCAGCAGCAGAGTATCGTCGTCGCAGTCGGTATAGGCGCTGACGATCTTTTGAATATGGCCGGAGGTTTCTCCCTTGTGCCACAGCTGCTTTCGGCTGCGGCTGTAGAACCAGGTTTCTCCCGTCTCGAAGGATCTTTTCAGGGATTCCCGGTTCATATAGGCCAGCATCAGCACCTCATCGGTTTCGTCCTCCTGCACGATCACCGGCAGCAGCTCGGATTTTTGAAAGTAGCGGTCGATTTCATCGTCTACGGCGGAAGCCGTTTTCGGGCGCTTCTGGGAAACCTTGTGGCAGGCAATGATCGCCGCCCGCAGATCCAGAGCGCCGTTATAGACAGAGCGCCCGGCAATGGCGCCGTAAAGTCCCAGGTCGTGCAGCGCCACAAGATCCAGCAGGCTGCTGACGCCGCCGCTGGCAATGATATTGCAGCTTACCGCCTGGTTCAGCTTATCCAGCATGACCAGGTTCGGGCCGTTCATCATGCCATCATGAGAAATATCAGTAAAGATGATATAGGAAACGCCCGCGTCCTCCATGCGTCTGGCAAGCTCCAGATATCCAATTTCGCTTTGCTCCGTCCAGCCCTCGGCGGCAGCTTTTCCGTCCAGGGCGTCGATCCCCACGGCGATCCTTTTCCCATAGGCCTTTACCGCTTCCCGCACAAAGCTTGGGTCCCGCAGGGCCACAGAGCCCAGCACCACCCGGCTGACTCCCTGCTCCAGATACCGCTCCACCGTTTCCCGGGTCCGAATGCCTCCACCCACTTGAATGTGAACGTCGGTATTTTGCAGCACCTGTAAGATGGAATCCGTGTTTTTGGGCTTTCCGTCCTTCGCGCCGTCCAGGTCCACCATGTGGATCCAGTGAGCGCCCTGCTCCTGGAACCGGCAGGCGGTGGAAACGGGATCGGGCGCCACCACTTCAGCGGTACTGTAATCTCCCTGATACAGCCGGACGCATTTTCCGTCCTTCAGATCAATGGCCGGTAACACGATCATAGCTTCTCCCCCCCTTTTTTTACAAAACGCCCTTGGACGACAGAACCGCGCTTTGATCCCCGGACAGGCTGATGGCGTCCTTCAGGGCATGGGCCGCGGCTTTAAACAGCGCTTCGATCATGTGATGGGAGTTTTTGCCGTATTTGCACTCCAAATGCAGGGTAAGCCCCGCGTTTACGGCAAAGGCGCGGAAAAACTCCTCTGTCATACAGGTATCGAAATCTCCCACCCTTTCCTGGGGGAACTCGCCCCGGAATACCAGGTAGGACCTGCCGCTGAAGTCCGCCGCCGCGAAGGCCAGCGCCTCGTCCATGGGGATAAAGGCGCTGCCGTACCGGCAGATCCCCTGCTTGTTTCCGAGAGCCGCCCTAAAGGCCTGCCCCAGCACAATGCCGGTATCTTCAATGGTATGGTGGCAGTCCACCGCCCAATCGCCCACCGTCTTCACGGTAAGGCCCAGACCGCCGTGAACCGCCAAGGCGGTGAGCATATGGTCAAAAAAACCTACTCCCGTGGAAATTTTGCTTTCGCCGCCGTCTAAGGACAGCGTAACGGAAACCTCGGTTTCCTTTGTTTCCCGGTGAAGCTCCGCATACCGTTCCATACCGGTTTCCTTCTTTCTGTTTATTTTTGCAGCCAGCGCTCCAGCGCGGCACAAAAGGCCTTGTTTTCTTCCGTTTTACCGCAGGTGACCCGCAAAAGGCCCCCTGTGTACCGCACGGCAATGCCCTGCTCCCACAAAAAGCGGTACAGGGCCTCCCCCTCCAGCAGTACAAGCGCTGCGAAATTCGTTTCTCCCGGCAGCAAGCGGAAACGGCCCGAAAACCGCTTTTCCAGCTGCTTCAGATCCGATACCAGCGCATTTTGAGAGCGCAGGATCTCCCGCCGCGCCCGCTTTAAAGCGTCCTTCCGGCGGAGAACGGCGGTTCCCAAAAGCTGAGAGACCGTATTCACATTATAGGGGGATTTTACCGCCCGCACCGCGCTTATCAGCTCTTTCCGGGCCACGGCAAAGCCCAGCCGCAGCGCCGCCATGCCGATGGCCTTGGAGCAGGTGCGAAGGATCACCAGGTTCTCGTATTCCTGAACCTCCGGCAGCAGGCTTTGGCCGGAAAAATCCATATAGGCCTCGTCCAGCACCACCAGTGCCTTTACGCCCCGCACCAGCCGCCTGAGCTCCTCCCTGGGGCATACCACTGAGGTGGGATTGCAGGGATTGCTGAAGATCAAAAGCTTTACTTCTTCATTGTTGCAGGTTTCAATGAGCTTGTCAATATCCAGCTGAAAATCCGCTGTTTTTTGAAGGGCAACATGGCGGGCCTCCTGCACGAAGCCGTTGAAGGAATACATGGAAAAATCCGGCTCCACGGTGGCGTAGGCCTCTCCCTTTTGCAGAAAGCCGGAAAAAAGCACGGTGATAAGCTCATCGGAGCCGTTTCCCGCCGCCACACATTCCGCCGGGACCCCGTAATATTCCGCGAAGGCCTTACACAGCTCCTTCGCCGCGGGATCGGGATAGCGGTTGAATTCCACCCGGCTCAAGGCCTCCCCCACCTCCCGCAGGGCGTCCTCCGGCAGGGGCAGGAAGGATTCGTTGGCGTCCAGGCGGATCATTCCCTCCGCCTCCGCCGGGGCATAGGGCGTGAGCGCTTTCAGCTTTTCATTGAATTCGTACATAGAACAGCCTCCGATCCTATTGCTTTTCCAGCCTGACCTTGATGGAATTGGCGTGGGCGGTCAACTCCTCTGTTTCCGCCAGCCGGATAATGTGGTCGGCGGCCTTCAGCAGCTCTTCCCTGGGATAGTAGATAAAGCTGGATTTCTTGATAAAATCGTCTACGGACAAGGGGGAGAAAAACCGGGCCGTACCCCCTGTAGGCAGCACATGATTGGCCCCGGCAAAATAATCTCCCAGGGGCTCCGGGGAGTAGTTTCCCAAAAAGACAGAGCCGGCGTTATCCAGCCTTCCGAGATATCCGAAGGGGTTTTCACAGCAGACCTCCAAATGCTCCGGGGCAAGGTCGTTGGCAAACTGTATCGCCTCCTTCATGGTATCACAGACGATCACCGCGCCGAAGCTGTCTAAAGACTTTTCGATGATCTCCTTCCGGGAAAGCCCTTCCAGCTGGCGGTACAGGGCGCTTACCGTGCGCTCCGCCAGGGACTGGGAATCGGTAATGAGGATCGCGGAGGCCATGGGATCGTGCTCCGCCTGGCTCATCAGATCCGCCGCCAGGTACTCCGGGTCGGCGGTATTGTCGGCAAGGATCAGAATTTCACTGGGCCCGGCGATCATATCGATATCCACCACGCCGTAAAGCTGCTTTTTGGCCGTGGCTACAAAGATATTGCCCGGGCCTACGATCTTATCCACCCTGGGCACCGTTTCCGTGCCATAGGCCAGCGCCGCCACAGCCTGAGCGCCTCCCATCAAAAACACCCTGTCCACCCCGGCGATGAGCGCGGCGGCAAGGATATTGGCGTCCGGTCTTCCAGCCCGGCCGGGAGGCGTGGCCATGACGATCTCCCCCACCTCCGCCACCTTGGCGGGAATCACATTCATCAGCACCGAGGAGGGGTAGCCCGCCGTGCCGCCGGGAACATACACGCCCACCCGGTGCAGCCCCCGCACCCGCTGGCCGGTGATCACGCCGTTTGCCATGGGATCGATACGGCTCTGCTGCTTCTGGCGCAGATGGAAAGCCCGAATATTTTCCGCCGCCAGCTTCAGCGAATCCAAAAAAGCCGGGTCGCACTCCTTGGAGAGCTTCTCCATTTCCGGGCGGGTCAGCTCCAGGGCTTCCGGCGTCCAGCCATCGAACTTTCTGGAATATTCCTTGACAGCTTCCTCCCCCCGCTGCCGCACCGCTTCCACAATTTCCGCCACAGACTGCTCCACAGCAGGGCTTGCCTGACCCGCCCGCCGCTTCAGCTCCTCCAAAAAGGCCATGCAGGCTTCCCTGCCGCCTGTTACTGTTTTGATCATCGCTTTGCTTCCTCCCTTGCTTTTTCCCGTTCCAAACGGGCGGCCAGCTCTTCTATTTCCCCTTTCCGCAGCTTCATGGCGGCGGGGTTGACAATCAGCCGGGCGGAGATCTCCGAAATGCGCTCCACCACCTCCAGGCCGTTTTCCCGAAGGGTAGCTCCCGTTTCCACAATATCCACGATCCCGTCCGCCAGGCCCAAAAGGGGCGCAAGCTCCACAGAGCCTTCGATCTTGATGATGCGCACGTCCATGGCCTTGCTTTCAAAAAAGCGCCTTGCCACATTGGGATATTTTGTGGCAACGGTCTTGCTTTGATACCCGTGAAAAAAGTCCGCCCCCCTGGGGCAGGCCAAGGCAAAGCCGCACCTGCCGAAGCCCAGGTCCAAAATTTCAAAAAAGCGGCCTCCATGCTCCTGGATCACATCTTTTCCCACCACGCCCAGCTCGCAGACCCCATGCTCCACATAGGTCAGCACATCGGGAGCCTTGGAGAGGACCACCTCCAGCTCCGGGACGCTTTCCGGCCCGCCCACCGGCAGGATCAGCCTTCTGCCCTTTTCCCGCAGACTGCCGCAGTTCATGCCGGAGGCTTCCAGCAGCGCTACCGTGGCCTGCTCCAGCCTGCCCTTTGTCAGGGCCATTCGCAGCGGCTTCATGGCTTTCTCCCCTTTCCCACCGGCAGCTCCCGTGTGGTTTCTCCCACACAGAGCACCTTTGCAATGCCGGTTTTTTCCGCATAGTCCACGGCTTCCTCCAGTGTATCGAACACAGAGCACTCGCAGGGTATGCCCTGGGAAAGGAAGGAATCCGCCAGCTGCAACGCCGTTATCTCATAGCCTGCTTCCCCGTGAATCAACACTTCGGGCGGCTGAGCTTCCCCCTGAAACTCCGGCAGCAGGGCAGCGGCCGCGTCCAGATCCAGGGCAAAGCCCACCGCCGGCATGGGCATGCCGAATTTCCCACAGAGCTCATCGTACCGGCCGCCGGAAAGAATGGCGTCCCCATGCTCCTGCACATAGGCGCTGAACACCGCCCCGGTGTAATAATCCCGGGACTGTACCAGGCCCAGATCCACCATCAGCCTGTCTCCCAGCCCCAGCTCCTTCAGGGAAGCGTACAGGGCTTTGAGAGAGCTCAGGGTTTCCCGGCTTTCCGCGTCGGTGCACCAGCGCTCCGCCTCCCGCAAAACCTCTTCCCCGCCGAAAAGCCGGGGCAATCGCTTCATGCTCTCCACCGCGGGGCTGTCTCCCAGGGGATCCAGCAGGGCGCTGAGCATTCCGTAATTTTTGGACTCGATGGCGTCCCGCAGCTCTTCCCGCTTTTCCTCCGGCAGGGGCAGCCTGCTTGCCAGGGCCGGAAACAGCCTGGCGTGACCGATCTCCACCCGAAAATCCCTCACGCAGGTGGAAAGGGCCGCCACCGCCAGGGAAATGGCCTCCAGATCGGCCCGAAGGCCGGAGGCCCCCAGCAGTTCAATGCCCATTTGAGTGCATTCATCGCTGCGCCCGGAAAGATCGGGGCGGTTGCGGTAGATCCGCTGGCTGTAAAACAGCCGCAGGGGCCTGGGGCTGTTTTGCAGCCGGGAAGCGGCCATTCTGGCAATGGGCAGAGTGGAATCGGGCCGCACCACCAAAAGCCTGCCGTGATTATCCGTGGTCTTATACATTTCCTGCTGGGACAGCGCCGCCCCGGGCAAGCGAAACACATCGTAATATTCCAGCCCGGGCGTGAGCACCTCGTGATAGCCCCGCAGCGTAAAAACCCGGGAGACCCGCCTCTGTACCTCCCGCTGAGCCCGGCATTCTCCCAAAAGAATATCCCGGGTCCCCTCCGGCGTGAGCTTGCTGTAGGTTTTCATGGGCGCCCTCCTTCTGCTTTAGCATGCTACTATAATAAATCGCCGGAGCCTATTTGTCAAGCCCCGGCAAACAAATTGTAGTAAGAGCCTATCCTGAAATAAGATGTTCGCAGATTGCGCCGTCAGATTTTCAGCCAGACAAGGCAGTTTTTTGCGGACGGGCTATCGCCCGGCTAGGAAAACCAACGATGTATGGTTGAAAATATGCAAGCAAGATGTGCAGCTTCACTTAACAGGGGGAAACACGGTTTTGCGGGAACACCTCCTGCTCCCGCAAAACTCCTTCGGACCTCAGGGGACCTCAAAGGGTGTGATGGCAAGGCTGCAATCCGCAGGGGGGCTGTCGCCCGGCAAGGACGAAAACGTGCCAGCGCGCCCTTTGAGGCCCCATGAGGCGTGTTTACCCTTGTCAAGTGAAGCTACCGATTATTTTTGGAAGAGGCTCTAAAACTATCAGGCTGTACCGCTCTCCAATATGGCAAAGGCGGCTTTTTCGCAGTTTATCTCCGCCAGGGCGCCCAAGGGCAGCACCGTCATTGGCGTGCGGTGCCCAAAATCCACATTGGTCAGCACAGGCAGCTCCTCCCGGTGAACCTCAAATTTCAGCACCTTCAGAAGGATCTCTTTTTCCTCCTCGTTCATGGCCGTGGTGACGATGCCGGCACATTTTTCCAGCGCGCCGCAAGCTGCCAGCGCCCGCCAGCCGTGAAGCCCGGCCAAAGCGCTTCCGTAGGGAGAGCCGTTTTCCAGAAAGAGAATGCAGCCTTCCCAGTCCTCCGCTTTCGGAAAAACTTTTGTACCCATGATCTGCTGCAAGGGGCCCAAGCAGCCGCCCAGCAGCCTTCCCGTAACGCTTCCCTGTCCCTGAAGAAGCTGATAGCCGGGATTTTCCTGCCAAACGATCTCTGTTTCCGGTTTATTCCGCCATTCGATCTGTGTATAGCGGGAGCAGGGCTCTACCGGCCCGATCGGTTCACCGGAAAACAGCGCCTTGCGAATGGCGGCCTCGGTATAGCGATCCAGACTGCCCGGCTGAGCCACAGGCGTGAGCACATTCGGGCCGTAATAGCTCATCACACCCGCCTGAGTAAAGCATGCGCAGGTGGTCGTGATATCTGAATAGCCAAGAAATACTTTTGGGTTATCGTGTATTGCCTGAAGGTCGAGATAGGGCAGCAGCCGGTAAGAATCGTCACCGCCCATATTAGCGATGATCCCTTTTATCCGCGGGTTTTTCAGGGCCCAGAGCAAGTCCTCCGCGCGGGCTTCGGGGTTTTGGTACAGATAGTCGCTGCCCGCAAGGGCATGAGGGGTTTCCACCACATGCAGGCCAAAGCACTCCTCCAGGCGCTTTTTCCCCAATTCATAGCGCCAGCGCATATCCTCGTCTCCGGCGCGACCGCCGGAAACAGAGATAGCCGCTACGGTATCTCCCTGCCGCAGCCTTGCGGGTTTGATCAATTCCGTCATGGAAGCACCTCAATTCTTATCAGGATCGCCGTTAAAACAGCGTTGTCTGGCTGCTTTCCGGCATGCCGCTCAAAGCCCCTACGCTGCGCAGAGTTTCAATGACAGCGCTGGACACCTTAGCCCGGGACTGCAGGTCGTCGATGGAAATATACTCTCCCCCGGTTTTTCTCGCTTCCATCAGGCTGATGGCTGCCGCGCCTCCTACGCCGCCCAGAGAAGAGAAGGGAAGCCGGATCTTTCCGTCCTCCACCAGAAATTTCGTGGCGTCGGACCGATAGAGATCCACAGGAAGCAGTTCGATCTTTCTGGCCAGCATTTCATTGATGATCTGCAGAGTGCCGAATTCGCCCTCTTCCTTGGCGCTGGCCTCCCGGTTTTTGATCTTTGTATCCAGCTCCCGCATTTTACGGGAAACGGCGTCCTTGCCCCCGATGGCGGAAACGCCGTCAAAATCATCGCTGCGCACGGTAAAATACGCGGCGTAAAATTCCAGGGGCCTGTGCACCTTATACCACCCCAGCCGCAAAGCCGCGATCATGTAGGCCGCGGCGTGGGCCTTGGGGAACATGTATTTGATCTTAAAGCAGGAATCGATATACCACTGAGGCACATTGTGCTCCTTCATGGCGGCAATATGCTCTTCTGTCAATAGCTTCGTGGCCTTGCCCTTTCGGACGATCTCCATAATCTTAAAGGCCATTTTGGGGTCCAGCCCCTTATTGAGCAGATAGACCATGATCTGGTCGCGTGTTCCGATCACCTCGGAAATGGTGCAAGTGCCGTCACGGATCAGCTCCTGAGCGTTTCCGAGCCACACGTCCGTGCCGTGAGACAAGCCGGAGATCTGCAAAAAGTCGGAGAACCTGGTGGGCTTGCACTCCTCCAGCATGCCGCGCACAAAGGGAGTTCCCAGCTCCGGCAGGGACAGGGTGCCTGTACGCACGCCGCCCAGGTCCTCTGGGGTAACACCCAGGGCCTTGGGAGACTCGAACAGGCTCATCACCTCCGGATCGCTCATGGAAACCTTCATGACCGGAATGCCGGTATAATCCTCCAAATAGCGGTAGATGGTAGGCACATCATGGCCCAGCTCGTCCAGCTTGCACACGTTGTCGTGAATGGAGTGGAAATCGAAGTGGGTGGTGATGTTGTCGGATTTCTGGTCGTTTGCGGGGTGCTGTACCGGGCAGAAATCGTAAACCTCCATACCCCGGGGAATGACGATCATGCCGCCGGGGTGCTGGCCTGTGGTGCGCTTGATACCCGTACAGCCCAAAGCCAGCCGTTTTTCCTCCGCCTTGTGGAAGGTCATGTTCCGTTCCTCGGCGTATTTTCGCACATAGCCGATGGCGGTTTTATCCGCCACGGTGGCAATGGTACCGGCTTTGAACACATTGTCTCTGCCGAACAGCTCTTCCGTATAGCGGTGGGAATCGCTCTGGTATTCGCCGGAAAAATTCAGGTCGATATCGGGCACCTTGTCCCCATCGAAGCCCAGGAAGGTTTCAAAAGGAATGGTGTGGCCGTCCCGCTCCATGGCCGTACCGCAGTGGGGACAATCCTTGGGCGGCAGATCGAAGCCGGAATCATAGCTGCCGTCCGTAATAAACTCGCTGTACTTGCAGCTTGGGCAGACATAGTGGGGCTCCAGGGGATTTACCTCAGAAATACCGGACATGCTGGCTACAAAGGAAGAGCCCACCGATCCACGGGAGCCAACCAGATAGCCGTGAGCCTCAGAATTCGCCACCAGCTTTTGGGCGGTCATGTAGAGCACGGAGAAACCGTGCTTATTGATGGAGCCCAGCTCCTTTTCCAGCCGCTTTTCCACGATCTCGGGCAAGGGATCGCCGTATTTCTCCTTGGCCCGCTGCCAGGTGATGGAATTCAGCTGTTCCTCGGCGCCATCGATAAAGGGCGGGAAATTCCCCATGGGAACCGGGCGGATATAATCGATCATATCCGCGATCTTACTGGGGTTTGTGACCACTACCTCAAAGGCCTTTTCTTCACCTAAATAGGAAAATTCCTTCAGCATTTCCGCCGTGGTACGCATATACAGCGGGGCCTGATCCTCCGCGTCAGTAAAGCCCCGGCCCGCCATGAGGATCTTACGGAAATCCGCGTCTCTGGGGTCCTTAAAATGCACATCACAGGTAGCTACCACCGGCTTTTTGAGCTTTTCGCCGAGCTTTACCACCATGCGGTTATATTCCTTCAGCCCCTCCAGATCCGTTTTGCCTTCCCGCACCAGAAACATATTGTTGCCGGTTGGCTGGATCTCCAGATAATCGTAATATTCGGCAATTTTGCAGAGGTTTTCAAAAGGTTCTCCCCGCACGATGGCTCGAAACAGCTCGCCCGCCTCACAGGCGCTGCCGATGATCAGACCCTCCCGGTACTTGTTCAAAAGGCTTTTGGGCGTGCGCGGATTTCGATAAAAATAGCGCAGGTGTCCTTCTGAAATCAACCGGTACAGGTTTTTCAGGCCCGTGTGATTTTTGACCAGAATGATCTGATGATAGGCAGGAAGCTTTTTGGGGTCGCTGCCCGCCAGGGCGGTGTTGATATCCGCTACCTTTTCCGCACCGCAGTCCTCCTTCAGGCGGCTGATGAGGTTCAGGAAGATCTCTCCCAGCACTGCGGCATCGTCGTCCGCCCGGTGGTGCTGGAAGGGCTTGAGCTTCAAATAATCCGCCACCGTATCCAGCTTGCAATTTTTGATATCCTTCAAAAGAGAACGGCAGATGGGCACGGAATCGATATACGGGTGAGAAAAGGGAATGCCCGTCCGCTCTCCCGCCGCCCGGAGGAAGGAGGTATCAAAGCCCGCGTTGTGGGCCACCAGCACGATCTCGCTGTCTCCGCAGAACTCGTAAAAGGCCTTTAGGGCCTCCGCTTCCTTTGGCGCGCCCGCCACCATTTCATCGGTAATACTGGTGAGCTCTGTGATCTTTTGGGGAATGGGCCGCTCCGGGTCTACAAAGGTATCGAAGTGATCTGTCACCTCACCGCCCCGAATTCTCACAGCGCCGATCTCCGTAATGCGGTCCTTTGCCGCGGAAAGGCCGGTAGTTTCCAAGTCGAAGCAGATAAAATCCTCGCTGAGGGAACGGCCGCTTTCCCCTGTTACCGCCGGAACAAGGTCGTTTACAAAATAGGCCTCCATGCCGTAGATCACCTTGAACTCCGGGTCCTCCTTGCGAATGGATTCCACCGTGTTCATGGCTTCCGGGAAGGCCTGGGCTACGCCGTGGTCGGTAATGGCCACCGCCTTTTGGCCCCATTTGTAGGCCTGACGGATCAACTGAGCCGGGGGCGTCATGCCGTCCATATCGGACATGCTGGTATGTAAATGCAGCTCCACCCGCTTTTGCGGCGCGTCGTCCACGATCTCCACCTGATCCACCGTGGCGATGGCCCTGGGGCGCATGACGTTTTCCCTATCGTATTTATCGTATTCCAAAGCGCCGCGCACCAAAAGGGATTGCCCGGCCTTCAGCTTGTCCAGCTCCTTGCATTCCCCGATGTTTTGCAGCAGCTTTAAGGTGACGGAACCGCTGTAATCGGTGATATCAATGCTGTAAATTTTTCGGGCCTTGTCCCTGGTCTCCTTGGATTCCACGGAGAAGATCTCGCCCCAGACCACGATATTTCCCAAATCGATGGCAGCCTCCCGCAGGGGGGTAAGCTTTCCCTTGGGCACCGTGCCCAGCACCGGCCTTGCCGTTTCGGGAATGATGGTGGGCAGAAGGGTTTCTCCTTCCCGAATGCTGAGCTTTCTGCGGCTGGCCCGCTCCTGCAGGGCTTCCTCATATTCCTCCATTTCCTGAATGGCCGCTTCCCGCCGGCGCTTGGTCTCTTCCGTGCGCACCTGCTCCAGCAGGGAGCCCTCCCCCTCCTTGACCGCAAGCTTTCCGGTGAATTCCACGGCGCAATCAACGCCGAACCATTCCCGCACCAGCTCCTTGAGCTTCAGGTCGGTATTGTGGGCCGCCAGCAGATCATAACCACCGTGGGCCAGGCGAATGGAAAGCTTCCCTTCCCGGTATTCCGCCTCCGCCTGCTTGAAGGTGCCGTTCAAGGTGGCGTCCAGCTCCTTCAGCGCCAGCACCAGAGAGGTGACGCATTTCGCGGAAAAGGCTTCTCCCGGAAACCGGGGCAGAAGCTTTACGGTGCTCAGCCCAAAGGCCGGGCCCTCCAGCGCCTCGGAAAGACGCAGCAGCTCCGCGTACTCCACAAACTCCGAAAACCGGGCGGATATTTTCACCGCCCGGTCTCCCCGGTTCACAGAGAAATTTGTGATCTCTCCGTCCAGCAAAACAGTGGGAAAGGTTTTGCCCTCCAGTTCTTTTTGAAAAAATTTCCCCAGCGTGTTCAAGTGACTTCCCCTTTCCCTTTCCGATATAGAGCAACTGTCCGGCTAGTCCAGCTTGTCCACCTCCAGAAGCAACTCTTCCAGCAAGCGGCTTTCCGGAACCTTTCGCAAAATTTTCCCCTTCTTAAAAAGCAGGCCCTCTCCCTGGCCGCCCGCTATGCCGAGATCCGCCTCCCTGGCTTCTCCCGGCCCGTTGACCGCGCAGCCCATAACGGCCACGGTGATATTTTTTTTACAGCCCGCCAAAGCGGCTTCCGCTCGATTGGCCAAAGAGATCAAATCGATGCGGGTGCGCCCGCAGGTAGGGCAGGAAACGAGCTTCACCCCGCCCCGCATCTCTAAGGCGTGGAGCAGGTCGAGCCCGGCTTTGACCTCCTCCACCGGGTCGGCGGTAAGAGAGACCCGTATCGTATCACCGATCCCCCTTTGCAAAAGGCTGCCGATGCCGACAGCGGACTTCATCAGCCCCATGCGGAGAGTTCCCGCTTCCGTTACCCCCAAATGCAGCGGGTAGGGGCACCGCTCCGCCACCAGCTCATAAGCACGGATCATGGTATCCACAGAGGAAGCCTTCAGGGAAATGACAAGATCGGTAAAATCGAATTTTTCCAAAAGCCCCACATGATACAAAGCGCTTTCGCAGAGAGCCTCCGGCGTGGGGCCGCCGTACTTTGCCAGGATATGCTTTTCCACCGAGCCGGAATTCACCCCCACGCGAATGGGGATCTTCCGGGCGCGGCAGGCATCCGCCACGGCCTTTACATGGGATTCCTCTCCGATATTTCCGGGATTGATGCGGATCTTGTCGATCCCGGCGGCCGCCGCCTCCAAGGCCAGTTTATAATCGAAATGGATATCCGCCACCAGCGGGAGCTTTACCTGCTTTTTGATGGCGGGGATCAGCTTTATGGCGGCCATATCGGGAATGGCTGCGCGCAGGATCTCACAGCCCGCCTGCTCCAAACGCACCGCCTGCCGCACGCTGCCCTCCACATCGGTAGAGGGCACGCTGAGCATAGACTGCACCGTGACCGGCGCGTTTCCGCCTATGGGAACGTTTCCCGCCATAACACGAACCGATTCTCTTCTTTTCTCCATTCCCGCTCTCCTTTTACACTTTCCCCGTTTTCCGCTTCGCAACAGGCCCTTTTCAGCCCTGTTTTCAGCCCCGTATGATCCGCAGGATATCGCTGAAGGTGATCACCGCCATCAACCCCATCAGCAGGAAAAAGCCTGCCGCGTGAACATAGCCCTCATATTTTTGGGGCACCGGCTTCCGAGTGATCCCCTCCCACAGAAGGAACAGCAGCCTGCCGCCGTCCAGCGCGGGCAGGGGCAGAAGGTTCACAACACCCAGGTTCACGGTGATCATAATGATCATCAGCACAATGTTGTTTACCGCCGGCAGAAAGCCCTGCTGAAGCCCCGCTCCCGCCGCCTGGGAAATGGCCTGGGCGGTGCCTACCGGGCCCGCCACATCGTTTAAGCCGAACCTTCCGGTCACGATCCCCTTCAGGCTTTCTATGACCATACGGGCCATGGAAAAGGTATCCGCCGCCGAGCGGCCCACAAGCCCCAGAAAGGTACGCCGCTCCGGCTGTACCCAAAAATCCATGGATACCACTCGCTTGCCGCCTTCGATCTCCTGGGCGTTCAGCATAAACGTTCCAAGATCCACCCTTTGGCCCTCCCGCTCCACCTTCATGGAAACGGAATCCGGGTCAGCTAAAGCCAGAGCAAAGGAAAGATCTCTGTCCGTGTAAATAGCGTAGCCGTCAATTTCGGTGATCTTATCCCCCACCTGGGCCCCGGCAAGCTCCAGCCGGGAATTTTCCGCGAATTTCGCGATCTCGGTGGTGGCGTAGGTATCCTGCTGGCCCAACACGAGCAGCATCAGGAAGAAGCCCAGAATGATGTTAAAGAGCCCGCCGGCGATCACCACTAAGATTCGCCGCCATACCGGCTTATTGGAAAAAGCGCGCTCATCGGCGCTTTCCTCGTCTTCCCCCTCCATGGCGCAATACCCTCCAATGGGAAACAGCCGCAGGGAATACCGGGTCTCTCCTCTTCCGAAGCTCAACAGCTTCGGCCCCATGCCCAAGGCAAATTCATTGACCCGGATCCCGGAGGCCTTCGCCATAAGAAAATGGCCCAGTTCGTGAAAAAAGATCATAAACCCGAACAGCAGAACTCCTATGATAATAAGCAAAGCAACTGTCAGCGCGTGCAAAAAATCATCTCCTAAAAGAATGCCTGCCGCTCAGGCGGCGGTTGTTCTGACGGGATAGTAACAGCTTTTCCAAATTCCCTCTCAGTTAGCCAGACGGCATGAATTTGAACCACGGTTTTGCCGGGCGTATTTTCGTCCGCCCATCGATTAGAAATACAACGCTTTTGCCCAAGTCGGACAAAAATCCACTCCGGAAAAACTTCTTCAAACTGAAAACTGGTGAGATATTGTCGATTTTCGGTACGAAAAGCTTGCTTCGCAAGCTCCGGACGACAGCAGACGAATGCTTCGCTTGTGGAACATTCGCGCCTTTTGCCTGGGACGATAAGCCGAAAAGCGGCAATATATCGCTTGCTGCCACTATTCAGCGGGTTCAAATTTGAACCTGCTGGCTAACAACAGCTCTCCACAAACTGCCTTGCCCGGAGATCCGCCTCCAGCACCGCCTCCAGAGAAGCCGCCGGAGCGTCCGGCTGGTTTTCCACTGCGGCGAAAACCAGCTGCCCGATCTCCAAAAAGGATATTTTTTTCGATAAAAACAGCTCCACCGCCTTTTCATTTGCCCCGTTGGCGGCGGCAGGGGCCAGCCCCCCGCGCTTCAAGGCGCCAATGCACACGGGCAGGCAGCGAAAGGTTTCCAGATCCGGCGGGAAAAAGGTCAGATTTCCCTGCTTCCACAGCTCCAGCCGCTTTACCGGCGAGGGAAACCTTTGCGGATAGGTCAGGGCGTACTGAATAGGAATGCGCATATCCGGCTGGCCCAGCTGGGCCAGCACGGAATGATCCCGATATTCGATCAGGGAATGAACGATGCTCTCCCGGTGGACCACCACCTCGATCTGCTCCGGCGGCACCCCGAACAGCCAGGAGGCCTCGATTACCTCCAGCCCCTTGTTCATCAGGGTGGCGGAATCGATGGTGACCTTTGCCCCCATCTCCCAATTCGGATGGCGCAGGGCCTGCTCCGGCGTGATCTCCCGCAGCTCTTCCCGGCTTTTCCCGAAAAAGGGACCGCCGGAAGCGGTAAGGATCAGCCGGTTCAGCGCCTCGGGGCTGGGACAGCCCTGAAGGCACTGGAAAATGGCGGAATGCTCGCTGTCTACCGGAAGAATTTTCACACCGTTTTCCCGGGCCGCCTCCATCACAAGGCTTCCCCCCGCCACCAGGGTCTCCTTATTGGCAAGGGCCAGTGTTTTTTTGGCGCTGATGGCCGCCAGTGTAGGCCGCAGCCCCACCATGCCCACCACGGCGTTCAATGTGATATCTGCCGTTTCCCAGGCCGCCGCCTCACACAGGCCATCCATACCCTCCAGCACGGTGATATCCAGATCCCGCACGCGGGTCCGCAGCTCCCGGGCCGCATCAGGATCGAATACAGCTGCTGCTGCGGGGCGGAACTCCCGGATCTGCTCCTCCAGCAGCCGGATATTGGAACGAGCCGCCAGCACTTCGATTTTAACGGGACACCGGGACTTTTCCAGCCCACGAACCACCTCAAGAGTCTGGGTGCCGATGGAGCCGGTAGAGCCCAGCAAAGCCAAACGCTTCATATTTATGACCCTTTTCCTTTCTTTAGGGCAATACTGCATAATTCTAAGTGGCATATGACGAAAAAATAGCCCGTCAGATGCCCTTAAGGCGAGAGCCGTGAATTGTGCAGTGTTGCCCTAAAGCCTTTTTCCTCTTTCAACGTGTGTGGCGAGAGGTAAAACCAGCTCTCAGAACTGCCAAAGCCCTTCTTCAGCCCGTTACCAGCGGCAGCCAGCGCACCAGCAGATAGACAAAGGGCGCTGTGAAGATCACGCTGTCGAACCGGTCCAGGATCCCGCCGTGACCAGGGATCACCGAGCCGAAATCCTTAATGTGGCAGCTTCGCTTGATCAGGGAAAAGCTAAGGTCCCCCAAGATGGAAATGGGAGAGCCGAAAAAGCCGATCAAAAACAGGGGCAGGTAATGGGCCTGCACCTGTCCGTGATACATGCCCTGCGAAAGCGCCAAGCCACTGAGCAGCATAAAGGCCACGTTGACGACCATGCCGCCAATGGCCCCTTCCACCGTCTTTTTGGGACTGATCTCCGGGCAAAGCTTGTGCTTCCCAAAAAAGGTGCCCGCGAAATACGCGCCCGCATCCGCCACCCAGGCGGAAAACACCGCAATGAGCACATAATACATACCATGGGCGGGGTTTAAGTCCCGCAGGGCCACCAGGCACTGCAAGCCGGAGGGAATGAGCACCGCCATGCTGTACAGCACCCCCACCTCCTTGAAGGTGGTCTCCTGATGATACAGGATCATGGCGGAGAACACCAACGCCGTGAAAAGGCAGTATACAAGAAGCTGCAGGTCTCCATCGGTAAAGGGCACCGCCGCTCCCACCGCCAGGGAGGGAAGGCACAAAAACCATTTTTTCTGAAGCCCCATGGCCTTTATGATCTCGTGCATGGCGATCACGGAAATCAAGGCCACAGCAATATTCAACGCCAGTGGGAAAGAGGTGTTGAACACAATGATTGCCGCGCAAAACAACACCAGCACGGCACCGGACAAAACACGCTGCTTCATTTCTATACTTCCTTTGTTTTCTTCATAAATTTCCTTGGAAGGAGCCCCTTATACACCGCCGAACCGCCTCTGACGCCGGGAATAGATCTGAATCGCCTCATCAAGATCCCGTGGCTTAAAATCGGGCCACAGGATATCGAAATAGACAAACTCCGCGTAAGCGCTCTGCCACAGCAGGAAATTGGAGATCCGCTCTTCCCCGCTGGGGCGAATGATCAAGTCGGGGTCGGGCTGGCCCGCCGTGTAGAAATACCGGGAAAACCCCTCCTCCGAAAGCTCCTCTGGAACAGCTTTTCCCTCCAACGCTTCGCGGGCATACCGCCGGGCCGCGCGGACGATCTCCGCCCGGCCGCCGTAATTCATGGCAAGGTTCAGCACCATACCGGTTTTCGGGGCGGAGGCCTCCTCCACCTCGTGGATCAGGGCCTGAAGCTCCGGAGAAAAAGCGGAAATATCACCGATAAAGCGAACCCGGATATTTTCTTCCATGAAATCCCGCAGGGCTTCCTCCAGATAGTCGTGAAAAAGGCCCATGAGGGCATTCACTTCCTCCGCGGGCCTGGACCAGTTTTCGGTGGAAAAGGCATACAGCGTCAGATATTTTATCCCCACCTTCTTCGCGTAGCGGGTAATAGTGCGGAAATTTTCCGCACCGGCCTTATGCCCGGCAGAACGAGGCAGACGGCGCTGCTTCGCCCACCTGCCGTTGCCGTCCATAATGATCCCCACATGGGCGGGGATCACCGCCGCCCCGGGGAATTCTTTTAACGCCTTCTTTTTTCGGAAAAACATAGCCGCTCCTTCCGGAAACAGGATCGCAAAACTCTTTGCAGAACATCAGCCAGGATCAGATCTCCATGATCTCCTTTTCCTTGCGCTGGAAACTCGCATCCACGTTCTTTACATACTTATCCGTCAGATCCTGAATTTTCTTTTCTCCCTGCTTCTGGTCGTCCTCGGTGATATCGCCGTTTTTCTTCATATCCTTCAGCTTTTCAATGGCGTCCCGACGAATGGCGCGCACCGCCACCTTGGCCTCCTCCGCCATTTTGCTGATCTCCTTGGCCAGCTCCCGGCGGCGCTCCTCATTGAGGGGAGGGAACACCAGGCGAATAATCTTACCATCGTTTTGCGGGTTCACACCCAGATCGGAGGTTTGAATGGCCTTTTCAATGCCCCGCAGCACGGAAACATCCCAGGGCTGAATGGTAAGCACCCTGGCTTCCGACACCGCCACCGCCGCCAGCTGATTGATAGGCGTGGGGGTATCGTAATAATCAACCATGATCTTATCCAGCACGGCGGGGTTGGCGCGGCCTGCGCGCACAGCGGCGTACTCCTCTTCCAAATGCTCTATGGACTTGCCCATTTTACGCTCTGCTTTTTCAAATACTTCCTTCATTTCTGCCATGTGAATATCTTCCTTTCTGATCGCTTCTTCAGCGGTTTGCTTTTATTTATTGAACCAGCGTGCCCACATTCTCCCCTGTCACTGCCCGAACGATATTCTGCGGGTCTTCAATGCTGAATACCAGGAAGGGAATATCCCTGTCCTTGCAGAAGGAGGCCGCCGTCATATCCATCACGCCCAGGTTCTGGTTCAACACATCCATGTAGGAAAGCGCCTCGTATTTTACAGCCTCCGGATTTTTCTTGGGGTCGCTGTCGTACACGCCGTCTACCATAGTGGCCTTCAGGATCACGTCTGCGTCGATCTCGGCGGCCCGCAGGGCGGCACCGGTATCTGTGGAAAAGAAGGGATTTCCCGTGCCGCAGCCAAATACCACCACCCGGCCCTTTTCCAGGTGGCGCACCGCCCGGTTGCGAATGTAGGGCTCCGCCACCTCCTGCATGGCAATGGCCGTTTGCACCCGCACGTCCAGGCCCAGCTGCTCCAGACCGTCCGCCACGCCCAGGGCGTTGATGACAGTGGCCAGCATACCCATGTGGTCGGCTCTGGTACGGTCCATCTGCCCGCTGCTGCGGCCCCGCCAGAAATTGCCGCCGCCCACTACAATGGCCACCTCCGCGCCCATATCCACACACTGTTTCACGGGCTTGCAGATCTCCATCACGGTATCAAAATCAATGCCGTGCCCCTGCTTTCCCGCCAACGATTCCCCGCTGAGCTTTAGCAGGACTCTCTTATATTTCGGTACCATTTTTATCGCTCCGTTCCCGGAAGCCGGGCATACCCGCAAAAACAGCCTATGCGGTCTGCGCGGCATCCTTTTTTATACTTGCCTCTATTTTACATGATATCCCAATCTTTGTAAAGGCGAAAATCCCCTTCTTCGGAAAGAAAAGGGAAACTCTTTCTCTTTGGTCTGGAAAAGGCCGGAAGGGATTTTTCACTCTCCTTCCGGCCTTTTGCTTTTCAAATTAATCTTTCTGAAAGCTATTACCGCAGTTTGCAGCCTAAAGCTTATCCACCGGGCTTTTTTCTTTTTCTTTCCCGCGGCTTCGTCGGCTTCCCCGCAGTGCTAAAAGCCAGCAGATCCCCACCGTCAATATCACATAGGCCAAAATGATCGCAAGATACATAGCGTTCCCTTCCTCAAGCATCCGATACTTTCTCCTTCTGATCGGCGGCAGCTGACTTCAGGCGCCGCCTCATAAATTTTACTGTTTTCCTCTTTGTCCCTATGAATGATTTTTCCGGGAGTCTTTCCAAAACGACGCACGCTTCAGGGTAAAGTGTACCTGGGCTTCTGCGCGGTCCGTGCTTATGGTATCGTCCTCCTCCCATACGCCCAGTCGGCAGACCTGAAAGCTTTCCGTGCATTCCAGTCCATTTCCGAACGTGGGGATCACAGTATATACGCCGAAGGGCAGACCGGAAAGCTCCCCCTCCAGAGACAGCTTTCCTCCCTCCGGATCCGCTTCCAGAAAAGCGGTGCGGTAAAAGGTTTCCCCGGTGTCACGCTCCAGCCGAAACTGCATGGAGGAATTTCTGTCCAGCTCCACATCGGTTCCCGCCCGGGCCTTGATCCGTATTTTCCCCGTTTTCAGTTTTACGCGGTATAGGGCGGCTTTTTCCGTGACCTTCACCGGAGAACCGGCGGAAAGCACCCCTTCCGAATAAGGGTGATAGGTCACCTTCAGGCGGTAAACCGTGTCAGACGCGGGCCGCAACGTGTTTAACTGCTTCAGGGAGCCGATGGGGCTCCCCTCTTCTGTTTCCCAGAAATAAGAAAAGCTGCCTGTTTTTCCCTTTCCAAACCAGGCAGGCTGAGGGGAGGCCGTCAGGGCTTCCTCCACACTTTTCCCCTGATACCAGGTTTTGACCTTTTCTCCGGAAAAAAGCTCAGTTTCCAAGTCGGCCAACACTAAAGAAAGAGGCACATTCACAGTGGTTCGGGTCAGCGGGGCGATCTCTTCGCCCGCACGGTAGATACCGCTGCCTTCCCCATCTGTCACGATATCATTGCCGCCGGGAAACTCCTCTCTGGCCTGAAAGGTCAGGGCAGCCGTCCAGGCGGAGCTTTTATTTCGGGGCAGCGGCACCTCCCAGGAGATTTCCCAGGCGCCGTCCGGCCCGGCCAGCAGATGAGCTCCTTCTTCCCGAAGCCTTTTCTGCTCTGTTTCACTCAGGGTAAACCGGGGATCCAGCCGCTGAACCACCTCCACCGAAAGCACCGCCGCGATATCCCGCTGGATCTGCTTCAAATATCCGCCGGGCTCTCCCGCGCTTACATAGTGGTGGGTGGAAAGAGGCGCCGAAGACATGGACTGCCAAAATTCTTCCGCTGTCTCAGGCGGGTCGCCGCACAGGGAAACAGTGTAGCTCCGCGCCCCGCTCTTGCGAAGCTCCTGGAGTTGTGCCAGCGCCTCTGTTCCTTCCTCCGCCCAATCTCCGGCAGTCACCGTGACCAGATACAGTGGGCGATCATTCTGCTTTCTCCCGGCCTCCGCCATAGCCTGAGCCCGTTCCAGAGCCTCCGCATATTCCAGCGTTTCCGTGTTGGAAGCTTTTTGCTCCGCTACGGCTTCCCGCAGCGCTTTTCGGCCCAGACTGTTCAAGGCTGTCAGCTCCGTCTGCCCCTTACCGCCTCCGAAAAACACCAGGCCCGCCCGGGAATTTGGAGAAAGCTCTCCCAGCCCCTCCAAAAACTCCGCCGCATCTGCCCGCAGCCGCTCCAGCCGGGTCTCGTTTCCCTTTTGGACGGACGCTGTTTCTTTCATTCGGGAGGAGTATTCCAGCAGCAGGATCACATCACAGGGCGCGGCCTCCCGGCCTACCCAATCCTCCGACCACACCTGATATTCCATTTGAAAGGATCTTACTGTTTCCTTCCGCGCCGAAACGCTTTTGCTGCTCCTGACCCCGGATTCATAGTCCAGCGCTTTTCCGGGGGCCCCGCCCCCAAAAAGAAACCCTGCCGCCAACAAAAGCAGGGCCGCGCCTTTTTTCAGCCAATTTCGCTTCGCCTTCATACCGGCCTCCTTTCCCCTGTTTCCTCCAGTATACTCCGGGAAAAACCGGAATTCTGTCAAAGCATGGGCAGAAGAAGGAGTCTTTTTCACAGGAAGGCTTTTCGAGTGGCAATGAGGAATGAGAAATTAGCAATGAGCATTTATTTGAGATCAAGAGCGAAAAGACTGCAAGCAGCATCTTCGCTGTTTGCAGCCTTTTCTAAATTGGGATTTATCTACCCTCAGCCTCCCCTTGTTTACAAGGGGAGGTGGCATGCGTAAGCATGACGGAAGGGATCGGGCTTACGCAGAAAGCCTCATCAAATCGCTGGCTTCCCATCCTCTCAGTCAGCCTTCGGCTGACAGCTCCCCTTGCAAGCAAGGGGAGCCTAAGGACGATAAACTATAATTTAGCGGTTACCTGCTCACTTTCCGTCTGTCATTACTGAACAGAAAGCAAGGAAGCCTTGCTTTCTCGGTGAAGAATCTCGCCCTTGACCTTTTTCAGGGAATTAAGGGCGAGATTCTTCGTCAAGAAAGCTATAGCTTTCTTGACGAAGAATGACAAAGAAGGGAGCTTATTCTTCTCTAACGACTAATGGCTAACAACTAACGACTGATATGCTAAACTATAATTTACCACTCTGCCCTTTCATTGCTAATTGCACATTCCTCATTGCATCTAGCACCTAAAAACCGCTGTACTGCCAAGGTCGCCAGCAGCGCGCAAATCAGAACGCTCCAGGGAGACAGGGGCTTTGTCCAGAAAAATGTGCCCACAAAAGCGGAAACGGTACAGAGAACCCCCAAAACGCAGGTCAGCCGTTTTAAGGCTTTACGGCGCCGCAATCGCAGGAGAGTAAGCGCAAGCCAAATCACAGAGGTGACTGACGCAATCAGAGCGGGAAAACAAGCATACGCCAAATGATATCTCAAAGAAAACCACGACAATCTCCAAAGCAGCAGCCGCGCGCCGTCCGGTGAAACAAAAGTATAAAGGCAACAGAGCGCGGCATACCGCCAAAGGGAAAAGCTCTTTTTACTGCCGGAGTTGCAATTCAGTGATTTTTCTTTCATGCGCTTCTCCTTTGTTCCGGGAGCCTTTTGCAAATTTTCCTGACCTCCCCGCACCGTTTAGAAACTTTATTCAAAATACCCTTCAATTTTAGCATAGTACCCTTCAACAAGAAATTGCTCCTGTACCCACCCGTAGCACTCCCTGGTCATGCTTTGCTCCGCAAAGCATGCGGCTATTTCTATGTTTTTCAGAAGTCCGCTGCTTTTCGCCCAGGAAACATATCTGCTGTAAAACCGTTCCCCGGCTGTCTGCGGAAGCTTTTTCCCGGAAACGCTTTCGTGAACGCGACCCAAAATTGTGATTATTTCCCCCCAGGTGATCTTTCGATCCGGAGAAACGGTAGATTCAGAAGTGCCGAACAAAAGGGAGTGCTTCACCGCGCATATCAAATATTCTGTGTAACACCCGCTCTGGGAGAATCCAATATCGGTAAATCGGTAGACGCTTCCATGGGTGCGCTCTGTCCCAAAACCGCAGAGCAGAACGCTGACGCACAACAAAATTCCGAAAAAACGGTATGACAGCTTTTTCATAAGGTTCCTCCAAACGAGGGGCTCCGCATACTGTAAAATAAAATGAAAGTTGATAATCCGGCAGCCATCTAGAATTCTTTCATCTCTAAAGTACCATTCTGATTTTCAATCAGTACCTTTTGCTCAGCATGCCCTTTCAGCTTTTGCTGGGTTGCTTCCTCCCCGGAACCGACTGTAACCTCAAAGTCAAGATTTTCTCCTTCCAGTATGATACTTGTTCCTTCAAGCCTGATATTTTTTAAGCCTCCGCTTGCAATGCGGATATGTCTGTCAGAATCAATAAGGGAAAACTGAAAGCGCTCACCGAATCCTGAAGCTTCTATTTCAAAAATTTCACTAAAGGAAACCGTAACCAAAAGCCGCGCCGCGTATTGCGCGCCGCCCACAAGAAACTGCCGCTTTTCTATTTCCATGGTACCGGTCAATTCGCCGTGCTCTATATCCCAGGAAGCAGTCTCGCCATGCTCATTTTGAATGGTGAACCGTTCCGGAATATCCAACAGGAAAGTACTGTACGTTTCCTTACGAGAAGCACAGGATGTCCCGATACTCCCAACCCCTTTCGGGGAAAAAGCGATACTTCCCGCCGCACTTCCCGAAAAAGTGAGCAATATAGTAATCAGCAAAACCAGTATTGCAAAACGAGCCTTCATTTTCGATGGTCCTCCGTTGAAAAAGCAAAGATTTTTGAAAGTTTTTCTCCCCTCCCCGCACTGTTTAGAAATCTTATTCAAAATACCCAGTAGTGGGAACAATATACTCTTGCACCCAGTGGTACGGCTCCAAAGTTCCCTGGGTCACCGTTTTGGGAACGGCTACCAGATAGAGATCACGTATGTGGCAAGGATAAACGTAATCATTATAATGCTCTTCCTGTGCAGAATTCGAAACAGAAATCATTTTTACGGTATTCTCCGAGATTTCGCAGGCAAGTTCTCCCTGTTGGCCATAATAACCTCCCGTATTAAACAAAACCGCCGCTATATTGCAGCTTTCAAAAAAATGTTCGTCTATTACCAGAGGAGCACCCTCCACTTCCTGCTCTGCATACACAATGCGCTTTCCCTCCCCGTTCAAAAACGGATAATACTTCTTCCCGTCTTCCCTGATCTCAGGCTTCGGCAGCATATTTAAATATTCGCCGTACTCCTGAAAGCTGGTAAAGAAAACAACTTTTCCAGCAGGAGTAAGTGGCAGCCATTTCTCAAATGTCGTGTAATAATCACCGTCCAGATAGAACGAGTATTTTACACGCCGGGTTTCCCGATCTATGGGACAGATCAGCTTTTGGTAAAAGCGCACCAGCATACCCACGGCCTCCTGCCGGGTAACAGGCATTTGAGGGAACACTTCCTTCCACTCGCCATAAGGATTCAGGACATCAAAAACCTGAAAGCCTTCCAGCCGCCCAATAGCCGCCGCAGCGATCGGGGACGCTTCACCTAGATCACGGTAAACGGTTTCGGAACGGACGGGAAATTCCCGCCAAAGCCCAAAACAGTCCAGGTAATTACAAATCAGTATGGCCGTTTGCTCCCTGGTTACGCTTTGCTCCGCCAGGTCGGCGGTTGCCTCAATATTTTTCAGAAGCCCGCTGCTTTTCGCCCAGGAAACATACCGACTGTAAAACCGTTTCCCGGCTGTCTGCGGAAGCTTTTTCCTGGAAACGCTTTCGTGAACGCGGCCCAGAATTGTGATCATTTCCCCCCAGGTGATCCTTCGATCCGGTGAAAAAACAAATTCAGAAGTGCCGAACACAAAGGCATGCTCCAGCGCGTAATCCAGATACTCTGTATACGCCCCGCCCAAATCATAGCCAATATCTGTAAATTGATTGATTTTTTTCGATGCCCCGCGGGCGGGCTCCGCCGTAAAACCGCAGAGCAGAACGCTGACGCACAACAAAATTCCAAAAAAAGGTATGATGGCTTTTTCATAAGGTTCCTCCAACCGGGATTTTCTATCGGATAAAGGGAAATACCTCCTCAAACAAGGGAAAGTATTTACTGCAAAAGCTCAAAAATGGGAACCGTTTCTTCCCCACGGACTTCCGAGGCGTCAGCCACCTGTTCCGCCTTCACAGATCCTTCACAGGTATCTATGCTTCGCACCGTGTATTCCCCGGTAAGCCCTTCGGCTTTTATTTCGTTTTCCCCATATTCCACTTTGACTTTTTCTGTTCCGCTGCCCTCCAGCGTAAACAGAATCGATGAATCCTGAGCCAAGGAGCCCATTGGCAGATAGGCCGCTCCAAAATCCAGCTGCTCTCCTTCCAATTCGATCACACCGTCCGCCTTCAGAACCGCTTTTTCCAGTCCGCTGCCGCTGATACGGGCATAGCGCAAGGAATCCGATACAGAAAACCAAACCTTTTCTGAAGATTTGGTTTCAAAAGTGAAATTTTCAGACGCTGGAACATACAGCAGCATTTCAGCGGGAGCAGACTCGCCGTTGGCAATCATTACAGAATCAAGAATCGGCATTGTTCCGTTCAAGCCGGATTCATTCCAGGACAAATACTGATTTTCGGAATTCCATATGGTATAGTTTCCTGCTAATTTTATCTCTAACACAGAACAGGGCTCCGAAAAGAAAGGTTCAGCGGAATACTCTTCTTTGGCTTTAACCTGAGAGGCCGCGTAGCTATATCCCGAGTCAACATTCGTCTCCCCGTCAATATCCACATTCTTATATTCGTCTTTAGGAAATATGCTCTTTGCCGCCAACTCTGCCAATGTAATCTTTCCTGTGGGAGTTGTAAGAACCCGGGCTGAATTCAGGGTCATAGTCTGCTCTGCCGTAGCATTCGGATTTATCACTTTCAGTGTATAAACCCCATTAGATAGTGTGCAGGAATTCACAACCACTGTATGCCCATGCCTAACAGTTTTCCCGCCTGTTATCTCGTTCCACCAATAGCTGAACAGAATTGGGCCTTCTGCGTTTCTACAAATGTCCATCACGCTGGACACAGAGGTTCCTGACGTTCCATATTTGAGATAGCGTTGGCAATCATGATAGTAATTGATGGCACTTTCCCGGGCAGTTCCCCCCAAAGCAGTAACTCCATACATGGTATTTGAAGTAAAATAGTTTTCATTAAACGCTATTTTACCGAGCTTATCTAAAATTGCCACGGTTGACATGCCGTAGCAGGAGCCTCCCCATCGTTGTGCCGTATTATTGATTCTATCCGCTAAGCCAGCAGCAAGCTCGGGTTTATCGCAATTATACTTATAGGCGTTGCTCAATTTTGAATAATGGCTGGAAGTCATAAAATATTTTGTCGTTGTAAAATTGGAAGAAGAATTGGTGAACCCCAAATTATCACGTTTGGCAATAATTCTCTCCACGTTGGAGCCAAAGTTCGTGATCGATACCGCCAGCCCCTCTCGGGTCATGGGGCTTTTCGGGTACAGCTTCCCGGCTATGGTACTGAGCACCTTATTTCCTATCGCCCACCTCATCGCGTCTTGCGCGTAACCGGAAACGCTTCCGTAATCAGAATAACCGGTTATGGTTGCCATTTTGCTTGAATAAGTTTTCGTTGTTTTGGAATACCGGTACAAAAAGCACATGCCATCCTGCCGGATCACGTTTGAGTTAGGAGAAAAAGTGGTAGCGCTGGTTCCGCTAACGATCCCGTTTTGAGTAGCCCAGCTGACTGCCCTCGCATAATAAGAGTTGGAGGGCACATCTGTAAAAGTATTGGTAAGGGAAACTGAAGGCGAGCCTGCTTTCCGATACAGTACTGCTACCACCATGGCTCGGGTCAAAGAATCAGTTGGACCGAAACGGGTAGCACTCGTTCCTACCATAATGTTATTATCCGAAACATAATTCACTGCGTCGATATTACCATAGGTAGATGGGATATCAGAAAAACCGATTGCTTCAGCAGGAAGTGAAACCATGCTGATCATAAGCGCTGCTACTAGCTGCTACTAAAAATACTGCCAGAAAATTCCTCCACTTTTTCATTCCGGTCCTCTCGCTTTCACAAAATATTTCAATCTCTATATTGAAATTTATACATACAATATCTCAATTCCTTTTAAATGTCAATAAAACTTCCCAATTCATTCACATTCGCAAGACATTTGTTTTTGCGGAAATTCCAAGGACTGTCTGCTTGCTTAAAAAGCGGGGGTATGCTATAATGGCGAAGTTGTCTTTTCAAAAATATACCCGCGGCCTGAATTTTGGGCGGGCAGGCGTACTTTGCTATGAAAAATTCACAAGGAGCTGACTTTTTTGGCTGACTATAAAAACGAGATCGAACGGCGCAGGACCTTTGCCATTATCTCTCACCCGGACGCGGGCAAAACCACCTTGACGGAGAAATTTCTGCTGTACGGCGGGGCGATTTCTCTGGCGGGCATGGTAAAGGGGAAGCGCAATTCCCGCCATGCCGTATCGGACTGGATGGAAATTGAAAAGCAGAGGGGCATTTCCGTGACCTCCTCTGTGATGCAGTTTGAATACCAGGGCTTTTGCATCAATATTCTGGACACCCCCGGCCACCAGGATTTTTCCGAGGACACCTACCGCACCCTGATGGCGGCGGATTCCGCCGTGATGGTGATTGACGCCAGCAAGGGCGTAGAGGCGCAGACCAGAAAGCTTTTTAAGGTCTGTGTAATGCGGGATATCCCCATTTTCACCTTTATCAACAAAATGGATCGGGATTCCCGCAGCCCTTACGACCTGCTGGACGAGATCGAGAAGGAGCTGGGCATCGGCACCTATCCCATGAACTGGCCCATCGGCTCCGGACGGGACTTTAAGGGCGTGTACGACCGGGAGGCTCAGGAGATCCTCATGTTTGAGCCTGAAGAGGAAAACGCCGGGCGCAAAGAGGTAAAGGAAATGAAATACGCCCTGGATTCCGATGATCTGCGGCGGGAAATCGGGGAACCCCTTTACAGCACCTTGACAGACGATGTGGAGCTCTTGGACGGCGCGGGCTATGAATTTGATCTGGAAAAGGTGCGCCACGGCAAGCTCTCCCCCGTGTTTTTCGGCTCTGCCCTGACGAATTTCGGTGTAGAGCCCTTTTTGGAAAGCTTTTTGAGATTGACACCCCCGCCCCTGTCCCGAAGCACGGCCCAGGGAGTGGTGGATCCCTTTGCTGAGGATTTTTCCGCTTTTGTCTTTAAGATTCAGGCCAACATGAACAAGGCCCACCGGGACCGCATTGCCTTTCTCCGCATTTGCAGCGGCAAATTCGAGAAAGGCATGGAGGTGGAGCATGTGCAGGGCGGCAGGAAGCTGAAGCTTTCTCAGCCCCAGCAAATGATGGCGCAAAGCCGGGAGATCATTGAGGAAGCCTATGCGGGGGACATTATCGGCGTGTTTGACCCCGGTGTGTTCTCCATTGGAGACACCCTGTGCGCCCCCGGAAGAAAGCTTGCCTTCGAGGGGATTCCCACCTTCGCGCCGGAGCTTTTCAGCCTGGTGCGGCAGAAGGACACCATGAAGCGCAAGCAGTTTGTAAAGGGCGCTACCCAGATCGCCCAGGAGGGTGCTATTCAGATCTTCCAGGAGATCAATTCCGGCATGGAGGAGGTCATCGTGGGGGTGGTGGGCACCCTGCAGTTCGATGTGTTCCAGTACCGCATGGAAAACGAATACAACGTGGATATTCACATGAGCAGCCTTCCCTATTCCCATATCCGCTGGATCGATAACACCTTTGAGGAAAGCGACCTGAAAAAGCTGAACCTGACCTCCGACACCAGAAAAGTGCAGGACATGAAGGGGCGGTACCTACTGCTGTTTTCCAACCAGTGGAGCATCGATTGGGCGTTGGAGCACAACGAGGGTCTGCTGCTTTCGGAATTCTCCCGGGGCTAGTGAGACAACGACTTTATGAGGATAAAAAGCCAAAGCAGCAGCTGCTGCTTTGGCTTTTTTAGATGCTGGGCAAGGATACAATGAGAAATGAGGAATGAGAAATGAGGAATGAGAAATGAGGAATTAGCAATGAAAGGGCAAGGGCACAGGCGTTGTAAATTGTAGTTTAACACACATCCCTTGGCTCTCCTGAAAGGGGAACTGGCAGCCGCAAACTGACTGAGGGGTTCCGACAGTGCAGCAGAAAAGTTAGGTTTTATGCGAATCGGCAGCGAGCTGAACCTCTCCACCACCTGACGGTGGTCCCAGAAGGTTGCAAAGCAACCTTCTTCCCCTATTCAGGGTGAGCGCGTCCCGGTGGGGGGAAGGTCTCCAGTGGAGACCGCTCTGACCCGACCGAGCCGACAGGCGAGACCGCTGGTGCGAACCGTTCTCAGCTGTCGCTTCGGTCGTTGCTGGGCGTGCCCCACCGGGGTACAGCAACCGAGCCGACAGGCGAGAAAGGCAAGGGTTTTCTGCTGGTCGCTAGTCTGCTAAATTCCAATTTATCGAGCTCTATCACTTATCTTTCATTGCTCATTCCTAATTGCTCATTTTTCTCAGCCAGCGGCTGAGCGGCGTTTCCTGATTGCGATTACAGCTTCTCATGCTTTTTGGTGCTTTCCCTTATCCTGCGAACGTCCTCCGGTGTGCAGGGGACGGCGCTGTAGCGGGCTTTTTCATAGAGGCGGTGGAGCTGGGCGTTGTTCAGTCCGGCGGCAGCTTCAAGCTCCGCAGGGGACTGCCAGCTCTTCGGCGGCTCCGGGGAAGCGCGCAGCACCTGTTTTCGGTAGTGGCGGCGGATCAGGGCGCCAGGGGAGCGGTCCAGCCGCCGAAGGCGCTCCCTGCGCTGCTTTATAAAGGGAGCCGCCTCGTCGGTATCGCCGTCCAGATACTGCACCACGTCCCGGTTGTCCCGAAAAGCGGAACGGAAATGACGGGAAATGGCGTATACGGCATAGAGCACCACCGCCGATACGCAAACAACAGCAATCGCGGTGAAAAGATAGTTCACCCATTGGGGCATGACCGGCGCGGGGCCGTACAGATCATCGAACAATTCCCCCAGGTTCCCCGCCGCTCCGAGGTCAGTTTCCGGAAGCTCCGGCGGCGTATAGCTTCCGGAAGTATGCCTTCTTCCGGAAAGATCGATGCGAAAATCCCCCTGCATGCCCAAGGCGGCAGGCAGCAGCAGAGCAGCCGCCAGCACTACCGCCAGCACCACTGCGCCCCCCGCCGCTCGTTCGATCCGCCGGGCGGGCAGGTTGGCCATGGAGCGGTTCAGGGTCAGGTAGCCGTCCACACGCCGCATGCCGGAATACAGAAGGCAAAGCAGCAGATAGAGCACCGCGGAGATCACAGAGCTTCGCTGAAAAGCGGAAAAGCCCCCGGCGGCGCTGATAAAAAAGGCGACGCCAAAGAAGATCAGCCCGGCAAAGTGGGGCGCGTCAAACACGGAGGTAACGGGCGTCTCCTCTTCCCCGGAGGCTATTCTCGATAGCATGCGAAGCAGGCAAAGGACCGCCGCCAGAGCCGCCCCGCCGGGATTGCCCAGCAGCAGCCAGGAAAGCGCGGCGATCCCCACAGAGGCCGGGAGATACAGCCACAGCCGCCCCAGCTTTTCCGCGGCGTGATCGCTGAGCGCCGCGGGAAAAACGAACAGCAGGCTTCTCAGAAATACCATATCCGGCGAAGGGGTGTGAAGCTCCAGCTGTGCCAGAAGCTCTGTGATCCCCGTAAGCAGTACCGCGCCCAGCAGGGCGCAGTGCACCCAGCCGCAGCCACGCAGCAGCAGCGCGCGGCGCTCCTTTTTCAGCCTGTACAGCAGCTTTCTCATGCTACACCTCCAGCCAGATCAGATCCACATTTTGGGGAACACGCAGCGCCTCGTGCTCCACCTGATAGGGCACGATCATCACGCCGCGTTCTTTTCCCACCTTTTCCGCGAAGGAATCCACCAGCTCCTGCCGCTGGCTGCGGGAAACCAGCACCAGCAGATCCTCTTCCCACTGCCCGCCTGTTTCCGGAATCAATTCGCAGACCGGCGGCAGATCGTTTTCCGCCTGTACACAGGCAAGCTTTTTCTTCATTGCCAACAGACTGCCCAGGCCGGATACCGACGGCAGCCTCCAGGTTCCGCCGTCCTTCACGTCCTGCCCGTTGCTGAAAAGGCTCAGCTCCACTCCCTCGTAAAGCAGCTTTTCACAAAGCGTGCAGGCGATCCGCACGGAGGCCTCGTTTAACAGATCGGCGTGCTGCACGCCCCTGCCCTCCAGATCCAGTAAAACCACCACCCTTTGGGACAGGGTGGAGCTGTGAAGGTCCACCAGCATTTTTCCGGCGCGGGCGGTGGCCTTCCAGTTGATATATTTCATGGGGTCACTGCGGGTATATTCCCGCAGCCCGGCAAATTCAAAGGGATCGTCATACAGCCTCCGGCGGCTCAGCACCGTACCCATTATATGAGAAAAGGGAATGTTGATTTTTTCCCCGGGCACCGGGCAGGGCAGCACATAGAAATCTGTGTGCTGGGGTTGGGAAGTGAGATACTTTTCGGTCAGGAACAGATCCTGGGCGGTGATCCCGGCGCCGCTGATCTGAAAATACCCCCGCCCGCGGCAGGAAAACTCCAGCGTGCGGGTGATCTTCTGCCGCAGAGACAGGGCAAAAATATCACGGCGATAGGTCTGGTCACTGACAGAAGAATTCTGCCCATCGGTAAAATGCAGCCGCTTGTCCATATGAAAATCCACCTCCACCGAGGGCAGAGGCAGCAGCTTATCGTTGACCACTACTTCTTTCAGAGCGGAAAGCTCTCCCTCTACGGCGTGATCGTCTTGAAACGCCAGGGTACAGGTAAGCCCCTTGTCCCAACGGCGGCGATATACCAGCCGCAGGACCAAAAACAGCAGCGCCAGGGCCAGCGCGAAAATCAGGATCTCCATTACTTTTCCCACTTCTCCGTAGGAACGGGAACCGACCGCAGCAGCTCCTCTACCGTCTGCTTTTGCGCCTGTACGGAGCCTGCACCTCCGCCCACGGTCAGGCGATGGGCCAGAACCGGGGCCGCCACGGCCTTTACGTCCTCCGGGGTCACAAAATCCCGGCCCTGAATCAGGGCATAGGCCTGCGAGGCCCGCAGCAGGGCAAGAGTGCCCCGGGGGCTGATCCCCAGCTCCACGTTACGGAAGCTTCGAGAGGCCTGGGAAACAGCGGCCATATATTCCAGCAGAGATTTGTTTACATAATTTTTTCTAACCTTCTGCTGAAGCGCCAGGATCTCTTCTCCGGAGCACACGGGCTCCAGCGCTTCCAGGGGCTCCTGCTCCCGGAAGCGCTCTAAAATAGCCACCTCCTGCTCCTTTGTAGGGGGCTCCATGGAGATCCGCAGCAAAAAGCGATCCAGCTGGGCCTCTGGCAGAGGGTACGTGCCAAGGGTTTCCACCGGGTTTTGGGTGGCGATCACAAAAAAAGGGGCTTCCAGCCTGCGCGTAACGCCGTCTATGGTGACCTGCCCCTCCGCCATGCACTCCAGCAGACTGGACTGGGTGCGGGGCGTGGCGCGGTTGATTTCATCGGCCAGCAGAATATTGCAGAACACCGGGCCGGGGCTGAACACAAATTCCGATTTCTTCTGGTCAAAAAAATTCAGCCCGGTCACATCGGAGGGCAAAAGATCCGGCGTAAACTGGATCCGCCCGAAGGAAACGCCCACCGATTTTGCCAGGGACCGGGCCAGCACGGTTTTTCCCATGCCGGGAACATCCTCTACCAAGGCATGGCCGCCGGAAAGCAGCGCGGTCAGAAGCAGCCTGGCGGTATGCTCCTGCCCGATCAAAACCTTTTCAATATTTTTCAATACCGCTGAAATGCCTGTTTCCATGGTTTCCTTCCTTTCCCCACAAGAGGCTGAAAGCCGCTTTCAGCCCCATGTACCTACTTTTTGCTGTTTGTTTTATTGTAGCAAAGCGCCTGGGGAAAAGCAAGGAATTGTACGGGAGAAAAACAAGTTTTTGCAGGTGTTTCCAAGGCCGCAAAGCGGTCCTTTCAGCGGAACACCGGCTGAAGCTGGCGCTTTTCCAGGGCCGCCTCCAGACTTTCGGGCAGCAGGGAAAAATCCGCCACCAGGGAAAAGGGCTTTTTCACGGGATCATCCTGGCTCATGGGGACAAAGAAAATATTTTTTGTGTTCATCAGCCGGGCGATATTGGCGCCGGAGGCCCCCAGGGAATCGTTGCTGGCCACGCACAGCAGCACCGGAATACCAATGCGCAGACTGGATTTTACCGCCATGGTCACGGAGGTATCTGTGATCCCTCCCGCTATTTTGGATAGCGTGTTTCCCGTGCAGGGGCACACTACCATGGCGTCCACCAGGCCCTTGGGGCCGATGGGCTCCGCCTCAACAATCGTGTGCAGCACCTGTCTGCCGGAAAGCTTTTCCGCTTTTTCAATAAACTCCCGCGCTTTTCCGAAACGGGTGTCCGTTTCATAGACATTCTGGGACATCACTGGTAAAACAGAGTATTTCTCACGCAGCTGCTCCATCTGCTCCATGGCCTTTCCCAGGGTACAGAAAGAACCGCACATGGCAAACCCCACCGTGTTCATGGAAATCATCCTTTCTCAAAGCTTAGCCGGAAGCCCCTTAGGACTGTTTGAAAATAGAGAAAATGCCGGATTTTTGTTCAGGAGCAGGTGATTCCAAGACAAAAACCGCAGAAAGCCTTCCGGTTTTCGAGGATTTTTGGCGCGGGAAGCGCCTGCTCTCGGACAATAAGACGGTGTTTTTGATTTTTCAAACAGTCCCTAGGCTTCCTCTATCATATGGTATATGGTTTCTTTGATCAGCTCTCCCGCCGCTCTGGGCGACATTCGTCCGGGCAGGGAGGGAGCGTCCAGCACCCGAAGCTTCAGCCGCCGGGCCGCCTCCAGGTCGATGCCGCCGGGCTGGGAAGCCAGCTCCAGAAACAGGGTATCCGGGCGCTGGCGGGCGAGCACCTTCGCGGTAAGCACCTGGGCGGGAACCGTGTTGAACACCACATCGTAGGGCCCGCTCAGCTCCCGGTACCGCAGGGCCCCGCAGCCCAGGGCGCGAATGGCCGTAAGATCAGCGGCGCTTCTGGCACAACAGTCCGTTTGCGCCCCCAGCTCCTTCAGCGCCAGGCACAAAGCCTTGCCGATCCTTCCAAAGCCCGTGATGAGACAGCGAGAACCGTTTAAGGCCCCCTCGTATTCCCGGATTGCCATGCCGACAGCGCCCTCCGCCGTCAGAAAGGCGTTTCCCACCATCAGCTCTTCCCGGGAATAATAATCATAAGTGGCCACGCTGCCCCACCCTTCGGAGGAGGCGTACAGCTTTTCCATCATTCCGCCGTATACGGCCTTTCCCGAAAACAGAGAGGCAAAGGAATCGTCCAGTACCACCTCTTCCCCGGAAAAAGGCGCGTTCAGCGTTTTCCCATTTCTGGTCACAGGAAGAGGAAGAACGATCACAGAGCATTTTTCCGCCAGCTCCTGTAAGCCCGCGGCGGGCAGCTCCTCAATTCCCTCTCCCTTCTCCAGGCAGGAGACCCATACCGGGTAGCCGTCCGCCGCAATGGAGCGGGCCAGGTAAATTTGTCTTTTGTCGCCGCCAAGGATCCCGAACGCACTGCTTTGAACCATCTATCATCAAACCTTTCAGGCTGGAAATACGGAAGAGAACCGCCGGCAACGTCTCCCACCCGCGGCTATTTCATTTTATGGCGGCAGGCCCCGTTTGGTTCCCAAAGAGCCTGGAATGCTTTCCCGGAAAATTTTTGAAGAAATTTTGCTTTTTTCCAAAGAAAGTATTTATTTTATCGGCGTTTCGCAATATAATAGACTGGAAGAAGTTTTCATGAAGAAAAGAAAATCTCCGAAAAGGAGCAGTCTATGAATACAACAGGCAATTTACTGGATCACATAAAAAAACTTCACTTTGTGGGGATCGGCGGCTCCGGCATGTGCCCCATGGCGGAAATTCTGCACCATAAGGGCTATCAGCTTACCGGCTCTGACATGAATGAATCCGATACCTTGGAGCGCATTCGCGGGTATGGAATTCCCGTGACCATGGGCCACAAGGCGGAAAATATCGGAGATGCGGAGGCGGTGGTTTATACCGCCGCCTGCAAGCCGGATAACCCCGAACTCACGGCCGCCAGGGAAAAGGGCATTCCCACCCTGGAGCGCTCTGTGATGCTGGGGATCCTCACGGCCCGGTTTCCTTCCTCCATCGCGGTTTCCGGCACTCACGGAAAAACTACCACTACCGGAATGCTCACGCAGATCCTGCTGGAGGACGGCAAGGACCCCAGCGCTATTATCGGCGGTAAACTGCCCCTGATCGGCGGCAACGGCAGAGTGGGAAAAAGCGACTGCATCGTCTGCGAGGCCTGTGAATATGTAGATACCTTTTTGCAGCTCCACCCTGCGGTTTCCGTTATTTTGAACATCGACGCCGACCACCTGGATTATTTTAAGACGGTGGAAAATATCGTAAAATCTTTTCACAAGTTTGCCACCCAGACCTCTCAGCTTCTGGTGGTAAACGGTGACGACGAGCGGGCCATGGAAAGCGTAAAAAACCTCTCCGGGCAGAAAATCGTGACCTTCGGCCTGAAGGCGACAAACGATTATTATCCCGCTGAGCTCAATGAAGAGGACACCGCCTGCGAGGATTTCACCCTGATGCACCACGGAAAGCCCTTGGGGCGGGTGAACCTGATCGTTCCCGGTGAGCACAATATGTTAAACGCCCTGGCGGCAGCGGCGGCGGCCCATTCCGTGGGCGCCGGCCCGGAAGCCATTTGCCGGGCCCTGGGAAAATTCGGCGGCGTGCACCGGCGCTTTGAGGTGCTGGGAAAATTCGGCGGCGTTACCGTAGCGGACGATTTCGCCCACCACCCCACGGAACTTACCGCCGTGCTCTCCTCCGCCATGCGCATGGGTTACCGGCAGGTATGGGCAATTTTTCAGCCCCACACCTATTCCCGTACTTATAATCTGCTGGAGGAGTTTGCCCGGGCCCTTTCCATTCCCGACCACCTGCTGATGACGGAAATTCTGGCGGTGCGGGAAACCAACATCTACAACATTCACACCAGCGACTTGGCGGCAAAAATTCCCGGCAGCCGGTGGTTTCAAAGCTTTGCGGAGATCGCGGAGTATGTAATGGACGCCGCGCGGCCCGGCGATCTGATTTTGACCTTGGGCGGCGGGGACATCTACAAGTGCGCGAACCTCATCGTGGAAAAATATCAGCGGCGAGAAAATCACTAAGTAAATTGCGGCCGGGCGTGAGAAGGAAGCTTTTCGCGCCCGGCTTTTTCAAAAAAGGAGGGGTGTACCACGATCACAGAGGATTACATTCTGCGCATGATCCAGGACATGGTGCGCATGGTGCTGCGCCTGGCCGGCCAGAAAACAGAAAGCCCCTATTCCCCGGAACAGCTTCTGCGCCTTCGCACCGAGGACATGCCCCCTTTTCCGGAACGGCTTCAGGTGCTGTTGGATCAGGGGCAAATCAACCAGGCTGAAAACCTGCTTTTTGAAGATACCGATTTTTCAGACCTTCGCCAGCTCCCCATGGTTTTGGCCTTTTACCAGTATTTAAACACCTTCTCCGATACCCGCCTGGAAGCCTCCGGCTTTTCCCGGGAAGAAATTCAGGAGGGGCTGCGGGATTGCGCCTGCAAATTCGGCATTGACAGAGCTCTGCTTTCCTGAAGGGGAAGAAAAACAAAGCCCAGATAACCGTCAGCCTAAAGCACCTATTATCGTCGTTAGTTATTAGTTGTTAAAGACAAGCTCTGACCTTTCTAACGACTAATTACTAACGGCTAAAGAATGGCAGACGGGAAACGAGCGGATAGTCGTCAAATTATAGTTTGGCGAACTAGTCGTTAGTTATTAGAGAAAAGTATGCCCCCCCTCCTCTGTCATTCTGAGGAACGAAGTAACGAAGAATCTCGCCCTTCACTCCCAAAAGGGCAAAGAACAAGATCCTTCACTTCGTTCAGGATAACAAGTAGAGAGTAAGCGGATAATCGCTAAATTCCGATTGAATTGATAGCTCCCTCTCTGTCATTCTGAG
>NZ_JAWXXK010000006.1:0-243242 GCF_034335015.1 Neglectibacter caecimuris | reverse complement strand
GAGGAGCATAGCGACGAAGAATCTCGTCCTTCACTCCCAAAAAGAGCAAAGAACGAGATCCTTCACTTCGTTCAGGATGACAAGCAGAGAGTAAGCGGATAATCGCTAAATTCCGATTGAATTGATAGCTCCCTCTCTGTCATTCTGAGGAGCATAGCGACGAAGAATCTCGTCCTTCACTCCCAAAAAGAGCAAAGAACGAGATCCTTCACTTCGTTCAGGATGACAAGCAGAGAGTAAGCGGATAATCGCTAAATTCCGATTGAACTGATAGCTCCCTCTCTGTCATTCTGAGGAGCATAGCGACGAAGAATCTCGCCCTTCACTCCCAAAAGGGCAAGAACAAGATCCTCCACTTCGATCAGGATGACAAGCAGAGAGTAAGCGGGTAATTGCTAAATTCCGATTGAACTGATAGCTCCCTCTCTGTCATTCTGAGGAGCATAGCGACGAAGAATCTCGTCCTTCACTCCCAAAAGGGCAAGAACAAGATCCTTCACTTCGTTCAGGATAACAAGCAGAGAAGTAAGTGTGCAGCCGCAAATTCCAATTTATCAAACTTGCCCTTCCTAATTTCTCATCACTGTACAACAACGCCAAAATCCCCGCTTATCGCATAGCTTGCCGATAAGCGGGGATTTTGCAGCAATCGAAAGAGCTGTTTTCTCAGCCGTAAGAAACCAGGGGGTTCATTTTGCCGTGGGTGTGGCCGTCTATTTTGTCGATATATTTAATAGCTTTTCCCGCGCCCAGCACAACGCAGTCTTCCGGATTTTCAAAGGTGACCACGGGGATCTTGGTTTTTTTGGAGAGCAGGGTGGAGAAGCCGTAAAGGTTCGCGGAACCGCCGGTGAGATAAATGCCGTCGGTAAAGATATCCGCCAGAAGCTCCGGCGGGGTCTCCTCCAAAGTGGCCTGCACGGTTTTGATAATGGAAATGGCCGGTTCGATCAAGGCCTCGATCATTTCATCGGAATTCATGACGGTGGTTTCCGGCAGGCCGCTCATGGCGTTTCTGCCCTTTAAGGTAAAGGTGAGCAGCTTCTTTCTGGGGTAGGCGCAGCCAATGGCAATTTTTGCTTCCTCCGCCATTCGGTCGCCGATCACCAGGTTGAACTTTCTGCGCACATATTTGATAATGGCGTCGTTGAAATCGTCTCCGGCGGTGTGAATAGAATTGGCAATGGCAATGCCGTTTAAGGAAATGACCGCCATATCGGTGGTGCCCTGGCCGATATCCACGATCATGGTGCCGTGGGGCACGGCGATATCCACCCCCGCGCCGATGGCTGCCGCTACCGGCTCCTCGATCAGACAGACCTTCCGCACGCCTGCCGCGCCAATAGCGTCCACCACGGCGCGCTTTTCCACCTCTGTCAGCCCACAGGGAACGCTGACCACCACTCGGGGCATAAATACCCGGCTGCTGCTGACCTGTTTCAGATAGTGGCTGATAAGATGCTCCGCCATGGAAAGATCGGAGATCACGCCGTTGGCAAGGGGACGGGCCACCGTGATGCGGTCTGAGGTGCGGCCCAGCATATCATAGGCCTCTGAGCCAATGGCGATCACCTCATCTGTATAATTATCTACAGCGATAATAGAGGGCTCGTTCAAAACGATTCCCTTGCCGTCCAGATAGATCTTAAATTTTGAAGTGCCCAGGTCAATGGCAATATCCGTTCCTATCATCCTGCACCTTCCTTGTTGACCTTCCGCCGGTTTGGAGCGCAGCCTGGCGCGCACTGCTTCAAGTCATAAACTCCCATATTATTTTCTTATTATACAACATCGCCTTTGGTTTTTCAACAGGAAAAGATTCACTTGACACCGACATTTCTTTTTTCTACTATATAGGTGGCAGGTAAAATATTTTAGAATAAAATATCAGGGTTCTCTCAGAAGAACCTGAAGCGTCTCATCTTGGGACTTTTTGCAGACAAATTTCATATCAGGTGATCAAAATGCGGCAAAAATTGAAATTAAAAATCGGGAGCAAAGTCGAGTTTGACAGTGAGTTATATGAAGGTTTCCAACTGGAGGGAAATTCCATCATTGCCAATGTCAGCGCCGATAAGGTTAATGCTGTCATGCGGCACTTTATTGCCATGCATGAAGAACCGTTATTCTTCATTTTGGAGCTTCCAACGAATCAAAATGACGAAACAGAAACCGCCCCGGGTGTTATTGAGACCTTTCATAAGGACATTTATTATATTGACGGCTGTTCCCAGGCTGAGGCCCTGGCAATTATGAGCCGTGTGGGGAACTTGTTGATACACGACGGTCTCTCCGCTTTTGGGTACGGCTGCCACGAAAGCGGAGATGAAATCATGTTCGGAAAATATAATGTGCTTACCATTTTTAGTAAGCACATTAAGCAATACCATGATTTTTTTGAGAAACACGATATAGAGAAAACCGAGCATCTGATCACCGCATGGGATACATTTTCCGATGATCATCCCGGTATAAGTGAAACATATGAAAGCAATGGAAAAAGAGTATATGACATTCCGGAACAATTTAAGGAGTGGGGAATATATTTTGCCGAACGGCGAGAGGCTTAAACGCTTGGCAAGCTTGCATTCAGGAAGCTGTATGCCAAAAGCTGGCAAAAGACCAACAGTATGATGGCTCCGCTAAATACGCCCGTCTTTCTCTGATTGCCGGCCCCCTATGGCTCAAGTACCCCCTGCCAGCTTTCGGTTCAGCGCTTCTGTCATAAGAAGCATCAGCGCCGCAAAAAGCAGCAGGTAGAAGGGGTACAGACCTATGCCGGCATACTGGGCCAGAAGCCCGAACAGGGGCGGCATAAAGGTGCTGCCACAGTAGGCGCTTGCCATCTGGATCCCCACCAGGGCCTGGGAATTCTCCTTGCCGAAGCTTACGGGGGTGGAGTGGATAATGCAGGGGTACACCGGCGCGGCACCCAGGCCGATGACCAGCAAACCCGCAAGAGCCAGAAAATCTACGGGAAGCATGACCAGCACCGCGCCCAGAAGCATCACAAAAATTCCCACCCGGATCATTTTCCGGTCTCCGAAGCGGTCCGCCACAAAGCCGTTTAAGAACCGCCCCACCATTTCGCCCAGGTAAAACAGCGCGGTAAACTGAGCGGCCGTTTCCGGGCTGACGCCCCGCACCCCTACCAGGTAGCTGCTGGCCCACAGCCCGGCGGTGTGTTCCAGCGCGCAGAAGCTGAAAAAAGCCAGCAGTACAAAAGGCACGCCAGGAATTCTTACCGCCTGGGAAAGCGTTACGTCTCCGACGGCCTGCTCCTCTTCCGAGTTTCCCTTCTTTTTCCAAAGCGGCAGGGACAAAACCAGCAGGGAAGTCAGCACGATCTGAATGAGAGACACGCTGCGATAGCCCTTCTGCCAGCCCAGATTTTGGGAAAGGCAGGCGCTCATAATATAGGGGCTGATGGTCACGCCCACGGCCCAGAAGGCGTGAAGCCAGCTCATGTGCCGGGAGGAATAATGCAGCGCCACATAGTTATTGAGGGCTGCGTCCACTGCCCCAGCACCCAAGCCATAGGGCACCGCCCACAGGCAGAGCTGAAAAAACTCTCCGGAAATGGAAAACCCAAACAGCGCGGCGGCCGTCATTCCCACGCTGATGGCAGTAACAGGGCCCGTTCCCAGCCTTCGAAGTACTCGGTTGGAAAGCAGGCTGGAAACAATGGTGCCTCCGGCAATGATCATGGAAATGATTCCCGCGTAGGAAATGGGCGCCCCCAGCTCCAGCCGCATAGCGGGCCAGGCAGAGCCCAGCAGAGAATCCGGCAGGCCCAGGCTGATAAAGGCAAGGTAAATGATCCCCAAAAGCAGTGAAGCCATTCTATCGCACTCCTCTTTGCTTTTCTCTTGACAGGTCGGTTTGTGATTTGTATCATTATAATATGGAAATCGACATATCTCCACAAGAATATTGCAAAAAGCTATAACAATATTTCAATAGCCGCCAATTTCACAAATGCAATTTAGAAACAGGACAGAACCGGCAGCTTTTGGGCAAGAAAGGGATCCCATGCAGTTAAAGGTGCGAAGCGACAATTCAGAATTGCTTTTCTATCGGGAAGCGGACTTCATTTTTCATCAGTCTCACGGCAAGGCGGCTGGGGTAACCCAGCCGCCTTGCCTATTGGGAAATTTATATAGTCATTAGCAGTAAGGTATTAGGGCGTGTTCCCATAAGATAAGTGCACGGATTTTATTTTAAAATTTTGCAGGATTCAAGGCGAAAGAACCGCAGGCTTTTTAACGTAAAAGCCTGTAAAATTTGTCGAAAAGGCGTGTGCGTTAGCTTCGTGGGAACACGCCCTAATTATTAGAGAAAAACAAGCCCTTCCTCCCTGTCATTACTGAGAAAAAAGCAAAACAAGCCTTGCTTTCTCGGCGAAGAATCTCGTCCTTCATTTTCTGAGTAAAAGGACAAAGGACGAGATTCTTCACTTCGTTCAGAATGACAAGAAGGGGCGCGAGTGGATAACCCTTAAATTTCAATTTAGAGAACTCCACCTTTGCTCCTGATAATTGCTCATTTCTCATTCCTAATTGCTTATTGCATCTGCTGCCCTTGCCCTTTCTTCCAATGCATTACAACGCAGCGCCACCACCGTCCAGCATCTGGAATCCAGTATCCAGCATCTAAAAAAGCTCTTTCTAACAACTAACAGCTGGAATAGTAGATTATAGTCAAACGAGCTAGCCTGAGGCAGTTCATTTGCGAAAAGCGCAAAGTCTTCCGTCTTCGTTTTCTTCCTCCAGGAAATGGGCCAGACCGGTATAGCGGCGGGTTTTGCGGTCGTTTTCGATCATGGCCTCCACCACGCCCTGCTGGCCCGCCAGGATCAGCAGCTGCTTTGCCCTGGTCACGCCGGTATACAGCAGGTTTCGGTAGCAGAGCTGAGCGGGCGGCCGAAGCACCGGGATCACCACGGCGGTGAATTCGTTTCCCTGGCTTTTATGGACCGTTACCGCATAGGCGGGCTCCAGCTCGTCTCCAGCCCGCTCAAAATCGTACAGCACGTCCTTATCATCAATATGTACGTGCAGCACGCCGCCGGGCTTGTCGATCTCCGTGATCACGCCCATGTCGCCGTTAAACACCCCTTCTCCGCTGGTATCGTCGTCTCTTGTCCAAGGAAGGTCATAGTCGTTTCGGATCTGCATCACTTTGTCTCCCAACCGGAACAGGGCACCGCCGATCTTCACCTCGGACTTTCCCTTTTCCGGGGGATTGATAGCTTCCCGCAGAAGCTTGTTCAGCTCTACCGTGCCAAGCTCTCCCTTTCTGCCGGGGCACAGCACCTGAATATCCGTAACGGGGGAATAGCCATAGCTTTTGGGAAGCCTTTGGGCGCAGAGGGACACAATGAGCCTTGCGGCCGCCGCAGGCTCCTGCTGAGGCAGGAAAAAGAAATCACTGTCCTTTCGCCGGAGCTCCGGCAGCTTTCCCTCCACGATACGGTGAGCATTTGTCACAATCAGGCTTTCCATGGACTGGCGGAAGATCTCCTTCAGCTGCACGGTGGGAAACTGTCCGGAAGCCATCAAATCCCCCAGCACATTGCCCGCCCCCACGGAGGGGAGCTGGTCGCTGTCTCCCACCAGGATCAGCCGGCAGGAAAGGGGCAGCGCCCGCAGGACACTTTCAAACACATAGGAATCTACCATGGAAAGTTCATCGATCACCAGGCAGTCGCATTCCAGGGGATTTCGCTCGTTTCTGGTAAACACCGGGTTATCGCGCTCGTCCCAATCCACCTGAAGCATACGGTGAATGGTTTTCGCCTCTTCCCCGGTCACCTCGCTCATTCGCTTGGCGGCCCGCCCGGTGGGGGCCGCCAGCAAAACCCGCTCTCCGGCGCATTTCAAAAGATAGATAATGGCGTTTAGGGTGGTGGTTTTCCCCGTACCGGGACCGCCGGTAAGGATCAGGACCCCCTGCTCCAAAGCCGCCTCAATGGCCTCCTTCTGCTTTGCGGCGTACTGGATCCCCCGCTCCTTCTCGATCAGGCGGATCTGAAGCTCCGCGCCGCTGACAGGCTCCGGGGGCATGCGCAGCATGGACTTCATGCGTGCGGCGATATACTGCTCGCATTGGGCCTGTTTCTGCAAAAACAGAAATTCCCGCTCATGAAAGCTTTCGCAGTGGAGCTGGAAGCCTTGGCACAGGGTATACACCGCGTCCCGCACCGCCTCCAGCTCTACCCCCAGCATTTGCTGGGCGGCCCTGCACAGCTTGTCCACCGGCAGGCAGGTATGGCCGTTTTCCAGGTTGTGCCGCATCACATACAGCACCCCGGCCTGTACCCGGCCGGAATCGTCATAGGGCAGTTCCATGGACTGGGCGATGGTATCGGCGATGTCGAAGCTGATATCCAGCCCCTCGCCGCACAGGCAGTAGGGATCCTCCTGAATGCAGCTGACTGATCCTTCCCCGTATTCCTTCCACACCAGCACCGTTTCCTCCGGGCGCACACCGTAAGCCCCCAAAAAGGCCATCAGCTCCCGAATGCCGTAGACCCGCTTCAGCTCTGTGCTGATCTCCAGGGCTTTTTCCTTGGTGATCCCCTTGATCTGCGCCAGCCGTTCCGGTTCGTTTTCAATGACGGTAAGGGCCCGCACGCCGAAGGTATCGATGATCCTTCTGGCGGTGGCCGGCCCCACGCCCTTGACCGCCCCGGAGGAAAGGTATTTCAGCATGGCGGCTGTCGTGGCGGGGCGGGCCCGCTCAAAGGTTTCCGCCTTAAACTGGTCGCCGAAGGAGGGGTGGCTGCTCCAGGCGCCGTACACATGGAGCTCCTCCCCCTCGCTGACAAAGGGAAACGCCCCCACTACCGTGACAAGCTCTCCCCCCGCCGCCATTTCCAGCACGGTATATTGATTTTTATCGTTGTGGTACACCACATGCTCCACTGTGCCGGCAAGCTCCAGCAATCCGCTTTCCGCCAAGATCTTCTTTCCTTTCTGTTCCGTTGCTTTTAGGGCCAGGCTGATTTATCCCTTTTCCATACAATGATACACCAAATCGTCGGGTTTGGAAACCCTTAAATACGGATATTGCAGCAATAAGTACCGGCAGATGCGGTCGATCTCCGGGTCGCCGCTGTGGTTCACGCACACCAGCTTTCGCGGCCCCCTGATCTCCAGCCACCGCAGACGCTCCGCTGCCATTCGCACCGTGTATTCACAGTCCTCCGGGCTTTCCGGCACCACCACCAGCGTGAGCCTGCCCTCCGTCAGGGGTCTGGTCCACCAGAATACCAGCAGCTTTACAAGCTCCGCCGCCCCCAGCACCATCAACACCGCGCAGATCGCGCAAACAGCTATGTTCATATTCATTCACCCCGCTTGCTCCATTCTATGTAAGGAAGTCTGTCCCGGTGATTTTTCACAAGCGGGAAACAAAAAGGGCCGGAAAGTTCCGGCCTTTTTATTTTAGAGTTTTTTACTTGACCGCCTTCCGCAGTTCTTCCACGCGGTCTGTTTTTTCCCAGGCCACGTCCAGGTCTTCTCTTCCCATGTGGCCGTAGGCCGCCAGGGGGCGGTACTTTGTTTTCCGCAGGCCCAGCTCCTTGATGATGGCCATGGGGCGCAGATCAAACACCTTTTCCACCGCCGCGGCCAGCCTTTCATCGCTGACACTTCCGGTGCCGAAGGAATCCACCATCACGGAAACCGGGCGGGCCACGCCGATGGCATAGGCCAGCTCCACCTCGCATTTTTCCGCTAGGCCGGCGGCCACAATGTTTTTTGCCACCCAGCGGGCGGCATAGGCCGCGGAGCGGTCCACCTTGGTGGGGTCCTTTCCGGAGAAAGCGCCGCCTCCGTGTCTGCCGTAGCCGCCGTAGGTATCTACAATGATCTTTCTGCCGGTAAGGCCGCTGTCTCCCACAGGGCCGCCGATGACGAACCGCCCGGTGGGATTGATGTAGATCTTCGTTTTCTTGTCCACCAGTTCAGCAGGCACTACCGGCTTGATGACATGCTTTATAAGATCCTTTTTCAGCTTTTCCAGCTTCACCTCTTCATCGTGCTGGGTGGAGATCACAATGGTATCCACCCGTTTGATCTCCTTTCCCTCGTACTCCACGGTGACCTGGGTTTTTCCGTCCGGGCGCAGATAGCTCAGGGTGCCGTCTTTTCTCACAGAGGCAAGCCGGCGGGCCAGCTTGTGGGAAAGGGAAATGGCCAAAGGCATGTATTCCTCCGTTTCGTTGCAGGCAAAGCCGAACATCATGCCCTGATCCCCAGCTCCCACCAAGCTGTTTTCGTCCTTTTCTCCGTTCTTCGCTTCGAAGGATTCATTGACGCCCATGGCGATATCGGGCGACTGGCTGTCGATAGAGGTCAGCACACCGCAGGTGTTGCCGTCGAAGCCGTATTTCGGGTCGTCATAGCCGATCTCCTTGACCACCTCCCGCACAATGGCGGGGATATCCACATAGCAGCTGGTGGTGATCTCCCCCATCACATGGATCACGCCGGTGGTGGCGGTGGTCTCACAGGCCACATGGGCGTTTTCGTCCTGCTTCAAAATGGCGTCCAGCACCGCGTCGGAAATTTGGTCGCACACCTTGTCGGGGTGACCTTCTGTCACAGATTCTGAAGTAAAGAGCTTCATGTTACTACTTCCTTTCACAATGCAATATTTGGGCTTGTTTGAAAAATCGCAAACACCGTTTTTTTGCCCAATGCGGACGGATTTCAGCGTTGGAAATCTTCGACAGGCGTCGGCCTGTCTTGCGGGTTCTGCTTTGAAACCGTCTCGTCTTGTACAAAAATCCGGCATTTTCTCTATTTTCAAACAACCCCCAGGATAGGAACCTGAATTCCCCTTTTTTCTCGGTAGCCGGTATAAAAAACGAGCCGCTCGAAAAACGAGGGCTCGCTGATTGCCTCATCTTTCGGAACGATCCGGGTAGGATCCCCGCAGGAATTAGCACCTTGCCGAAGGTAACTTCAGTTACCTTTTTGCAGGTTGCCGGGCATCACAGGGCCTGTCCCTCCGCCGCTCTTGATAAGGAGATATTCGGTTTTCAATGATTTCCTGAGTATAGTATACTACCGGAAAAACGCTTTGTCAATGATACGAAGCAGAGGATCTGTCGAAAAAACACCAAGTCACGTTTTCTGTTCGGCGTTCTTCATGGTAAGAGAGATCCGTTTTTTGGCCTCGTCCAGCTCCAGCACGGTGACCTCCACCACATCTCCCACAGAAAGCACCTCAGAGGGATGGCGGATATAGCGGCTTGTGATCTGAGAGATATGCACCAGGCCGTCCTGATGCACGCCGATATCCACAAACGCGCCGAAATCCACTACATTCCGCACAGTGCCCTGAAGCTTCATGCCAGGCTTCAGGTCGGAAAGCTCCATCACATCGGTGCGCAAAAGGGGCGGGGGCAGCTCGTCTCTGGGATCCCGCCCGGGCTTTTGCAGTTCCCCGGCGATATCCCGCAGGGTGGGAAGGCCCACGCCGCAGGCCTCCGCCGCTTTTTCCGGCCCGTATTCCGTCAAACGCCGGGAAAGCTCCGAAAGGCTTCCCACGTCTTTTTCCTCATAACCGCACAGGGAAAGGAGCTTCCTGGCCGCTTCATAGGATTCCGGGTGAACGGCGGTATGATCCAGCACATTTTTGCTTTCCGGCACCCGTAAAAAGCCCGCGCACTGCTCGAAGGCCTTGGGCCCCAGCTTCGGGACCTTCAAAAGCTCTTTCCTTGTCTGAAAGGAGCCGTTTTCCTCCCGGTACGCCGTTACATTTTTGGCCACTGTCGAAGTGATCCCTGCCACGCGCCGCAGAAGGGAGGGCGAAGCGGTATTCAGGTCTACGCCTACGGCGTTTACACAGTCTTCCACCACGCCGTCCAGGGCTTCGGAAAGCCTTGCCTGGGGCATGTCGTGCTGGTACTGGCCCACGCCGATAGCCTTGGGATCGATCTTTACGAGCTCCGCCAGGGGATCTTGAAGCCGCCGGGCAATGGATACGGCGGAGCGCAGGGAAACATCGTAATCCGGGAATTCCTCCGCTCCCAGCTTGGAGGCAGAATACACCGAGGCCCCGGCTTCGCTGACCACCATATAGGAAATCTCCCCGCCGTATTCCTTCAGGAACTCGCTGACAAACAGCTCGGATTCCCGGCTGGCGGTGCCGTTTCCAATGGCGATGCAAGTAATGTGATGGGTATCGCACAGCCTGCGAAGGACCTTTTTCGCTTCCTCCGTTTTGTTGTGGGGCTTGGTGGGATAGATCACCGCCGTTTCCAGCACCTTTCCTGTGCCGTCCACCACCGCCAGCTTACAGCCGGTACGGTAGGCGGGATCAAAGCCCAGCGTCACCCGGTTCTTCACCGGAGGCTGCATCAGCAGAGGCCGCAGATTCAGGGCAAAGGTGTGAATGGCCTGTTCGTCCGCCCGGTCTGTCAGGCCGTTTCGGATCTCCCGCTCCAGGGAGGGGAAAATCAGCCTGTCCCAGGCGTCCCCGGCTACCTCCCGCAAAAGCTCCTGAAAGGGGTTTCTGGGGGAAAAGGCATGCTCCAAAATCACAGAGACGGGAGCCCACTCTCCCGGGCGCACAGATACCTTCAGCATGCCCTCCCGCTCGCCCCGGTCCATGGCCAGGATCTGATGGCTTTGCAGGCGGCGCAGGGGCTCTTCAAACTCGTAATACAGCCGGTACACCGTATCCTCCTCGGTGTTGGCGACGGAACGAAGGGCGCCGTTTTTCTGAATTCTTTCCCGCAGCAGCTTGCGAAGGCCCGCGTCGTCGGACAGATCCTCGGCGATGATGTCCTTCGCCCCCTGCAACGCCTCTTCCGGGGTTTCTATCCCCTTCTTCGAGTTTACATAATTTTTTGAAAGTGTCTCCAGCGCTTCCCAGTTCAGGGGGTGGCCTCCCTCGTCTTTTCCGCTGAAAATCGCTGCCGCCAGAGGCTCCAGCCCTTTTTCACGTGCCACACTGGCTCTGGTTTTCCGCTTGGGGCGGTAGGGACGGTAAAGATCCTCCGCTTCAGTCAACGTAGCGGCGGAATCGATGGCCTTTTCCAGCTCCGGAGTAAGCTTTCCCTGTTCTCCGATGGAAGCCTTTATCTCTTCTTTCCTGGCGTTCAGCCCCCGCAGGTACTGAACGCGGTCCGCCAGCATACGAATGGTTTGGTCGTCCATGGAGCCGTGCTGTTCTTTTCGATACCGGGCGATAAAGGGAACGGTATTGCCCTCGTCCAGCAGTGCTACCACCGCCTGGGCATGCTCCGGGCGAACATGCAGCTCACTGGCTAAAACAGAAATCATTTGATCCATAAATCATATTCCTTTCGGAGGTTCTTGCAGATCCTCAAAATAAGAATGGTAAGTGATTTTCAGCTTGCTTTGGGGGAATAAAAATGCGTGCAGCGACAGGAAATAGCTGTCTGTCATGCTGGCAATATAGTCCGCTGCGATCTGCTCCGGCCTCTCCTCCAGGTAGTCCGGCTGCCCCTGATCCCGATAAAAGCGGGTGGTCTTTCGAATAAAATCGATATGGTGCCGGAACACAGGCGAGGCCTTGTTCCCCTCCCGAATATCCCGCAAAAGCCGTTCAAACACCTGCCGGAGCATGGGGCGCACCGTGTGCTCGTACTCGCCGCTTACGGCCTCGCTGTGATAGATCCTTTCATAATTCTCCTTCTTTGCCGCCTTCAGATCGCGATAGGTGGCGGGGCTGAGCAGAAGGTGATCCTTCCCGTAGCTGTTTTCGATTAGATCCACCGACATATTGTTGATAATGGCGGCATTTTTATCGCCGATCTCCCGGGAGGTAAAGCCGGAATAGCCCTCAATGATGTGGGCGGTCAGGGCGTCCTGCCGGTCCTTTCCCAAATAGGCGATCATATCACAGATACGCACCACGCAGGCCTCCAAGGTGGAAGGCACCAGCCGCTCCACTGCCTTATCACCCTCTGCAAGGCAGGCCTCCGCCCTGGCGTTCAGCTCATCAAAGCCGGAAAGAGGCCGGGGACGGTATTCCTGCTGCTCGAATTCTCCGTTGTGGCAGAGAATGCCGTCCAGAGTTTGCAGAGTCAGCTTCCTTTGAAACATGGCGTCCAGCACCCGCACACTTTGTACATTGTGGAAAAAATACCGCCCACAGAACTCCTGCATCAGCTCGCTCAAATACCGTTCCCCCGCATGGCCGAAGGGCGTATGCCCCAGGTCGTGGCCCAGGGAGATCGCTTCGATCAGATCCAGATTCAGCCCCAGCATGGAGCCGATGTTTCTGGCGATTCGGGAAACCAGCTGTACATGAAGCCCCCGGCGGGTGATATCGTCGTTTTCATAAAAGGAAAGCACCTGAGTTTTATCCGCGTAACGGTTGTACATGGGCAGATGCAAAATCTTTTCCGTGTCCCGCACAAAGGCGGGGCGCCACAAGGGAGAACGGTCTCTTTCCTCTCCGGGGCGGACCGCGTTTGCTTCCTGAAAACGGAAGGGATTTTCCCAATGCTCCGCCCGATCCCGGCGGATCTTTTCCTGAAGCTCCCGGCTCAGCTTATGATATTTCAATTCATTTTGCATAAGGCGTCCTCCTTACTCCGGCTCCCATCCGCGCCCTCTGGCCAGATACAGAAACCCCCGCCGTTCCCGGAGGAACCGCAGGGGAAATCCATGTTTTGCTTCCTGGCCTTCTCAAATAGAAAGCTTTGCGGAAATGCGATACAGCGTTTCATCAAAGACGCGGGGCATTTCCAGAGCTTCCGTGATATCAAAATCCACGATCTGCTCGCCCTTCATGGCGACCACCCGGTTCCCCAGGCCCTTTTCCAGCAACTCCACCGCATGATAGCCCATGCGGCTGGCAACCACGCGATCCCGCAGGGTGGGCGAACCGCCCCGCTGCACATGGCCCAGGATCGTGGCGCGGCTTTCGATGCCGGTGGCGGCCTGGATCTTTTCCGCAAGCTCCTGGGTGTGGCCCACGCCCTCGGCCACTACCACGATGAAGTGACGCTTTCCGGTACCCTGCGCCATACGGATACGGGCGATCACGTCCTCTTCAAAATCATAGGGAACCTCCGGCACCAGGGTTGCGATGGCCCCTACCGCAATGCCGGTATGCAAAGCGATATCCCCGCAACGGCGGCCCATAACTTCCACCACGCTGCAGCGGTCGTGAGACTCCGTGGTGTCCCGGATTCGATCGATCATATCCATGGCGGTATTCAAAGCGGTGTCATAGCCAATGGTGTAATCCGTGCAGGCAATGTCGTTATCAATGGTGCCGGGTACGCCGATGCAAAGCACCCCGGCGTTTGTCAGGTCTCGCGCCCCCCGGAAGGAGCCGTCTCCGCCGATGACCACCACGCCGTCTATTCCCAGGCTTTTGCACATATCCGCCGCCTTTTTCACGCCCTCCGGCGTGTTGAATTCCGGGCTGCGGGCTGTAAACAAGGCTGTGCCACCGTGCTGCATGATATCGGAAACGCTGCGCAGGCTCATTTCCTGAACGTCTCCATGAAGCAGACCGTTATAGCCGCGCTTTACGCCATATACCTTCATGCCGAAGGAGATGGCAGAGCGAACCACAGCGCGTACCGCCGCATTCATGCCGGGGGCGTCTCCCCCGCTGGTCAGAACTGCAATACTTTTCGCACCCATATGTTTTCCTCCGTCTGTTTCGATCCCGCAGAGCCTGTCGCCACTGCTGACCCTTGACTCTACAATATATGTTTCTAGAATATTATAGCAAAAGAAAGAAATTTATCAAGAGGTTCCCGGAAAGATTTTCGCTAAAGCTTTTAAAATAGAGTAAAAGCACCGGCTTTTTGACCTGATTTGACAGTGAACCACTGACACCTAATTTCTAACCGCTACATTTTCTTCTCCCAAAAGCTTTTCGAGAGCGAAAAGAAGCGTATCATTGAGCTCTGCGCGAAATCTTGCGGGAGCCTTCATCAACTTTTGAGAGTCCCGGAAAAACAGGTACACGTCTGTTCTGCCCTCATCGAAAATGGCCAGATATTCCATAGCTTTTTTGTACCTCGGATCCTCCTTGGAATCCAGCTTCAGGTAGAGCCCGGGCCTGCCGGAACCCCCGGACTGTGCCGCGGGCCTTCTTCCGTTTCCTTCCGTTCCCCCCTGGCCCGGTTTGGAGAACTTCATGCAAATCAGCTCCGGCTCCTGATCTTCCGTAAAGCTCAGCCGCCCGGAGACCTCCACCACGGCTCCTCCCTCCAGAAGATCCGCAAAGCCTTCCAGTGTTTTTGGAAACACCAGCCCGGTGATGGCGCCATACATATCCTCCAGAGTGAGAAAAGCCATGGTCCCGCCGTTTTTCGTGTTTTTCCTTCGCATTTCCGCGATCATGACAAGAAGCGTTACCTGCTGCCCGTCCCGGTACAGTTCGGAATCTCCCTGGCTGCTGCGGAAAATCTCATCGCTTCTGGCATACCGGCCCGTTTCATAAAGCTCCGCGTGATCCATCATGGGGTGGCCGGAAAGGTACATACCGGTCACCTCTTTTTCCATGGCCAGTTTATCGCCAACAGAAAATTCCTCCGCCTTTTGCAGGGCGGGCTCTCCGCCCTCCTCCGTGCCGGGCGTATCAAAAAGGCCCATCTGACCCTCCAAATTCCGGCGCTTGTCCGTTTCCAGGGAATTCAAAACGGACTCTACCGAAAGCAGCATTTCCCGGCGGTTATTTCCCAGGCCGTCCAAAGCACCGCATTTGATCAGGCTTTCAATGGCCTTGCGGTTCAGGTCCTTTCCCGACATGCGCTTGCAAAAGTTATAAAAGGAGATAAAAGCACCGCTCCGGCGGCGTTCCTCCACCATGCGCAGGATCACCGCCCGGCCCAGGTTTTTTACCGCCAGCAGGCCGTAGCGGATCGTTTCCCCCGCCACAGTAAAGCCCATATCGCTCTCGTTGACATGAGGCGGCAGCACGGAGATCCTGAGGCGCTTGCATTCCTCCATATATTCCGCCACCTTTCCCGCCCAGCCCAATACGCTGGATAACAGGGAAGCCATATATTCTCTGGGATAGTGGCGCTTCAGGTAAGCGGTTTGATAGGCCACCACCGCATAGGCCGCGGCATGAGACTTATTAAAGGCATAGGAAGCGAAGCTTTCGATCTCCCGGAACAGTTCTTCCGCCGTTTTCTGATCCACGCCCCGGTTCAGGCAGCCCTCTACCTCCCAGGAGCCATCCTCCCGCCGCTGCCCGTGCAAAAAGATCTGCCGTTCCTTTTCCAGCACGTCGCGCTTTTTCTTCGCCATGGCCCGGCGTACAATATCCGCCCGTCCCAAAGAATAGCCTGCCAGCTCCCGGAAGATCTGCATGACCTGCTCCTGGTAAATGATACAGCCATAGGTCACGTCCAAAATTGGCTTCAGCTTTTCATGGCGGTATACCACCCGGTCAGGGTGTTTCCGGTTTTCGATATACATGGGAATAAACTGCATGGGGCCGGGGCGGTACAGGGAAATAATGGCAATGAGGTCTTCAATGCTTTCCGGCTCCGCCTGGGAAAGCAGACGCTTCATGCCGCCGGATTCAAACTGGAATACCCCCACCGAATCCGCCTGGGCCATCATACGGAAGGTTTCCCCATCGTCTTCGGGAATGGCTTCTATGGAAAAATCCGGTTCCCGGCGGCGAATGAGCTTTTGGGCGTTATCGATCACAGAAAGGTTTCTCAGGCCCAGAAAATCCATTTTCAAAAGGCCAAGCTCTTCAATGGCGGTCATGGTAAACTGGGTCACTACCACATCGTCGTTTTTTGCCAGGGGCACGTATTCTGTAACGGGCCTGTCTGTGATCAGCACCCCCGCCGCGTGAGTGGAGGCATGGCGGGGCATGCCCTCCAGCTTTCGGGCCATATCCACCAGGGCCTTTACCTGCTCGTCGCTTTCGTACTGCGCGCGGAAGCTCTGGGAGCTTTTCAGGGCCGCGTCCAGCGTGATGCCCAGCTCCATGGGCACCTGCTTTGCCACCTGATCCACCTTGTTATAGGGGATCGCCATGGCTCTGCCCGCGTCCCGCAGGGCCCCTCTGGCGGCCATGGTGCCGAAAGTGACGATCTGCGCCACGTGATCCGCACCGTACCGATCCAGCACATACTGAATGATCTCGTCCCGGCGCTCATCGCTGAAATCGATATCAAAATCCGGCATGCTCACCCGCTCGGCATTGAGAAAGCGCTCAAAGATCAGGCCATAGCGAATGGGGTCTACATTGGTAATGCCCACGCAGTAGGCGCAAAGGCTTCCCGCGCCGGAGCCTCTGCCCGGCCCAACGGGGATCCCCACACTTTTCGCGTAGCGAATGAAATCCCACACGATAAGATAGTAGTTTACATAACCCATCTGCGAGATCACGCTGATCTCATAGCTTAAACGATCTAAAAGAGACTGCTCCGGCTGCTCTCCGTACCGTTTTTTAAGGCCCTCAAAGCACAGGCTTTTGAAGAAGCTCTCGCTGTCGCTGCCGTCCGGAGGGTCAAATCTGGGCAGCTTTGTTTTTCCGAATTCGATCTCCACCCGGCAGCGCTCAGCGATCTTTGCGGTATTGTCCGCCGCCTCCGGCAGCTCCGGGAAAAGCGCCCGCATTTCTGCTTCGCTTTTTACATAGAATTCCTCGGAGCCGAACTCCAGCGTATCCTCGTCCTCCACCGTGCGCCCTGTCTGAATGCAGATCAGGACATGGTGCATGGCGCTGTCCTCTTTTTCGATATAGTGGCAATCGTTAGTCACCACCAGCGGAATCCCGGTCTCTTTGGAAAGGCGAATGATCTGCGGGTTTACATAATGCTGGTTTTCCAGCCCATGATCCTGAATCTCCAAAAAGAAATTCTCCGGGCCGAAGATTTCCCGATACCGCAAAGCGGCTTCCTTTGCCCCGGCATAATCGTTTCGGGAAAGAGCCTTGGGAATTTCTCCGGCAAGGCAGGCGGACAGGGCGATCAGACCCTCATGGTGCTGCTCCAGCAGCTCAAAGTCCACCCGGGGCCGGTTATAAAAGCCCTCCGTCCAGCTTTTCGATACCATGGCGATCAGATTGCGGTAGCCCGCTTCATTTTCACAAAGCAGCACCAGATGCCGGTTTTCGCTGTCCAGCTCGTGCACTCTGTCAAACCGGGTACGCTTGGCCACGTAGACCTCGCAGCCTAAAATGGGCTTGATGCCCCGCTTTTTCGCCGCCTTGTAAAACTCGATCACACCGTACATGCAGCCATGGTCGGTGATGGCCACCGAGGTCTGGCCCAGCTCCTGAACCTTATCCAGCAGCCGCTCGATCCGGCAGGCGCCGTCCAAAAGGCTGTATTCCGTATGCAGATGCAGATGCGCAAAAGCCATGCTTTCACCGCCCTTTCCGAAACTATGCCGCCGCTTTTCCCGCTTCTCAGCCCAATTCCCGATGAATGGCGCTCAAAAGCTCCCGGGTGCTGTCGCAGCTGTGCTCCCAATACATGATGCCCAAAAGCCCCGCTTCCTTTACAAAAGCCGCTTTCAGGGACACGGCCTCGGGGCTTTCATAGCTGATAAATTCCGAACCGTTCCACAACCAGGCCGCCTGAGCCTCCTCGTCCCAATACCGGGTAAAACCGCCCTTTTGCAGAAATTCCGGGGTAAGGTCGCTGTAGGCGGGGCCGCCCATTCCCACGCTTTCCGCCTCTTGCAAAAGGCCGTGATTCTCTCCACTTTTCACGCCAGTCCAGCGGCGGGAATAGAAGGCCGCGCCCACCACCAGCTTGGAAAGAGGAACACCGGCGTTGTGAAACAGCGTGACGATATCTCTGGTGTTCACCATTCTGTCGTCTCCTGCCGTGGCAAAGAGCGCCGCGTGATGCCCTGTTCGATGAGAAAAGCCGCCGCACATATCATAGGTCATCAGTTGTACATAGTCCACGATCTGTGCTACCTTGTCCATCTCCGTATCCCGCACAAAATACTCTCCAGCTCCCGCGGCGATGGAAAGGCTTTTTTCTCCCAGCTGCTCCCGCAACGCTTTTAACAGCAGAGTGAAATTTTCCCGGTCGGCAGGAGAAAAATCGATCCCGGCCTGGTCGCTGCAGGGATATTCCCAATCGATATCGATGCCGTCCAGGCACAGACGTTCCACCGCCTCCGCGCAGGATCGGGCAAAGCGCTCCCGCCCCGCCGCCGTCATGGCCATGTTGGAGAAGCCGCCCGCTCCCCAGCCGCCTACCGACAGCACAATGTGAATTTCCGGGTTCCATTCCCGGAACCTTTTCAGCAGGCCGATGTTGGTAAGCCCGCTGAGATCCAGCAGCCCATCCTTCACCAGCCCAAAAGCCAGATTTACATGAGTTAGGCGGCTGAGATCCTCCCGGGTGATACTAGGCAGCGCGTCATTCATGGCATAGGCAAGTATATAATGCTTCATCTGATTTTTCTCCTTCCCGTATCTCTCCGGTCGTTGGAAATGCTTTGTATATAAGTTTACATAATCTTCTTGCCTGTTTCCAGATACTTCTCACCCAGCTCCAGCAGCCGTTCCAGCCGATGATTCACGCCGCTTCGGCTGATCCCCAGGGCTTCTCCCAGCTGGCGCAGAGTCATTTCCGGGTTTTCCAGCCGCAGCCGGGCCAGCTCCCGCAGTCCATCGGGAAGGTTTGAAAGCTCCCCCACATCGTTCAGGACCGCAATCGCGGCGATCTGCCGGGCAGAGGCAGAATAGGTTTTATCCATATTAGCCGTCTCGAAATTTGCCTTACGGTTGATATCGTTTTTGGCTTCCTTATACATACGAACCTGCATCAGCTCCATGGAAGCTCCCGCCGCTCCCAGAAAAGTAAGCAGATCCTCGATCTGCCCGCTTTCCTTCCAGTAAACCACATAGCTGCCCTTGCGGGAGGCAAGCAAGGGATTGACCGGAAAGGCGGTCACCTCGCTTAGCAGGGTGTAAAGCTGGTTTGCGAGCTTCTGGTAGGGCACGGCAAATTCCAGGTGATACCCCTTCTGAGGATCCGCCGCCGTGCCGCAGGTAAGAAACGCCCCGCGGAGAAAGGCGGCCTGGCAGCAATCATCTTCCAGCACGGCCCGGTTGATGCGCAGGCTCGTCTCCCCGCCGGTATGGCCAAAGGCGGAAAGCAGGCGGAGCCGGGAATCCTCGTCCTGCAGGGCGACCCGATAGGCGGGCTTTTTTCGCCTGCTCACACCATAGGAAAGCTCTCCCCCCGCTCCGGCGGCAGCCGCGGCCAGCTCCAGCATACGGCGGGCAACACCGCTGTTTTCCGTCACATAAGCGGTTTCCCTGAGAGAAAAACATTTGGAAAACAGCCACATACCATAGCATTCGGCACGCAGGCAACAGGTTTTCTTGTTTTCAAGTTTACATAACTCAGATTTGATGCTTGAGGAAAAAGACATTGCCACTCACCCACAGTAAAGAAAAATTTCTCTTTTCCAAATATGCTTAAAATGCTGGCTGTTATTTGTGCGGCACTGCCTTAAAATTTCTGAATATCCCGGTGCGTTACGCTGGTTTTGATCCCCTTTTCCCCCAGGTAATCGCACATATACTGGGCCAGAGCCACCGAACGGTGATGCCCGCCGGTACAGCCCACGGCGATCACGAGCTGGCTCTTTCCCTCCTTGCTGTATAGAGGCAGAAGGTAGTCCACCATATCCGTAAAGCGGGAAACAAAGCCGATGGTCTCTTCCTTTTCCATCACATAGTCCCGCACCGCCGCGTCAAGGCCGGTCTGCGGCCGAAGGGCTTCGTCATAAAAGGGATTGGGCAGGCAGCGTACATCAAAAACCAGGTCGGACTCCATGGGAATCCCAAACTTAAAGCCGAAGCTGATACAGTGTACCGCCAGAGAATCGCTTGGGCTGCTCAAAAACAACTCGGTGATCCGGGCCTTCAGCTGTGCGGGAGATACCCCGGAGGTGTCGATCACATAATCGGAGCACTCCTTCACAGGCTTCAGCATTTCCCGCTCCAGGCGAACGGCCTGCTCCAGAGAGCCGTTCAGGTCGTCGGAAAGGGGATGCTTCCGCCGGGTCTCCTTGAACCGGCGCACCAGCACAGCGTCGGAGGAATCGAGAAACAGGATCTTATAGGGCTTCTTGTCTCGCTTCAAAGCTTCCATGGCGGTAAAGAAAGATTTGAAGAGTTCTCCACCCCGTGTATCGGTCACCACCGCCACGCGGTTGCGCAGCCCTTCTGATTTGATGCAGAGGTCGTAAAAAACCGGGATCAGCGCCGGGGGCAGATTGTCCACACAGAAAAAGCCAATATCCTCCATGGCGTGCATCGCCCTTGTTTTTCCGGCTCCGGAAAGCCCTGTTACAATCACAAATTCCATCTGCCCAACAACTTCCTTTCCTGTTTTTCCTTCCGCCTTCAGCCGTTTTCCTCGCCGGTGACCCGAATCTCACATTCCAGCATGATCTCCTTTTGGGCGGCCACAGTTTCCTTGATCACGGCGATCAGCTCCAGCACATCCCGGCAGGACGCGCCGCCGGTATTGACAATAAACCCGGCGTGTTTCGGGCTGACCTGGGCGCCGCCTACCGTTTTGCCCTTGAGGCCGCATTCTTCGATCAAAGCGGCAGCAAAGCCGTTTTGCGGACGCTTGAAGATGCTGCCCGCACTGGGCATATCATAGGGCTGCTTCTCTTTCCGGCGGCTCATGAGTTCCTCCATTTTTGCGGAGATCTCCTCCCGGCTTCCCGGCACAAGCTGATACTCCACGGAAAGGATCACATCCCTCCCGCCCGTATACCGGCTGTGCCGGTAAGAAAACGCCAGCTCTTCCCGGGGCACGGCGACGATCTCTCCCCGGGCGGTAAGATGGGTAACGCTTTCCACTACGTCCTTCATTTCGCCGCCATAGGCTCCAGCATTCATATAAGCCGCACCGCCGGCTGAACCGGGGATCCCCCAGGCAAATTCCAGCCCGGAAAGGCCGCGGTCCCTGGCAAAAGCGCACACGGAAGCCAGCGGCGCGGCGGCTCCCGCGCGGATCGTTTTTCTGTCCGGCAGCAACTCGATCCCGCTAAAATCACCGCTCAAGGCGAGCACCGCCCCCCGGATCCCCTGATCCGAAACCAGCAGATTAGAGCCGTTTCCCAGCAGCAGCCACGGCAGCTTTTCTTCTTCTAAAATTCGCAGAAGGCCGGTAAGCTGTTTTTGGTCTGTCACCATGAAAAACCGATCAGCCGGGCCGCCGATGCGAAAGGTGGTATGGCGGCTCATGGGCTCTTCCCGCAGGCAGGCGCAGCCCAGCTTCTGTACGGCGCCGTCAAGCCGCGAATAATCAAATCGCAAAAAAGTCCCTCCGTTTTATGGCCGGTGTTCTCCCTCGCCAAGATAGGTTCTGTTGGTAAAAATATGCGTATGCTCCCGAAGATAGGCCTGCAGCCGCTCCTCAGAAGCGTTCAGGATCAATTCCTCGGGAAAGTCGATTTCTTCCAACATACGAAGCGCAAAGCCGAACTCTCCCACCTTTGTTTCAAAATGGGCGTCGGAATCCACCACAATGGGAACGCCGTATTTTTTGCAGGCCAACGCGATTTTTTTGCAGTTTTCTGCATTCTGCTTTCTGGCTTCAAAGGTGTGATTATTGATCTCCACCAGCTTGTGGTTCTCGCCGAAGGCCGGGATCACTTTCTCCACATCGTAAGCAAACAACGGGTCGCCGCTGTGGGCGATCACGTTGATATGCGGATTTTTCGCCACCTGAAGCCAAAGATGGGTGCTCTTTTCCACATTAGGCTCTTCCAAGCCTGCCTGTCCCAAATGGTGGATCGAGGCAACGCCCCAATCCAGACGTTCGAATTCCGCTTCGGAAACGTCCAGCGTTCCCTCAAAATCCATAATATTCGCTTCGATCCCCACAATGGTCATCACGCCCCGATGATAGAGAGGCAGCTCCCGCAGACAGGAAAAATAGAATTCCTCCGGCTTTGGAGCACCGGGCATGGAAACGGCATGATCTGTAACGGCAATGGCGGAAAGGCCTTTGTTGGCCGCGGCCTGCACCATCTCGGTCAGAGAGCTGTAGGCATGGGTAGAGGCCAGCGTGTGGGTGTGCAGATCGGCGATCAGGTGGTAACGTGTCATACTCAAATATCCAGATCCTTTCTGATATCCGCACCCTGCAGATCGGCCATATCCATGCCCAGGCTGGAAAGCAGCTCCTGGGCGGCGTTATAGCCCATTTTCTTCTGGCGGTTATTCATAGCGGCCACCTCGATAATGATTGCCAGATTCCGTCCGGGCTTCACCGGAATGGTGATCACCGGCACCCGAATGCCCAATATCTCTGTGAATTCGCTGTCGATCCCCATGCGGTCATACACCTTAGTGGCGTCCCACAGCTCCATATTGATGCACATATCGATCTTCTCCGTAAGCTTTACGGCGCCCATACCGAAGATCCGCCGGGCATTGATAATGCCGATGCCCCTCAGCTCGATAAAATGACGGATATTTTCCGGGGCCTGCCCCACCAGCGCCTTCCGGGAGGTGCGGCGGATCTCCACCGCGTCGTCGGCAATCAACCGATGACCGCGTTTGATCAGTTCGATGGCGGTCTCGCTTTTTCCGACACCGCTGTCACCTACCAACAGGATCCCTTCGCCGTACACCTCCACCAAAACGCCGTGGCGGGTAATTCTGGGTGCCAGCTCCACATTCAAAAGGGAAACCAGATCCGCCACCACATTGGAGGTAGAATCCTTTGAAGCAAGTAGGGAAATCTCATAGGATTTCGCTGCCTCCAGCATGTAATCAGGAGGCTCGATCCCGCGGGCAACAATCACTGCCGGGGGACGCAGGGCAAAAAAGTTATTGATAGACTGCCTTTGCTTTTCTTCGCCCAGAGACGCCAAAAGCGCCGTTTCCGAAAGGCCCAAAATTGCGATACGATGCGGATCAAAATAATCGCAGAAGCCATTCAGCTCCAGGCCCGGGCGGTTGACATCCTTCGACCGGATCCTGATCTCTTCCGCGCTTTTCGGGAGATACATCTCCTGAAGGGCCAGTTCTTTGATAATTTTCGCAAGGGGGATCGTGTATTCTTCCGTCATGGGTTACGCCCTTCCTCTCTGTTATGATATGCTTGCCAAAAAAGCGACTGCCACGCCTTGGAACCTGTATTCACAACCGAAGTGCGCCGACAGAGCGAGGCTTTTCCCACGCTTTTTCTGCCACCTCGGCTATGAATACAGCCCTTATTTTTCTATTATAAGCGAAATGGCCGAAAAAATAAAGAGGAAACCGGAGAACTCTTTTTTATTTTGTCCTGCTCTCCACCTCGCGCTTTCGTGTTTTCCAAAAGCAGCGCGCATGGTTTTTCCTCCCATTTCCTCACAAAAAAGGCAGCTCTTTAAAAAATGAAAATCTGACAAAAAATAACCCTTGCATTTTCCAGCAAGGTGTGTTATAGTAAATAAGCTATCTCAAGAGAGTCAGCAAAATCAAATATCGCGGGGTGGAGCAGTTCGGTAGCTCGTCGGGCTCATAACCCGAAGGTCGTAGGTTCAAATCCTGCCCCCGCAACCAAAGAATTCCAGCAAACCCCTTGTGGGTTGGCTGGAATTTTTCGTTTCTGAGCAAGACTTGAATCTGGGATCTCCTCGCTTCTGACCTGCGGCTCATAACCCGAAGGGGCCTCCTCGCCAGTGGCGAGTGTTCAGGCCCGACCGAGCCAACAGGCGAGACCATAGGTTCAAATCCTGCCCCCGCAACCATTTTCTTTCGCGAACCTCTGGAGCAATCGCTTTTGATTCGCCACCGAGTTACTGTCACCCTCGGCTCCATCGTCACGGGAAAGGCGGCAGTACAGGGCAGTGATGCCCACCTGTTCATGTTTCTTCTTCGACTACATTTAGTCCTCCTTTCAGACATCGCAAGATGTCTTGCAGCCGGAACACACATTTTCGCTTGTCATCATAGCGCTTGGAATTGTCCCTGTCAAAGGTGTGAAACTGCTGCTGATAGAGTGCTCTAAGCGTTCCTGCATGGTAACTGCGCTGCTTCTTGGCGCAAAGGCAGAAGTGACACGATAGGTCACACCGCCGATTTTGTATTCCCGCTCACCTTGCGGCAAACCAATGATCCAGTTGTTTTTCATCATCGCTCACCTCTGTCGGAGCGCTTGCGGAAACGCTGCGTTTCCTGCTCCTGATACTGTTTGAGGATCAGCCCAATGATGGCTTTCTGTATATCCTCGGTTGTGTAGTTTTTGGGAAAAAAGCTCCGCAGCTCATCCACCTTGAAGGTGATCTTCTCCCGCTGGTTGGGCTTTGGCTCGGACAGCATGGCAAAGATATAGTCGGCGGAAAGTCCGGCCTTCTGGCTGGCTTTCTTTAGCTGTTGTGCCTGCGAAAGAGAGGGCGTACAGTCCTCACATTGCATGGTGTCCAATAACTCACGCTGCTCCTTTTCGGAGAGGTAGGACAGCTCTACCGCTGGACTGAAAGCGATTTTTCCCTTGTCTACCATCTCCAACAATTCGGGGATCAGGCAGGTCAGGCGGATATAGCGGAAGATCTGATCTCGGCTTTCACCGGTCTCCTTGCCGATTTCGGCGGCGGTATCCGTCTTTGTTGCAGCTTGCGACAAAGTGCGTTTGCCCTGCTGCTTGAGCGCCTCCATCTTGAGCTTGTAGGCAAATGCCTTTTCGGACGGCAGGATATGCTCTCGGTGGAGGTTGCTGTCTACTACTGCAAGGATAGCCTGAATTCGGTCTAACGGGTAGATGAGCGCCGGTACTTCGGTAAGTCCCGCTTTCTCTGCCGCATGAAGCCGGCGGTGTCCGCTGATGACCTCATACTCTCCGTTCTCCAGCGGGCGGACGATGAGCGGGGACAGGATGCCCTGCTCTTTGATACTCTCCACCAGGCTGTCCATCTCCTCATTGTCCAGCACCTTGTAGGGGTGTCCCTCGAAGGTGTGGAGCTGACTGACGGGCAGCAGCGCTGATTTCTTTTTCGGTTGTTCGTTTATCATTGATTGGTCTCCTTTTTGGTTTGGGTTTTAACGGGCAGCAGGAAGTTCTGCTCGATTTTTAACTGAAACCGGGCAAAGGCCCTGCTCAATTCCCTAAGCATGGGCGTGTCGATAAAGCCCAGCTTATGTGCCTTAGCGGTAAGCTGATTGAGGTTGTTGCCGATGGCATACATCTCACGCATGGCTTCATAGAAACGCTCGTCCGGCTTCTCTCTCGGCTCATATCCGTGGAGCAGTTGCCGGATCACAGAGGTTTCCGTGACGCCGCACCTTTGGGCTTTTCGTTTCAGATCTGCGGCGTCCTTTTCGGACAGCCAAAACTGCTTTTGATTCCTTTTCTCATATACATTTCTCCTTCTACGGGTATTAGGGCAGCGCCCTAACGAGGCGTTTGTGCGACCTTTGGGAGTACAAACGCACTGCTCGCCAAGATGACGCAGGCATCCGGCGGCAGTCTACCGTTTGGACTCCATTGGGAGTACAAATGGTCTGCTCGCTTCGTCGAAGCAAGCTCCATATCCTTCGCCCTGTCACAAGTGGCAGGGCTCACTCATTTTGCTGTTTCTCCTCTCCCCAAAAAGTCTCTCGACTTTTCGGGGACCCCATTTTACGGATACCTTGCCACAGAACTCAGCCAACAAAAAATGCTCATCGAACCTCCTTTCCCGGAGCCGATGAGCATATGCGATCCTTGAAAATACAAAAAGCCACTTGACCGTTGACATACACCACTTGGACAGACTACTCCCTTGGGAGTATGTCAAAGTCAAGTGGCTCGTAGGAAGTCAACGCATCAAGCGGCTCCAAGGCACTAAGCTTGCCTTTTTGATACTTAAATCATTTCACAGTATTCAGTTTACCGTTCGGATGATTCTCCGCAGCTAAAGGAAAGGCGGCATTTGGATGTCAATACTCATTCATGGATGAGCAGCCCCGTAGCACGATACCAAACCTTATCATCGCCCGGTTTTCTCCTTGCGGACATCTTATATTTTAACAACGGAACATTTGTTTGTCAAGACTTTCTTTAAGTTTTACTTTGTCTCTCAGGTGCAAATTCGGGCAACATAGCGCTCTGCGATTAACCCTTTCTATATCGGCAAGCGGACAGTTATCGTTGTTCCCTCGTCCACTGTGCTGTCCACCTCGATCGTCCCGTGATGAATCAGCACAGCGTGCTTGACGATGGAGAGTCCCAACCCTGTGCCGCCAACCTCTTTGGAACGGCTCTTATCCACACGGTAGAACCGCTCAAAAATGCGCGCCTGCTCCTGGGCGGGAATACCGATACCCATATCGGAAACGGTGAGAACGGCGTCTGCGTCCTGTCTTTCAACGCTGACGGTTACCTCGCCGCCGTTTTTATTGTATTTGATGGCGTTATCGCAAAGATTATAGAGGATACTGTGGAGAAGCTGCGGAACGCCGTGCAGGCTGCAATACTCGCCGTGCAGAGACATCTTCACTTCCGCTGCTTTCGCTTCCGCCTCCAAACCGGCAATGGCTTTCGCCGCAAGCTCATACAAATCGACCTCTGTCCACTCCATGTCCTCTGCGCCCTCGTCTAAATGGGAAAGGCTCAGGATATCCTCCACCAGACTTGTCATGCGCTGGGCTTCCCTGTATATCTTTCCCGCAAAGGGGACGATATCCCCCTGCTTCACCATGTTGTTTTGAAGCAGCTCCGCATAGCCGGAAATGGAGTGCAGGGGCGTTTTCAGCTCATGGGACACATTGGATGTGAATTCACGGCGCATCTGCTCCGCCTTTTCCTTTTCGGTCACATCGAAAAAGCAAAGAGCAGCACCGGCAACTTTTCCTTCAGACATAATTGGGCTGGCGCTGATTTGGTATTGCCCGGTTTCAAGGCTTACGGTCTCAACCACGCTTTGCCCCTGCAAGGTTTGCCGCAAAATGTCGTTTAGGCTGAGGTTCCTGCTGACCGTCAGCATATCCGCTCCCACCGGGCTTTTCTCCACACCCAGCAGAGCCATGGCGGCGGGATTGATGCTGACGATTTTTCCGTGCTCATTCAGCAGCACCATACCCTCGCTCATACTGCCGATGATGGTGTCCAGCTCGGCCTGCTTCTGCTCCAGCCGTGTCTTTTGCCTGCGCAGCTGTTTCTGCTGGCTGTCGATCCTGCGGAGAAAGGGAGCAAGCTCGTCATATCCCTCGTTTGAAAGGGGATGATCCAAATCAATTTCATTCAAAGGCTTCACAATGTTTTTTGAAAGGCGGATAGCAAGGACAACGGACAGGACAACCGCCAGAACTATGACAATGCTTATCGGCTGTGCCATACCAAGTACCAGCGTTAAAATGGAGCTTTGCGCAATGGAAAGACGCAGGACGGTTCCGTCCTCCAAACGCTGCGCCGCATAAAGAGAGCGATCCATCAGCGTGGCGGAGTAGCGTCGGCTTTCCCCATGGCCTGTGGCAAGGGCTTCTTTGATCTCCTCACGCTCCAAATGATTCTCCATATCCGAACTGAGTGCGTCGCTGTCATACAGCACCGTCCCGTCAGCGGCGATCCATGTGATGCGGTAATCCCGCACCTTCAAATCATCAAAATATGCGGTTTCTTCATTGGTGACGCCCTGTGCGGCAAGCTCTAACTGCATTTGAAGCTGCCTTTGCTGCACCCCCGAAAAGTAGTCGTACAGCACACCCATAATGAGGATTAGGGAGGCAAGAAAAACGGCAATGGCGACAAAGCCGATAGAGCGGAAAATCCGTTTTGTCATAGCTTATCCTCCATACGATAGCCGATACCCCTCACCGTTGCAATTAGGCTGCCATATTTCCCCAGCTTTGTCCGCAGGGTGCCGATATGTACATCCACTGTTCGTGTTTCGCCGATATAGTCCAGCCCCCAAACGGTTTCCAGCAGATGCTCACGGGTGAACACCCTGCCGATGTTTTCCATGAAGGTGAACAGCAGCTTAAATTCTTTTAGTGTAAGCTCCACACGCTCTCCGTCGATCTGAACGATGCAGGCCCCGGGGTCAAGCTCCAGTCCGCCGATACGCAGAGGCTCCCGTTCTTCTCTCGGGGCGGTACGGCGCAAAACCGCCTTGACTCTCGACACCATTTCCATCATGCCGAAGGGCTTTGCAAGATAGTCGTCCGCACCCAGGTCAAGCCCGGTCACCTTATCGTATTCCGTGCCCTTGGCGGTGGCCATGATGACGGGGATATCCTTTGTCACGATTTGGGAACGCAGATTTTTGAGAATGGAAATACCATCCTCGCCGGGCAGCATGATATCCAGCAGGATAAGCTCCGGTCTTTGCTGCTTCATGGCTTCCCAAAACGCTGCGTCATCCCCAAAGCCGACAGCTTCAAAGCCGGCGGCGTTCAGAGTATATATCATCAGGTCACGAATTCCGCTGTCGTCCTCCACACAAAAAATCATCTTTTTCACCCCTTGCTTCCGGTAATGGAGAACACCACCCATTTTGCAATGTTGACTGCGTGATCCCCGATTCGTTCAAAATATTTTGCGACCATCAAAAGGTCGATGGTCTGCTCACCGTCGATTCCCGGTTGGCTGAAGCGGCCAATCAGCAGCTTTTTGACACGGTCAAAGCAGTCATCCACCACATCGTCATAGGCGATGACCGCCTGTGCCATAGCGTCGTCTTTTTTTACAAAGGCGTCAATGCTCTCGCTGACCATCTTTATCACAGCAAGCGCCATGTTACGGACTTCTTCCGTATCACCGCCCACCTTGAGGTTTGCCATCCTGACGATTTCGGCAATGTCAGCAGACTGATGTCCGATGCGCTCCATATCCGTGACCATTTTCAGGGCGGAGGAGATGATGCGCAGATCCTTCGCCACCGGCTGCTGCTGTAAAAGCAGTTTCAGGCAAAGGCTTTCGATCTCCCTTTCCTTCTGCCCGATCTGCTCTGCAAGCGCAGGTATGGACTCGGTCAGGGCGAGGTCGCCTTCCGCCACAGCTTTGGCGGACATGGCGATGGCGTTTTCGCACAGGGCGCCCATGGTGATCATCTCTTTATTCAGCAGATCAAGCTGCTCATCAAACCTTGAACGCATTATCCGAACCTCCCTGTGATGTAATCTTCTGTGCGCTTGTCCCGGGGCTGGGAGAATAAAGCTTCCGTTTCGCCCATCTCTACCAGCTCGCCCAGCAGGAAAAACGCCGTTTGGTCAGAGATTCGGACCGCCTGCTGCATATTGTGGGTCACGATAACGATAGTATAGCGCTTTTTCAGCTCAAGAGCAAGCTCCTCTATCTTGCCGGTAGAAATTGGGTCGAGGGCGGAGGTGGGCTCGTCCATCAGCAGTACCTCCGGCTCCACCGCCAGCGCACGGGCGATGCAAAGCCTCTGCTGCTGCCCGCCGGAGAGTCCCAGGGCAGACTTCTTCAGCCTGTCTTTCACCTCATCCCAGATAGCCGCCCCTTTTAATGACCGCTCCACGATCTCATCCAGCATCGCCTTGGAGCGAATACCGTGGGTACGGGGACCGTAGGCGATATTGTCGTAAACGCTCATGGGGAAGGGGTTGGGCTTCTGAAATACCATGCCAATGTTCTTCCGAAGGTCGTTGACATCTACTGATTTTTCAAAAATATTGCGCTCTTGGTACAGCACCTCGCCTGTGATCCTCACCTCGGGGATCAGGTCGTTCATACGGTTCAGGGTTTTGAGGAAGGTGGATTTCCCGCAGCCGGAGGGACCGATCAAGGCGGTGATGCTCTTTTCCGGGATCTGCATATCAATATTTTTCAGTGCCTGGGTCTTGCCGTACCACAGGCATAAATCGTTCACTGTGATCACTGCACTCAAGCTGTTCGCCTCCTTTGAAAATATCTGCTCACAAGCGCCGCCGCAAGGTTGATGAGTAGCGTCAGTATCATTAAAACCGCAGCGATGGCAAAGGCCGCCTCAAACTCTCCCTGCTCTTTGGCGTAGACATACAGCGCCACCGTAAGGCTGCACCCCGAGCTGAAAAGTGTGCTTACAACACCGCCGAGGGCATGGGCAAAGCCCGCCGTAAACAGCAGTGCCGCCGACTCACCCAAGATCCTGCCCACTGTGAGGATACAGCCGGTGATCACGCCGTCCACACAGCCTGGAAGTACCACGGTGCGGATGACCCGCCACTTTCCGGCTCCCAGACCGAACGCCCCCTCGCGATAGCTCTGTGGCACTGTTTTCAGGCTCTCCTGGGTCGTGCGCATCACGGTGGGTAGATTCATGATGACCAGCGTCAGCGCACCCGCCAGCAGGCATTTGCCGAAATTGTTCGCAAACGCCAACATCCCCACAAGACCATATATGATGGACGGAATGCCGGAAAGGGTTTCGGCTGCATATTCGATCATGCTGACAATGCGCCGGTTTTGGGCATATTCCGTCAGATAGACCGCCGCTCCCACGCCCAGCGGCAGAACGATAATAAGGGTCGCAAGCACAAGATAGACCGTGTTCACGATATCCGGCAGAATACCGATCCTGTTTTGCAGGTAGCTGGGGCTCTCGGTCAGCAGCTCCCATGTGATATTGGGAAGTCCCTTCGCAAAGATGAAGCCGACCAGGAAGAGAACCAATGCGCCTGTCAGCCCCACCGAAAGCCACATCAGCAGCTTCATTACGATACTATAAGCCCTGCGCTTTCCGCTCATTTGGCTCCCTCCTTGTCCCGCTTCAAAAAGAAGTTGAGGCAGGCGTTAATCAGCATGATAAAGAGGAACAGCACCAGAGCAATGGAAAACAGCGCCTGCCGTTGCAGACCGGAGGAATAGGACATCTCGGTTGCCACAGCCGTTGTAAGAAAGCGCACGCTTCCGAACAGAGAGGGCATATTCGCCACATTCCCGCAGACCATCATGACCGCCATAGCCTCACCGATGGCCCTTCCCACGCCAAGCACCACGGCGGCGGCAATGCCGCTTTTTGCCGCGGGGACAGACACTCTGAAATAGGTCTCCACCGGCGTCGCGCCCAGAGACAGGGAAGCGTCCTCATATTCCTTCGGCACCGCCTCCAGCGCCGTGACCGACACCTTTACGATAGAGGGCAGGATCATCACCGCCAGCACGATGATAGCGGCGAAGAGGCTTGCCCCATCGGGCAGCCGGAAGACTTCGCTTATGGCGGGAACCAGCACGATCATACCCACCAGGCCGTACACCACCGATGGGATGCCCGCCAGCAGGCTGACCGCCGTACCCACCGCCGATTTCACCCCTTTCGGCGCAAGCTTAGCCAGGTACACCGCTGTCAGGAAGCCCACGGGCACGCCGAGGACGATCGCCCCGGCTGTGCCGTAAACACTGGTGAGAATAAAGGGCAAGATCCCATAGGACGGCTCCGCCGCAGTGGACGCCCACACCTTCCCGAACAGGAACTGCACAAGCCCTATCTCACGAATCGCCGGCAGTCCGGCGATCACCAGATATACGGTGATGAGCAGCACGCAGCCCACCGTCACAAGCCCAATCAGAAGGAAAACTCCGTACACAAATCTTTCAAAAGCCGCTTTTCTGTTTTTCATGGATTTATCACTTCACAGGCACTGCGCCTGCATTTTTGATGACCTCCGCCGCCTCTTCGGAAGTGATGTAGTCGAAGAACTTCTGCGCCGAAGGACTGAGGGTTTCGTCTTTTTTTGTCACCAGTACAAAATTGCGCTGCACAGGATAACTGCCGTCCTTGATGGTTTCGTCGCTGGGCGCAACGCCGCCCACGGTGAGCGCTTTCACACTGTCCTTAAGCGACGCGAGCGAGGCATAGCCAACCGCCGCCGGATTGCCTGCCACGGTGGTGATGACGTCTCCGGTAGAGGTCAGCTCCTGACGGTATTTGCAGCTGTCCTTTGTGCCGGTGATGGATTCAAAGCCGTCGCGGGTGCCGCTGCCGGCCTCTCTGCCGATGAGGACGATCTCGGCGTCAGCTCCGCCCACATCGCTCCAGTTTGTGATCTCGCCGGTGAAAATCCTGCCGATGGTTTCCACATCCAGGTCGGCGACAGGATTTTCCGGATTGACGATGATGGCGATACCGTCGTAGGCCAGTACAGTGCCCTCAAGCCCCTGTGCGATCTCCTCATCCTTCAGGTCACGGCTGGAAAGACCGATGTCGCAGCGCCCCTCCGCCACCGCCGTAATTCCTGAGCCGGAGCCGGTGGGGTTGTATGTGACAGAGATGGACTTGTTTTCGCTTTCAAAGGTTTCCTTCAGCGCCCCAATCACCTTTTCCATAGAGGTGGAGCCATCCGTGGATACCGTGCCGCCGGTACTTCCGCAGCCTGTCAGCACAGAAAGAGCAAGTACCCCCATAAGACCGAGAGCCAGAATTTTCTTTCCAAACTTCATTTTGCATTTCTCCTTCTCGTTTCATGATTTTCATTTCGGACTACGCCCAAATCATACCGCCCGAATGTCAAATCGGTTATCGGAGAAATGTAAAATCCTTGTAAAGGCGCTAAAGATCCAGGAAGGGCTGTACCGCTTGGCACAGCCCTTCCTCTTACGCATAGATGATTTCGTTATAGATAGCTTCCTCCGTAGCGTTGCGGATATTGTTCATTCTTCCTGCCCACGCCATCATGTCGGCAGCTTTCAGCGCTTCTGTCACGCCCTGCTTTTCCGCCATCTGCTTCGCCAGCTGCTCGAACATTTCCTGTGCCTGTCCCTCTACATCGGCAAGGTGGGAGTGGAGGTTCCCACTGGTAAAAAGGCTGTAGTACAACACACGACGGTGTTCCTTGAGGTACTTCCGCCGCCGTTCTCCCCATACACCGATATGCCGTTCTTCCTGCGACGGTAAGGCAAGATTGGGCAAGCAGTAATCACCTTGCCGAGTGTATGTGCCGCCCATCTGATCAAATAATGATTTTTCCATCTTGATGACCTCTTATGTTGGAATGTAATCCGATTCTACTATGATTCGTTCCATGTTGCGAATGTACAAATTGAAAATGTGTGTCGCTGCCAATAACTTGTTTTGAGCAAATCCGTTATGAACACTCGGACCAAAAATCGGAAAGTCTCTTCAGGAACTTGCCGATTTTTACTTCTTCCCTATTCGATTTTCACTTTTCATTGAAAGACCGGAACAATTTTTGGAGAGTTAGAGTGAATTGTGAACAGATCCGTGGAAATATCTGTTTACAGTAAGTCGCAAGAAACAGGGAATTCACCTGTGGGATCGGTTTTCTATATCTCCCGTTGTGGAGTAGAATTTTGCTTCCGTCTTTCTCGCTTTTGAGACTACAGCGAATACTCGCCCACCCCGTGACCGGAAAAGCCGGCAATAAAACATGTTGCCGGCTTTTCCATTTTTCTTAAAGATTGGATCATTTGACAATTTCCTTCTCATTGCCCTCCTGAAGCAAAATACGGCATTGAATCGGTCTATTGCTGGCTAAAGGGCTCTGCCGCGTCTACGATAAAATCTTCCAAAACATATTCGATTTTATAAGGCTTCAGAAAACAGTCCAGCGCTTCCATCACTGTTGCTCTGTCTTTCATCGCGGCTTCCGGCAGTGCGTTATACCCTAAAACACTCTCGCTCATCACGCCGTGTTTATGAAGGAATATCGTCTGTGTTTTGCCCTCATGAAAGAGATGAAGAACATACCGATTCCCGGGCATTACGAGCTGTCCGTCATATACGCGTCTGATAACGCTGATATCTGGCGGCGCCGCTTTTATTTCTTTTGATAATTTTTTCTTCTGTTTACGCGATGTTAAATACAGGTTTTTACAGGAAGTAACAACACAAACAACCAAATCGTTTCGCACTTCCCAGCTTGAAACAGAAGGATAAAGAAAAGAAAACGGCTCCATACTCAAGCCAATCGCTGAAAATGCGTTTAACACGACCGGCTGCTGATATTCTCCAAATTTTATTTTATGCTGTCCGCTGAATACAAGATAGATCTCTTCTATACAGATAGGCGCAAAGGATCTATTTTCCAGCACCAAATGGAAAGAATCTCCACGGTCAGAGTTATTTACTGAAAATGAAAGAAGCTTCAGCTTCTTTGAAATGAAAGTAATATAAAATGTATAAGCTGTTATCAGCAAAATACAGATATCCGCTGAAAAAGTAGCCCATTCTCTCATTGTCTGAAGCAATACACTCACCCTTTCCTCAGTTTTGAAGCATTGCCGCACATTTGATATTTCATTTCCCCTTTCCGCAAAAAGAGACGCAAGCCCGCAGCTAAGCTTGCGTCTCTTTCCCTCATCTCTCTTCTTCCTCTGCCAAAAGCTGAGGAATGATCCTTTCTTTTGCCATGGCGGCGGCACCCAGCACGCCGGGATCCACGCAGGTGCTTTTCCGCAGACGAACCCCACTGATGGAGATCTTTTCCACTTTCTCCCGGATCGAATCAAAAAGCTGATCGCCCAGCAGATCGAACAGCTCTCCACCCAGGGAGATGTGATCGCAATCGTAACACATCATCATATTGTTGATACACAGCGCGCCGCAGATCGCCACATACTCGGTGGCGGTTTCCCGGTTCTCCTCTAAAATAGAGCCATCGGGCCGCAGACCGAATTTTTCCTGGATCGCGCCCAGATTGATTTTGCTTTCCAGCCATCCGGCGCCGCCTGAGACGGCTACATAATCGTCTAAAAACGTCATATAACCCACCTCGCCGCACATGTAGTGCTTTCCTCTGCGCAGTTTCCCGTTTAAGATCACGCCGCTGCCGATGCCGGTGCCGAAGGAAAGATACAAAAGATCGTTTTCCGCGGTAAGCTCCAGATCCAGAAATTCACCCAGCACATCCATATTCAGGTCGTTATCCACAGAAACCGACTTGTGGTAATAAGCTTCTATTTTCCGAAGAATGGGGCCGATCTCCATTTCGCCGGAGATCCCGATCAAAGGCGCTGTTAAAATCTTTTCCCGTTCCACATCATAGATGCCAGGCAGCCCCAGACCGATCCCCAGCACGTCGGAAAGATAGACCTCATTTTCTACCAGAAGCTCATTGATCACCTGAAACAGGGTTTCTTCCATGGTACGCTTAAAATCAGCATGGACACGAATTTTTTTCAGCGCCACCAGCTCGTTTTTCAGGTTGCTGATCCCTACCCGAAGAAAATCGCCCTCATGGATCGCTCCGATAAAATAATAGCGATTCTTGTTCAAGCGGAGCATTTGGGGCTTTCTCCCCAGCGCAGCCTCCCCTTTTCCCAATTCAGTTACCAGCTCTTTTTCCGCCAAAAACTGTATGATCTTCATCACCGTGGGCGGACTGATCCCTGTAATGTGAGAAAGCTCCGCTTTGGAGGTTTCCTCCATTTTACAAAGCAGCTCGTAAACATTTCTTCGGTTCATATCCTTCAAATGAGAAGAGACATAGGGCTTCATCGTATTCCCCCCAGCATTTTTTAATTCTGTTAAAAGTATATAGGGACAACAGGGCTCTGTCAAGTAGATCCTTTCAGATCCACAAATATTTTAACTGCAACCTCAGAAGAGGGTGCTTGGCAAAGCTGTAATTTTGATTCATACTGTTCAGTTAATGAGAAAAAGTATGCTTTTCTTAAAATAATCGTATTTTTCTCTTGACTTACCCTGCTGAAAGCTTTATTATTTAATCAGATTAATAAACTAGGAGGTTACCTTTATGGAATTTAAGGTTTTTGAAAATGAGAGCATACTCTCTGCCGCTGCCGCGGACGCCGTGTGCGAGCTTTTGCAGGAAAAACCGGACGCTCTGCTGTGCATTGCGGCGGGCCATTCTTCCCTGGGCCTATTCCGCGAGCTGATCAGACGTTTTCAGGAAAAGAAGGTGGATTTTTCCCGTGCGGGCTTTGCAGCCATGGACGAATGGGCGAACATGAATGAAACCACGCCGGGAAGCTGCGGCGACTTTCTGGTAAAAAACTTTTTGTCTCAAGTAAATTTCCCCGAAGAACGGATTCGTCTTGTAAATGGAAAAGCACCGGATTTGCAGGCGGAATGCACAGGGATCAAGAAAAACGTGGAAGCTGTCGGCGGCTTTGACCTGATCGTGCTGGGGATCGGCATGAACGGCCACCTGGCTTTGAACGAGCCGGGGGTGGATTTTTCTCTTTCCGTTCACACCACCGCTCTGGACAGCGTAACACAACAAGTAGGGACAAAGTATTTTGAGTCCGCGCCTGAGCTCACCGGCGGCATAACGATCGGTATTGCCGATATTGCTGCCGCAAAGCGGGCAATTTTGCTGGTAAACGGCGAGAGAAAAAAACAGATCGTTAAAAAAGTTTTGGCAAGTCCCGTTACAAACCGCCTTCCCGCAACCGCGCTGAAGGATATGCCTCACGCTGCCTTTTGGTGTGACACGGAAGCCGCTTCGCTGGTGATCGATACTGAAAAGAGACGCAAGTGACAGGGAGAAAAGGCTGAATGAAGCTGAATTTTTATATCCAACATTGATTTCGTTGTGTGAAAGCACCATAGAATTACTGGCTATGATTCCTTCAGTTACAGCAAAACCGTAACCGCCCACCTTGCTTTCTTGATGAAAAATCTCGTCCTTTGTTCCTTTGTTCAGGAACGAAGGGCGAGATTCTTTATGGAGACGCAAAGCTCCTTTCTCTCAGAAACGACAGCAAGGAAGCTGTTAGTTTGTTAAATTGAAATTTAGCGGCGAGACGCCGCAGCCACTCGTGAAGCTGCTTGGTGCAAACGGACAGTTTCCGGCCCGACCGCAAGCAGGTAAATTGGAATTTGCAGCGTGCCGCTGCACCAACTCGTGAAGCAGCTTGGTGCGGGAAACCGGTTTCTGACCCGACCATAGGCAGAACGATAAATTGGAATTTAGCAGGTAAGTTGCTAGTCGTGAGTAGTTAGTTGTTAGAAAGGGGAAAAGGCCCCTCCTTGTCATTACTGAACAAAAAGCAAAGCAAGCTTTGCTTTCTTTGTGAAGAATCTCGTCCTTTGTCCTTTTGCCCTGGAAGTAAGGACGAGATTCTTCGTCACTGCGTTCCTCGGAATGACAAAAGAAGAGGGCTTGCTCTTCTCTAACGACTAACAACTAGTCCGCTAAACTATAATTTATCTGCCCTTAGCTTCCCTTTATTTACAGAGGGGAAACAGACTGCTTCACAGTCTGCGCGGTAGTACACGTCCAGTAACAACCGAGTTGATAAACGAGAACGGATTGAAACGGTCTCCACCGGAGTTCTCTGGTGATCTTCCTCTCGCGCTCTTCCCCCTTCTGATATTTAATCGTTAGAAGCTTTAGCGAGAGGCCTTGCTTTCCGCTTCGCGGAAAGCTTCCTGAACGATGCGATCCAGCTCTTCGCATTTGCCGGCCTCCAGCACAGGCTCCATTTCCCGATAGCCCGCGGTGACCTCTTCCACAAATTCGTGGGCTCTGTCATAAATACTCTTGGAGCCCTTGGCCGTCCAGTTGACCCAATCGTCACGGTTAAAGAGGTTGGAGATCCAGTAGCTTTCCCGCAGATATTCCACCGTATGTTCTTCTCCCAGGAAGTTGCCGCCGATCCCCACTTCCTCGATCATATCGTAACCGATATGATCTTCCGTAACATCGAAGCCCCTGACGATATAATTATAGTAATCGATCCATTCATTATCGATGACCAGCTGCTCGTAGCTGAAGCCCTGGTCGGCTCCCACAATGCCCTGGCAGCCAATGCTGTGCATGCCGCCCATGCTGTTGAAGGCAGCGGTGAGACCCTTTTCCAGCCCCCCCTGGAAATCAGGCACCAGCGCGTCGGTCAGGCCGGTATTGGTGCCGCCCTGGATTCCATAGAATTTCCCAAGCTGAGAAACCGCTACGCCGAACAGCGCCTGGTTGGGAGAGCCGAAGGAGCACAGCATGGTGCGGGGGTCAATGGAATGACAGGAAGCAGAGAATCCGGGATATTCTCCGGTCATCATGTGCACCAGGAAGCAGCTTCCCAGCACCTCGGCTGTTTCGATCACCAGGGTACCAGAGATCGTGACCGGAGCGGTAGCGGAGCTCATAGCCATAGGGGCAATTCCCAGGCCGCCGCCGTTTTTCGCAAAGGCCAGCGCCATTTCCACCGTATCCTGCTTAAAGGTCAGGGGGCTGATGGTTTCAAACAGGTAGCTATCCCGCAAGCCCAGCACCTTGTTGATTTCGCTGACATACTTGGCGCCAAAGGGCGTGAGGATATAGGTGCCGCCCGGCTTGGTGGAATATTTCTGAATATCCGCGATACTCACCACATCGGCAATTTCATAGGGAACATCCGAAGGCACCACGGCCGCGTTGCAGGCGGGAATGTTTTTCAGCTTTTCCACCAGCTTGATATTCTTGAAGTTGTCGTCCCGCAGGCCATAGCGGCGGGTTCCGCTCACATAGTCCACCAGAGAGACCTGCGTGGAGATCCAGCCCCTCAACTCCTGAGCGTTTTCGCTGGGCTTCATGGTGCTTTCAGCCCGCATGCCGTCGATAAACTGCTCCATCACGGCAGTGGGGAATTTGACCTGTTTTGTCTCCAGATCAATTTTACAGCCTAGGTCGGCGCACATTTGCAGCACCTCATCGTTGGGAACGCGCATTCCCACCCGATCCAGAGTTTTCAAGGCCGCGTTATGGATCAGCATCAATTCGTCCTGAGACAGGACCTCAATGGAAGTTTTGATTCTTTTCACGAGAACTCTCCTTTTCCAGTAACAGTTTATCCTATTCGTATCTGCCATGCTTTAAGCAAGCGTCATACAAAGCTTGAATATTTTCCATGGGCGTATAGGGCGGAATATCGTTGCCGTCCCGAAAAATGAACCGCCGGGATACCGGCTTTACCGCTTCCAAGATCCGCTTGGATTCCGCTTCGATCTCCTCCGGCGTGCCCTGATGGATCAGCTGTGCCTGGGGACCGCCCTGAATGGCTACCTCTTCCCCCAGTTCTTCACAGAGAGCCCGATGATCTACCGGGAAGCCGGTATCGAAGTTATAGATATTCAGTTCATCACGTATGGTCTTAAAGTGCCGGGTGGCGTCCCCGCAAAGGTGTACGCCGCCCCGCTCTTCCATGGTGGAAAGAGCGCGAGCCATCTTTTTGTGATAGGGCAGCACATATTCCCGATACATGTCTGTTGACAGCAGCATGATACTGTCGTCCGCAAACCCAAAAGATTTGGAAACTTCCGGCAGGCCCATATATTTTCTCCAGGCCTTCATTCTCACGATGATACTTTCCGTGAGATATTCCATCAGCTGATGGTAATACTCCGGCTCCTCATACATATCGATACAGACCTTATCGGCCCCCCGCAGCTCGCAGGCCATGGTAAAGGGACCGTCGGTGCCCGTGAACCATGCGCCCAGGCTGGTGATCTTCTGGCCCAGGATCTCCGCCGTTTTCATGCGCTCCCGAAACCTGTCGTAATATTCCCTGGCCTTCGCCATAAAGCCGCCGAAGGGATCAGGGATTCCCTTTTCAAACAGCAGATTTTTCTTGTCATCGTTCAGCAGCGGCACGGCATAGGGAACCTCTCCATCGGGAAAACGCACCTCGCAGCCATACCAGGCCGCTTCATAATAATTTTGAAAATCCACATTGACGTTCCAGCCCTCTTCCGGAATTCCCAGCTCGTGATCTCCGGGAATGTGGAACCTGGCGTATTCGCTGAAGGCGCACTGCATGTCGAACATCAGATCCGGATCCTTCGTATACTCATAAAATGAAACATTTTTGGGGTTGGTAACAGGGTTCAGCACATAAAACCGATCTGATATGCCGGTGATCATGGGCACACGGGTATGCGTACCTTTCCGGTAAGCATCCCACAGCTCTTTGACCTCCCGATTATGCTCCCTGAAATCAGGCGTATTTTTCATAAGCTCTCCTTTGGCTGCCGGACCTTATCCCTTTACGCTTCCCAGGGTCATGCCCGCCACAAAATATTTTTGCAGGAAGGGGTACACCAGCAGGATCGGAACTGTGGCAATGACGATCTGAGCCGCTTTCAGTGTACGGTCTGAAATGAATCGCAGCAGATTTGCCATCGCCTTAGTCATCATTTTTGAGTTCGGCGAAACCATAATGGACTGCAAATAAGTCTGCATGGGGTAGTTTTTGGCGTCGCTCATGTAGATCATGCCGTCAAACCAGGAATTCCAATGGGTGACCAGAGAGAAAACCACCAAGGTCGCTATGGCGGGCAGGGATACGGGCAAATAGATCTGGAACAGGATGCGAAAATAGCCCGCACCGTCCATAAAGGCGCTTTCCTCCAACTCCTTGGGAACCGCCTTGAAGAAATTCATCATCAACACCACGTTAAATACCGGCACAGCCCCCGGAAGCACCAACGCCCAAATGGTATTGAGCAGGCCTGTGTACTTCACCACCATAAAGGTAGGGATCATGCCGCCGGAAAACAGCATGGTGATCATAAAGAACCATACGAAAAAGTTCTTCGCGCAAAATTCCTGACGTGTCTTTGCCAGGGGAAAGGCGGCAAAAATCACCATCAGCATATTGACGGATACTCCCAGCACCACACGCACCAGAGAAATACGGAACGCTGTCCAGAACTCCGATTTCTTCAGCACATATTCATAAGACTTCAGTGTGAATTCCACCGGGGCCAGAGTAACTCTACCGGAATTGACCGCAACGCTGGAGCTGAAGGACATGGAAATGATATGAATAATGGGAACAAGACAGATAAGGCCATACACAATGAAAAAGATGGCGTTGATTACCCGAAACACTTTTCTTCCGGCCGTATTGGAGACCATTGCTTTTCCTCCTTTCAAAACACGTTGTAGTCAAATTTCTTTTTCGCGATCAGATAAGATGTGGACACCAGCACCAGGCTTACAATAGATCGCAAGAATCCAACAGCTGCCGCCAAGGAATATTGGGCGTCCTTCAGGCCCGCCCGATACACCCAGGTATCGATAACGTCTCCTGTACTGTACACGCTTGGCGAATAAAGCATGAGGATCTGATCCTGTCCGGCATTTAAAATATAACCCAAATTCAAGATGAGCATAAGGACGATATAGGTCATGATACCGGGAACCGTGATCTTCATCACCTGCTTAAATCTTCCCGCGCCGTCGATGGCGGCGGCCTCATACAGGGTAGGATCGATATTTGTGATGGCCGCCAGATAGACAATGGCGTTAAAACCGGTCATCTGCCACAGATCCGTCAGGATCAGTACCCAGGGAAAAATTGCCGCTTCCCCCAGAAAATTAACGCTGGACACGCCGAAAGTTCCCATGACCTGATTGACCAAGCCGTCTCTGGAAAGCAGTTCCCGGAAAATTCCGCCCAGAATCACCCAGGAAAGGAAGTAAGGAGCGTAAATGATCGTTTGTACGCTTCTTTTGAACACCTTGCTTTGCAGTTCGTTTAGCAAAATGGCTACTAAAATTGCGGCTATCATGCCTAAACCGATCTTCATAGTAGCGATAAACAGGGTATTCCATACGATCGTCCCAATATCGGGCAACTGAAAAATGCGATCAAAATTAGCAAACCCAACCCATTCCGACCCGAAAAAGCCTTTGGCCGGCTGGAATTTCTGAAATACCATCACAAGGCCCGCCATAGGCCCATAGGCATAGATCAATACCAGAATCGCGGGCAGCGCCATCATCATGAACAGGGGGATCTGACGCTTGAGGTATGCCGATCTGGATTTCTTCATAACCGTGCTCCTCCCTTATCTGCTTCATCTTCCCGCCTGTCACATGTCACAGCTTCCATCTTTTAAACGGGAAAATTTCTCGTGCGTTTTCCTTTTTTCCTAAAAAGCTTTACAGAGCCAGAGCAAAGACAGCGCTCCGGCTCTGCAAGCTTTTTTGTTCCTTAGTTCATTTGGCTCTGAACGCTTACGCCGCCCTTATTCTGGAACCACTCGTTCACTTCCTCAGTGGCAGTGTTTCCGTAGATTTCGTCCCAGCTCTTCAGGAAGCTGTCGAAAGCGGTAATATCAGCTTTTCCAGTAATGATCTGAACCGCCATTTCATCGTACATTTTCTTTACGGTAGGCCCGTTTTCAATCATGAAGGGGGTTTCCTCAGAGGTGAACTCGTTGAATACAATCAACTTGTTATCCAGATAGTTCTCAATCACCTCAAAGGAGGTGCCTTCCGTTAAATACGCGCGATATGCGGGGAAGCCAGCCTTATCGCCCTCGTTCTCCCAGGCCATAGCCTGGTCATAGAACTGCTTGTAGGCCTCGCACAGGTCATCTGTGTTTCCAGTCTTCTGTGCTTCCTTGATCGCCACATGACCTTCGTAGTTAAAGGAGGGGTTGAAGATCGGCAGCGGATACATCAGGAAGGGCTGGTTGTTGTCAGTGGGATCGGTATTAAAGGTATTGAACTCCATGGTCTCAGGATTGTTGTTCAGATCATGGTAAAGGTTCGTCATCTTGACCAGAGCCTCCGGGTGCTCACAGCCTTTGGTGGCAACCAAAATGTTCTGTGTCTGCGCAACATCGCGAGCAACCTTTCCTTCGCCGTAAGGCCCGCTCACAACAGGAACAGCGATCCAGTCCGCTTCGGGGTCAACGTCCAAATGAAGATTCAACGGCCAGTAAGAAGCCCATACATCACCAACAAAGATGCCGCACTTACCGTTGAAGATGTCCTGGTTCTGCATGTCAAAGTCCATCGTGGCAAAATCCTGGGCAATATATCCCTTCTGATAATACTCGGCAGCCTTTTCCAAAGCAGCGCGGGTTCTTTCCCGGGCCTCTTCCCCGAACAGGCCGGATTCGATCTCGCCCTTGCTGTTCTCATACCATGCATTGGGATAGGCATTGAACATATTGAAGAAGGCGTTGCCCAGTGTCCACTGCCAGGCGTTTTGTGAACTGGCGTTCATGGCAATGGCATAAGTATCGTCCACGCCGTTTCCATCGGGGTCTTGCGTCTTGAAGGCCTCCATGATAGCCTCCAGGTCTTCCAGCGTTTCGGGAGCTTTCAGGTTCAGCTTATCCAACCAGTCTTTGCGGATCCAGAACATATCGGCGCCGTCCTGATAACTGAAGCCGTTGGTAATACCATAGTACTTGCCGTCCTTGGTTGCCGCGTCCAACAGATAGGAATAATCACCGGTCAAATACTTTCTGGTGTACTCGCTGGCATACTCGAGAAGCGGTACGGTAATGTCTTCCAGAAGGCCGCCCGCATACATTTTTTCAAAGGTAGTTCTGTCTACAGACAGAAAATCGGGAAGGTCGCCGGATACCAGCATGGTGTTCATCTTCTCAGCAGCCTGAGAACCGGGGCAGGTCCACTTGAATTCATAGTTGATGCCCAACCGCTCGGACCAGGTACGTGTGTAAACATTGTCTTCCCAGGAATCCCCCTCGGGGAACCAGAAGCCGCCGTCATTGGAAGTATGGATCGTGGTCACACTAATGGGAGGATCATACTTTCCGAAAGGGTCTTTTGTAGGAGAGGGAACCTCCTCCAGGGTCATGGGGCCGCTGTAGGGCTCGTCGTCTCCGGCTCCCGTTTGGGAAGATGCGGACGAAGATTCGCCGCCCTTGCTGCTCGGATTGGCGTCAGTGCTCGATGTTCCGTTTCCGCCGCAGGCTGTCAGCCCAAGGATCATCATAACGGCGAGAAGAAGTGCCACTATCTTTTTCATGTTTTTCTTCCTTTCTCAAATAGAGGTTTAGATGCATTTCCTAATGTACTGCTTGTTGATTTCAAACAGTTCATCCACAATTTTCACCGCGGCGTCCGTGCTGTTGATGGTGGGGTCACACAGCAGCGCCTGGAGGGCCAGCTCCTTAGAGCCCTGGGCCGCCGCCCGAATGGAAAGCCGCTGGGGGGAGACCTGCTGGTTCATTAAGCCGATCACACCGTCGGGCATATCGCGAACTACCCGCTTGTGCACGCCGTCTCCGTCCACCGTGATGGGCAGTTCTACCGCCACATCTCCGGGAAGCTGGCTTAAGGCGCCATCGTTATACACAATGGCGGAAGGAATGTTTCTGCGGTCGTTAAAGAAAATACTGGTGACTACATTGATGGCCTGCTCGCCGGAGGGGACCAGCCATTCGTCGATATCCTGTTCGCCGTTGACTAATGCGGCGATGGTTTTTTTCATCTCCACTCTGTCTTGAGCGTCCCAGTCAAAGTCGTAGCCATGCTCGCCCGCCTCATAGCCATAAGCCTGGTATTCGCCCAGGTGGTCGTCAGAGCAGGTGGGATACAGGCCGAAGAAGTGGAACATCTTTCTGGAATAGGGCATAAACGCAGGATCAAAGCTCTTTTCCTTTTCCCGGAACTCGGGGTACAGATCCTCCCCTGTCTCCTTATCCCGCACAGACATGATCCACTGGAAATGGTTCATACCGGCGCCGAACACTTCAATCGTTTCAGGGTCTCTGCCCAGGATCTGTGCCATATCGTGCTGGGCCATGAAGATGCCGTGGCACAGGCCGATACACTTGATCTTGGAGTACATGTTCACGCCCAGAATGATCCTGGTCTCCGGGTTCGAGAAGTTCAGGAACCAGGCGTTGGGGCAAAGCTCTTCCATATCGTGAACGATATCCATGATCACCGGGAAGGTCCTCATGGTGAAGAAGAGGGCGCCCGGGCCGCCGTTTTCTCCCAGGCAGTGGCGCACGCCGTACTTCTTGGGAACATTGAAATCCTGCTTCCACAGCTCGCAGCGCTCAATGGCCAGAGAATTGATAACAAAATCCGCTCCCGGCAGTACCTCACGGCGCTCGGTGGTCTTTTCGATCTTCAGGCCATAGCCGCTGTGCTCGTTGAGCTTAGCTGCCAAGCCGTACATCCTGTCCAGGTTTTCCTCGTCGATATCCACCAGGCACAGGGTGGCTCCCTTCATCTGAGGTGTGGTAAAGATATCCCGGAAGGTAGGCGTGCCAAAGGACATACTGCCCGCTCCGATAAATACGATCTTAGGCGCTCTCATAACAAATCTTTCCTTTCTGTTGTTCATTTTTTCCCGTGAAATTCTCCTCCAGCCAGGCCGCCAGCTCCTCCCGGTCAGGGCTTCTGCCCTGAGACACATAAAACCCGGAGACGCCGTTGGCCACCGCCAGCGCTTCTTCAGGTAACATGCCCTGAAGCAAAGCAAAGGCAAAGCCAGCGTTAAAATTATCTCCGCCGCCGGTGGAAAGCAAAGGATCCTGAATTTGACGGCCCACATGGCAGGAAACTTCCGCTTCCGTTGCGCAATAGGCTCTATCCAGCAGGTGGATCACCACCATTTCACAGGCAAGTCGATCTCGCAGCGCCGCAGCCAGGGCGGCTTTTTCTTTTGAAACGATCCCCAGGCTTTTCGCCAGGGTCTCGGCTTCATTCTGATTCAGGCTCAAAACCGTATTCAAGTATTTTGAGAATTCCCGAATCAACTCACCAGCCTCTCCCACTTCCTGTTCCGTCCTCTGAGAGCAGTCTGAAAGATCCAGCATCAGACGTTTCCGGGCAGTAAGCTTTGGAAAAACATCCTGCAAACACCCCTGCCAGATCGAGGTTGCGCCTGGCAGCTCGCTCCAGTTAAAAAACGCCAGCAGCTGGGCTTTTTCCATCATCTCCAAAAGGCGGGGAACAGAAAGCAGCTTGGTCAGGCACCGATAATCCACCTTTAGCCGGTCATTTCGCGCCAGCATCACCTTGCCGTCCCGAAACTCCAACGCCTCGCAAAGACCCGGATCACATAGGCTGTGCAATACACAAAGCTTTTCCAGCCCACGAAACACCGGGAGCGGCCGGGGTGTTCCAAAAGCGCCGATGCAGTCCACGCGCGCCCCCAGGCAGGCAATGGTTTGCGAGAAAATGGGCGCGTTCCCTCCCAGCTTTTCCGTTTGCAGCTTCAGCTCCATGGAACAGCTTTTCCAGGATCTTTCCTTAATATGGTCTCCAAACTCTTCCATGGTATCAAAGAATTCAGCTTCCGTACCGCCCGTCTGCCGGCAAACCCGAAGAATGCTGTCTACATATCCGTCAAAGCCCACGACCACGTTTGGAAGTTTTTTAGACGAGCGAATTTTCTTCACTATTCTTTCCAGAATATCCCTCCCCCTTCCTGGCAAAGCCGGTATTTTCAAATTCTTTAATCACCATACTTAAATGAAGGACAGCAATGTATACCCGGCAGTCAATTTTATTTTTTAGCTTAATTTTGTATATATAATAACTTTCCTGGTGCAAGAAGTCAACACCTTTTGATAAATTACCGCAACTTCTAGGTATCCAACAATAATTTGTTTTAGTTTTGTGCAAAACGCACAACGCTTGCTATGCGTTTTACTTTTTAGACTTCAATGTTTATATCATTAATCATATTAAATAAATCAATTTTATGCCCCTTTTTTTCGGTCTGCGATCCATGAAAAGGCAGTCACAACATTGCTGATCAAGAAACATGTTCTCAGACATTCTGCAATTTCTCAAAACCACTTTCCCGCAAAAGCAACCATACCCAGCCACAAAACAGATGGCACCGCTCTAAACAACCTCCCGCTTTTTGACGCAAAAAAACGGAAGACCCAAAAGGTCGCTTTCCCCTTTCTTAAATCCATTTGGCCCCTGCATTTCAGATAACTTTTTTACAGGTATAAAAAACCAATGGACTTGTAAACAATCCAGTGGTTTAACAAAGTCTTATCGCTGCTTTTGAGAGCAATTTTCAAGCAAGCGGTTAGTTCCTAAGATCTCGGCGCTTACCAGGTCGATCATTCTTTTTACGTTGACGGCGTGAATGGCGGGAACTTCATTTTCCCATAAGGGCGTAACCTGGTTTTCGACCCCTATGCGGTATTTTTGCAGAATTTCAAGACGCTGCCGTAAAAGCCATCTCTGCTCCTCAGGAGGGAAGGTGTCCAGAAAAAACGCAGCAATGGAAAAGATATTCGTATCATAGCTGAATTGCGGGATAGAGGCTTTCAGTGTATCGAGAAATGCGGCTCTCCCTTTTTCCGAAAGGCTTGTAAACCGTACGATCTGGCATAGCGTTTAGCTTTTTCCTACTCCTTTTCCTATTACGGAAAGAGAAAAGCACGGCTGCTTTTTTGAGAATACAGAAGCTGAACAAAGAGCAAATCGCCGTTCTGGCAACATTTGTTGTCTTTTCAGTGGGAGGACAGCTGATCCCCGTTGTCATTTCCGGGAAAGCTGTTCCATGGAGTTTTCTTCCCATGGGAATTTTGCCGCTTATCATGACCACTTTTTTGAAGAGTTCCTATTCCGCGGCTTTTTTCAGAGCAAGTTTGAAAAAGAATTCGGTATGCTGCCCACAATTTTTCTTTCCGGCTTGATGTTTTCTCTTTACCACTTAGGATATCCCGGGTTTCGCGATTTCGGAAGCATTCTCCTGCTATTCGCAGTGGGTGTCGCTTTGCCGCCGCCTATAAGCTTTCCGGCAACAGCCTGATCGTTGATTACTTCGTAAACCTGCCCAATGCTTTTGTGACTTATCTTTTGAAGCACGCGCGATTTCCTGTTATGAAACTATCCTCAACCATAGCGGCCGCTGTTATACTGTGCGTTTTAGCTGCGATCTCCATCACCCTGTCAGGCGTGAAAAAAGTGGTAAATGACAGCTTCTATAATCAGCGATCAGTCGTAGGTAGTTAGTTGCCGGAAAAGACAAGGGCACAAGGACGAGATCCTTCGCTGCCTTCGGCGGCTCAGGATGACAACCGGGTGACTTTTTTCCCTTAGCAACTAACATTTTGCAACTAATGACTAGTTTGCTAAACTATATATTGCTTTGTATTTCATTGCTAATTTCTCATTTCGCATTACCTATTATATCTGTTGACGTTCTCTCGTTGCCTGAAAGCACCCGAATCACATAAGGTGCTTTCTGCATAGCAGTTATCGCCATCCAGCATCTAATAAACGCCCTGCGCTTTGTTATGATTCCGAACAAAATTGAAGAGCTTGCTTCTTTCTCATACCGACACAAAAAAGAGCCCGCTTTACAGCGGGCTCTTTGAAACGAATGCTTTTTTGAACTTACAGCTTTTACTCTTCCTTCTGGGTTTCGGCAGGCGCCTGTGTCGTATCCGTATTTTCTTCGGAACCGGCTTCCGCGGGGAGTTTTTCTTCCTTTTGGCCGCCGGGCAAAAGCGTGCCGTTCATAACCTCCTGGAACTCTGTGCCGTCCAGCTTTTCCTTTTCGTACAGTACGCCGGCCAGGCGGTGCAGCTCATCGATGTGCTCCTTTAAGATCTGCTCAGTCTGCTGGTAGGCAGTGGAGATCAGCTTCTGGATCTCTTCATCGATCTCGGAGGCGGTCTGCTCGGAATAGTTGCTGATATGGCCCATTTCTTTGCCCAGGAAGGGGTTGGAATCGTCTGAGCCATAGGTGATCGGCCCCAGCTTTTCGCTCATGCCGTATTTTGTGACCATGGCACGTGCAATTTTTGTAGCCCGCTCGATATCGTTAGAAGCTCCGGTGGAGATATCGTCCAGCACCAGTGCTTCCGCTACCCGGCCACCCAACAGAACGATGAGCTCTTCCCGCATTTCGTTCCGGCTGCGGTAGGTGCGATCCTCAGAAGGCAGGTGCATGGTATAGCCCCCTGCCATGCCTCTGGGAATGATGGAGATCTGGTGCACCGGGTCCTGGGTGCCGCAATAATAAGTGGCGATGGCATGGCCCGCCTCGTGATAGGCGGTCAGCTTCTTTTCCTTTTCATTCATCACCCTGCTCTTCTTCTCGGTGCCTACCACCACCTTAATGGTGGCTTCCTCGATTTCCGGCATGGTGATAGCCTTGTGGTTTTTCCGGGCGGCCAGCAGAGCGGCCTCGTTCAGAAGATTTTCAAGGTCCGCCCCGGTAAAGCCCGCGGTGGACTTGGCAATGGTGGAAAGCACCACATCGGGGGCCAGGGGCTTCCCCTTGGCGTGTACCCGCAGAATATCCTCACGGCCCCTGACATCGGGATAGCCCACCGTCACCTGGCGGTCAAAACGGCCGGGACGCATCAGGGCGGGATCCAGAATATCGGGGCGGTTGGTGGCGGCGATCATGATCACGCCCTCGTTGGCGCCGAAGCCGTCCATTTCCACCAACAGCTGGTTCAGGGTCTGCTCTCTCTCATCGTGCCCGCCGCCCAGGCCCGCGCCTCTCTGGCGGCCTACGGCGTCGATCTCATCGATAAAGATAATGCAAGGGTGGTTCTTTTTCGCTTTCTCAAACAGGTCGCGAACGCGAGAAGCGCCTACGCCTACAAACATTTCCACAAAATCGGAACCGGAAATAGAGAAGAACGGCACACCCGCTTCTCCCGCCACAGCCCTGGCCAGCAGAGTTTTACCGGTGCCGGGAGGGCCCACCAGCAGCACGCCCTTGGGAATACGGGCGCCCAGGGAATTGTACTTTGCCGGATTGCGGAGGAACTCCACGATCTCCCGCAGCTCTTCCTTTTCCTCATCGGCCCCGGCCACATCGGCAAAGGTGGTTTTGCGCTTTTCATCGCTCATCTGCTTGATCTTCGCCTTGCCGAAGTTCATCTGCTTGTCGCCGCCGCCCATGCTGTTGCCCAGGCGGCGCATCATAAACACCCAGAAGATGATCAGCCCCGCAAACAGGATCAGGGTGGGAAGCAGGCTTAAAAACCAGCTGGTTTCCACCGGGCGGATAATATCCTGCACCATTTTGGCGTCGGGGTGCTCTTCGTTATACTCCCGAATGGATTGGGACACGTTCTGATAGAACAGATCCACGCTGGGAAGCTCGAAATCGATTTGTGTGCCAGCATCGTTATTCAACTTCAGCCGCAGGTCTCCCGTTCCCAGATTCAGCTTGTATTCCGTGACCTGCCCGGTCTCGAAATAGTCAATAATGTCGGAATACTTATACGCCGCCTGCTCAGGCCCCCGGCCCTGGAGCAAAAAGATGATGATAAACAGCACCACCACCGGGATCCCCAGATACAAGAGAAGCGTGCGCAGCGTTTTTCGATTGCTGTTCAAAAATTTGTCCTCCTAAACTCTATTGCTTATCACCAGACAGCACCAGCAAAAACCAGCGCCGTCTTGTTTCCCCAGTTATTAAGGGACCCTGCGTGGCAAAGCCAAAGAAAGGCCGCCCGCTTTCAAACAATAACCTTCTCCCTTTTTCCGCCGGTTATTCGTACACCGAAGGCTCCAGGATACCCACAAAAGGCAGGTTGCGGTATTTTTCGGCATAATCCAGGCCATAGCCCACAATAAAGGCGTCCGGGATCACAGAGCCCACGTAAGCGGCCTTGATCTCCACCTCCCGGCGCTCGGGCTTGTCAAACAGCGTACAGATCTGTATGCTTTTCGGGTTTCTATCTCGCAAAAGTTCGATCAGGTAGCTCAAAGTCTTGCCGCTGTCCAGAATATCCTCTACCAAAACGATGTCATAGCCGGAAAGAGGGATATCCAGATCCTTGATGATCTTTACCACACCGCTGGTCTTTGTGCCGGAGCCATAGCTGGAGGTGGCCATAAAATCGATCTTAGCGGGAATGTTGATGGAGCGCATCAGATCCGCCATAAATACCACAGAGCCCTTCAGCACGCTGACAAGCAGCAGATTTTTATCCTTGTAGTCCCGGGAGATCTCTTTTCCCACACGCTCTACCATAACGGCGATCTGCCGCTCGGTAAACAGCACTTCCTGAATGTCCTCCATCATTGCGCTGCGTTCTACCATAGTCTCGACCCTTTCCCTCTTCGCAAATATCCTCAAAGCCCTCATTGCTTCGGTTTAACAGCCGCAGGCCGGTTTTGGCTCTTTCTCCCGGATCGTCACAAAAAGCGCCCGGCGGGTTTTTTCCGTAACCCTCGCTTCCTGAGAAACGCCGACCCCTTCACAGAAGACGAGCCTTCCGTCACATTCCAGCAGTACCGCGGCTTTTCTCTTTTCCGGCGGCATGCCGCATTCCTGAAACACCTGCTTCAGATTTTTGGAAAGCTTTCTGCCCGGGGGGGAAAATCTATCCCCCTCCCGGCGGCTTCTGGCTATTAAATTGGCTGTAATTATATCATAATCCAGAGCGTTTTTGAATAACAAATTATGAATTTTTTGCCTATTTTCCGCAAAAGGCAGTTCCTTTATCTCCAAAACCAGAAGTTTTCTCCCTGGAAGCGGGGTTTCCCCCAAGCTTACCGGAAGAAAAAAAGGCTCCGCTTTCTCCTTTCGAAAAGCGGAAAGGGTCCCCTGGGCCCTGCGCACCGTGACACCGCCGGGCAGAGAAGCCGCGCCGCCCTGCTTCAGGCATGTCTTTACCGCGTCCAGATGCTTTTTTTCCAATCTGCCGCAGCCCAGGCCTTCTAACCACAGCTTTACCGCCCGCATCGAAAGGGCTTCCTCCGCTTCCAGCAAAGCTTCCGCGTTCAGCCCGTATTCTCCTTTCACAGCTTCCAAAAGCTTTCCACTTTCCCGCTCCAGAAATTCCCGATCTATTTTCAGAAGCTCCGCTGCCTGAGAAAAGGCCTGGGACATCCGGGGATTCAGTTCCCTCAACACGGGCAGCACCTCCAGGCGAAGCTTATTCCTTGTGTATTCTTCGGAAAAATTACTGCTGTCCGTTACATAGGAAAGCTGATAAAAGGCGCAATAGGCCTCGATTTCATTTCTGCTTGCCCGCAGCAGCGGGCGCAGCACCTTTCCCCTGCTTTGGGGGATCCCGCACAGGCCGTCGAGCCCTGTGCCCCTGCACAGGTTTAAGAGCATGGTTTCCGCATTATCCTCGGCATGGTGTGCGGTAAGAATTCTGTCGCTTTCCCCCTTTGCGAGAGAGTAAAAAAAGCTGTACCGCACCTCTCTGCCGCATTCCTCCAGGCCCATTCCCTTCTTTTCGGCAAGGGCTTTTACATCTTCCCGCAAAAGCGCAAAACGAAGCCCCAGCCTCTGGGCAAAGGCCCCGGCGGCGGCTTCGTCCTGTTCTGCTTCTTTCCCCCGAAGCAGGTGGTTCACATGGGCCAGAATGATACGCTCCGGCGAAATTTTTGTTGTAAGCCAATGGGCCAGGGCGGTGGAATCCGCTCCACCGGAAAAGCCCACGACTACAAGGCCCGTTTCCGGAAGTCCGGAAAGATCCCCGGCGGAAAAGAAGACCTCACTCATGGCGAATGACCTCCCGTGAGGTAAAGCGCATATATTCACCCTGCCAGTGGACCGGAATGGTATCCGTACTGCCATGGCGGTTTTTTGCCACGATGATCTCCGCGGCGTTCGTGTCCATATTTTCTGTGATCTCCCCGCCTTCACTGGTGGCATTGTAGGCTTCTCTATGGAGAAAGATCACGATATCGGCATCCTGCTCGATAGAGCCGGAATCTCTCAGCTCGGAAAGGCCGGGCCTGTGATCCTTTGCCCGATCAGTAGGACGGCGCAGCTGAGACATGGCGATCACCGGCACGTCCAATTCCTTTGCCATGATTTTCAGACTTCGGGTAATTTCAGTAATTTCCTGCACTCGGTTATCGATACGCCGGGCGCTATTCATCAGCTGCAAATAGTCCACCAGCACCAGATCCACACCGCCCAGCCTGCGCAGCTTTGCCTTCATTTCCGGCACGGTGATACTGGGGTTATCGTCAAAATACATTTCCGCCTTGGAGAGAATATCTCCCGCTTCCACCAGCTTGACCCAATCTCCTTCGGTCAGGTCTCCGGAGCGGAGCCTATTGCCCTCTACCACGGCTTCCGCGGACAACAGACGGGAAACCAGCTGCTCCCGGCCCATTTCCAGGGAGAAAAAGGCCACCCGCCGCTTTCCGGTAACAGAAGCGTGCCGGGCAATATTCAGGCCGAAGCTGGTCTTTCCCACACCGGGACGGGCGGCCAAAACGATCAGATCTGACCGGTTCAGGCCCGTGATCAGCGCATCCAGCTCTCCAATGCCGGTAGGGATCCCCTTATACTTATCTCTGTCCGGGGAATTGAGCAGATCCAGGCGGTCAAAGGTCTCCAGCAGGATCTCCCGCACCGGCTGAAGCCCCCGCATGTTCTTTCCCTGACGGATATCGAAGATCCGCTGCTCCGCCATATCCAGCAGCAGGGAGGATTCCTCCGTGCCCTCGCTGGCATCGTCCAGAATATGCCGGGCCGCCTGCATCAGCGTGCGCACATCGTACTTGTCCCGAACGATATTGGCATAGACCGCCACATTGGAAAGGGAAGGGACCAGCTGGGCCAGCTGAGTTAAATATACCTTCCCGGTGGCCTCGTCAAATTCCTCATTTTCCTTCAGTTTTTCCAGCACGGTGACAAAATCCACCGGCAGGCCCAGGGTGAACATTTCCAGCATGACCCCGTAGATCATCTGATTGTTCACCGCGTAGAAATACTCTGCCTTCGGCAGGATCTCCGCCACCGTGGCAAGGCAGGAGGGCTCCAGCAGCACAGCGCCCAGCACAGACTGCTCCGCCTCCAGGCTAAAGGGCATGCTGAGCCCCGGCTCCGCCTGGCTGTTTGTTTCGTAGGGCATAGGATTCCCCCCTTGTTATAGATATACTAGATTCCAGATGCTAGATGCTGGACGGTGGACGGTGGCGGCGCTGCGCAGCGCTTTGATAAAAAAGGACAACACACTGTAGGGACAGCCCTCCGGGCTGTCTGTGGGCTTTGCACGTAACTTGCGGACAGCCCGGAGGGCTGTCCCTACAAGTAAGTTACGATTAGTCACTGATTTTGCCTTAATAATTGCTCATTTCTCGTTGCTAATTCCTAATTGCTTTGCCCTTCTCTAACGACTAACAACTAACGACTAATTACTGCTTCTCGCAGACCGCCACACTCAGGGTGGCGGTAATGCCGCTGTAGAATTTCACGTCGAAATTGTAAGTACCAAAAGCCTTGATATCATTTTCCAGCACGATCTTCCGCTTTTCCACCTCTACCCCAAACTGCTTTCCGATCTCCTCGGCAATCTCCTTTGCGGTAACAGAGCCAAACAGCTTTCCGCCCTGTCCGGCTTTCCCATAGATCTTCAGGGTCTTTCCGGAAAGAGCGTCGGCGTTTTTCTGCGCCTGCTCTGTTTCAGTTTTGATCTTATACTCCTTGGCCGCCTCGGCGTTTTTCAGCTCGTTCATGGCCTGGGCGTTGGCTTCCTTCGCAAGCTTCCTGGGCAGCAGGAAATTCCTTGCGTACCCGTCGGAGACATTGACAAGCTCTCCTTTTTTTCCAATGGACTTTACGTCCTGCAGCAATACTACCTTCATCTTTGCTCATCCTTTCCTGACAGAATTTTTATGTACTTTCTAGCAGTTTCATCCGTTTTCCGGTCTCTACCGCTGTGCGGAAACATATTTCTTCCAAGCCGGCGCCCTTTTCATGTAAAATACCGCCATTCCAGCCCGCATCGTCCACGGTATCAGTGGCGTAGAAAAACTCCGCGAAGTGCACTCCCCGGAATCGGGCGACTGCCGCCAGGCTGGCGCATTCCATTTCTACCGAAATGCAGCCCTGCTCCTTCCGCCTGGAGGCTTTTGCGCGGGTCTCGCGGTAGAAGGCATCGGTAGTCCAGGTTTTTCCTTCCGTATAGGGAACTCCCAGCTCCGTCATAGCGGCCCGGCAGGCGTTCACATCCGCCGGAGACAGCTCCACCTCATCTGACGCAGGCAGATAGTGGTAAGACAGGCCCTCGTCCCGGATTGCGGCGGTAGGCAGCAGCAATTTTCCGTGAGAAACATTTTTTACCAGCACTCCCGCAGCGCCAAAAAACACAAAATACTTTCCGCCCTTGGGGATACTTTCCTCCAGGACGGAAGCAGCGGCCGGGCCGCCTATCATGGGCATGTATACCGCCGCCTTGGCGCCATAGGCCTCTACCTCATAAATTGGAAATGTGCCGGTACAGCAACTAAAGCGGCTGATTTCCAGACCTCCAAAGCGTTTCAGCACCCAGTCCATAATCGGCTTGGAAAAAACGCCGATACAGAGCTCTGGAAACCCCTCTACCGGGCGGCAGCATTCCTCCGGATTGATAATTGCCCGGCGCTCCGAATCAAACTCATCGTATATCATTTTGCGAGCACCTCTCTAATTTGCCGCAGTTTCCTGAAGCTTCACGTCCAGCGTGCGAACCAGCGCCCGGCGGGCGTCGCTCATGCTGATGTTCTTGATCTGGGCTCCGGCCTGGGTAAAATGGCCGCCGCCGCCGAATTCCTCCAAGATCACCTGCACATTGATATCTCCCAGGCTTCGGGCAGAGATATTCACATCGGTCCCGGTGCGGTACAGCACGAAAGAAGCCCGCACCCCCTGAATGGACAAAAGCTCGTCGGCAGCCTGGGCCGCCGCTACCCGCAGATCCTCAAAATCCCAGTTGGAGGTGGCAATGGCGCAGCCCTTATAAAGCTCCGCCCCGGACACCAGCTGGGCCTTTTGCTTATAGCTGTCTAGCGTATTGGAAAACAGCTTCTTTACCGTTACGGTATCAGCTCCGCGCCTGCGCAGGAAGGCGGAAGCCTCAAAGGTTCGCACACCTGTTTTCAGCACAAAATTTTTCGTATCCAGCGCAATGCCGGCCATCAGCGCCTCGGCATCGATGCTGTCAATGGCGGAGCCTCTGATGTACTGCACCAGCTCTGTTACCATTTCGGAGGCGGAGCTGGCATAGGGCTCATGATAGAAGATCAGAGCGTTTTTGATGTGAGAGATCATCATTCTGTGATGGTCGATCACCACGATCCGGGGAATATGCTCCAGCAGATCGGAGTTCTCTACAAAATTCACCGAGTGGGTATCCACTACAATCAACAGGGAGCGCTCCGTGGCGCTCTGCATTGCCTCAGCGGGAGAAATAAACAGGGCCTCTTCCTGCCCATAGGCTTCCTCTACACGGTCCACCAGCGCTCCTGCCAGCGTTTGTCCCCTGTTCAGGACGATGCTGGCGGGCTTTTCCAGCCCCTTGCGAATAGCCGCCCACATTCCCACCGCGGCGCCGATACTGTCCAGGTCGGAATTTCTGTGGCCCATGAGAAACACATGGTCGCTGCCCTTTACATGGTCGGAGAGCGTGGCGGCAATGACCCTGGTACGCACTTTATCCCGCTTTTCCACACCCTTGGAAAGGCCGCCGAAAAACTCGTAAGTATCGCCCTGCTGCTTTACCGCCACCTGGTCGCCGCCTCGGCCCAGAGCCATATCCAGGGCCTGCCGGGCCCAGCGCTCGCTTTCCGCGGCGGTATCCGCGCCCCGGCCCACGCCGATGGACACCGTGGCGCTCATGCCACTGGCGCTTTTTACCTCCCGTACATCGTCCAGCATGCGGAATCGCCGCTGCTTGGCGGCCTCCACATGGGCGTCGTCTGTGACCACCAGATACCGGCCGTTGTTCAGCCGGCGGATAAAGCCGCCCATATCCTCCACCGCCCAACGGCGCAGCACGGCCTCCACATCGGCCGTGATCCGGGAATCATCGCCGCCGGAGCTGTTTCGGATCAATTCTTCCTGATTATCAAATACCGCCACACACACTACCGTTTTCTTTTCCCGGTATTCCTTGTGAATGGCCTTAAAGTAGGTATCGTCCACAAAATAAAAAATGTAACCTGCCTTTGCCCGGGCGCTGTATACCGTATATTCCCGCCCCCGGTAGGAAACCGCCGCGCCCTTCTCCCCCATGACCTGCCGAAAGGTTTTGGGGTAAAGGAACCGAAGGATATTTTCTCCCAGATATTCTCCGCCGCCGCACAGGCTGGCGGAGAATGCCTCGTTGGCCCATACAATATCTCCCGCCGGGGCCGCCACCGCCACAGGCAGGGCAAATTCATCAAGGGCATGCCGTTCCTCGGCGGTCAGCACCCGCTTCGCGCTTTTTACAGCCAGAGACACATTTCTGCGGTACAAAATGTCGGAGGTGAATACAGAAAGCAGCGCGAGCACCGCCGCCGTCAACTCCACCGCGGCGGCGATCTTATTAAAGCGATAGGTGATGACCGCCATAACAATCATGCCCGCCGCCATCAGATAAAAAAGAGGAGAGATCACCCAAACCTTTTTCCTGCGCACTGTACTTCACCCCGCCCTTTCGCCTTCCTCGCCGTTCCTTTTTGCGGTAAAAGCCCTTACACTTCCATAATGATCGGCAGGATCATCGGATTGCGCTGGGTCTTCCGGTACAGGAACCGGGAAAGCTCTTCCTTCACATTCTGCTTCAGCCCCGTCCAGTCACGGACGTGCTCTCTTGCACAGCTTTCCAGAGTATTATACACCAGCTTTCGCGCTTCGTCCATAAGCTGTTCTGATTCTCTGACATACACAAAGCCCCGGGATACGATATCCGGGCCGGAAACCACATGGCCGGAGTTGGAATCGATAGAGCAGACCGCCACGATCAGGCCGTCCTCCGCCAGATGCTTTCTGTCCCGCAGTACCACGCTGCCCACATCGCCAACGCCCAGGCCGTCCACCATGACGCTGCCGGCGGGAACGTCTCCCAGCTGCCGCATATGGTCCTCATGCAGCTCCAGCACATTGCCAATGGTACCGATAAAAATATTCTCCCTCGGCATTCCCATGGCCATAGCCAGCCCGGCGTGCTTTTGCAGGTGCTTTTGCTCACCGTGAACGGGAATAAAGTATTTGGGCTTTGTCAGCCCCTGCATGAGCTTCAATTCCTCCTGGCAGGCGTGGCCGGACACATGTACCTCGTACATGGATTCATAGATCACGGTACAGCCCTGCTTCAAAAGCTCATCTACCACGGCCCCTACGGTCTTTTCGTTGCCGGGAATGGGCCGGGCGGAGAGAATGATAAAATCATTGGGATTGATGGCCACCTGCCGGTGGTCGGAAAATGCCATTCTGGTCAAGGCGGACATGGGCTCTCCCTGGCTTCCTGTAGTGATCAGCACCAGCTGCCCCGGCTCATAGCGGTTGATGAGGTTCAGATCCACCAACACGCCATCCGGAATATGCAGATACCCCAGCTCGCTGGCAATGCCCATCACATTCACCATGCTTCTGCCGGAAAGGGCCACCTTGCGCCCATACTTCACGGCACAGTTGATGATCATCTGCACCCGGCTGATGGAGGAAGCGAAGGTCGCCACGATAATGCGCTTGCCTTCCGCCCGCTGGAACAGGGCGTCCAGGGAATTATTGACCGTTTGCTCTGTCTGGGTATAGCCGGGGCGCTCCGCGTTGGTGGAATCCGCCAGCAGGGCCAGCACGCCTTCCTTTCCCAGCTCCGCGAACCTGGCTAAGTCGATCATTCTGCCCTCGGCGGGGGTGCAATCTATTTTGAAATCTCCGGTGTGCACCACCACGCCCGCCGGGCTGTGAATGGCCAGCGCCACGGCGTCCGCAATAGAATGGTTTACATGGATCAATTCGATCTCCATGCACCCCATGCGGATTCTGGAACCCGGAGGGGTCACGAAAAGCCGGGCAGACCCGGTAAGGCCGTGCTCCTGAAGCTTTCCTTCGATCAGTCCCACCGTCAGCGCGGTGGCGTATACCGGCACATTCAGCTTTTTCAAAAGATAAGGGATCGCTCCGATATGATCCTCATGGCCGTGGGTGATCACGATGCCCCGAATTTTATCTCTGTTTTTTTCCACAAAGGTGAAATCCGGGATCACCAGATCCACCCCCAGCATTTCCTCATCGGGAAAGCTGAGGCCGCAGTCAACGATGACCATATCGCCCTGGCATTCATACACGGTAAAATTCTTGCCGATCTCGTTGAGGCCTCCCAGAAAATAGGCCCGAATGGGGGGCTTCACTTTCTGCCGGCCCCTTCCCTTCTTTTGCTGGGGCCGCGCCGAGGCTTCCGCCGCGGCCGCCTGTTGAGCGGCCTGTGCCTGCTGTGCCGCGGCGATGGGCGCGGTTCCGAGGTTTTGGCGCCTGCGGGACTGGCCGCCCCGGCTTCCTGCCGCTTTTTTCTGTTCCGTTTTCTGTGCGGGTTCCGCTTTGGGAGCTCCCGCTTTTTTAGGCGGGGTACGCCTGGCTGTTCCAGCCTTCGGCGTGCTCTTTCCCGCTGAACTGTTTTTAGGGGTCTTTTCCTGTCCGGCTTCCCCGGACTGCGAACGCTTCGCTCCGCTTTCCGGCTTCCGCCGCTGCCCCGCAGCCGGTTTCTTCGGCCCGGCGATCTTTCCGATCTGAGGCGCGTCCACGGCGCCGCTGAGAACCTGATCCTGCTTCCTGCCTGTGTTTCCGTTGCTTGCCGGCGTCCGGCGGGGGCGGCTGTTTTTCTCTGCCACTGTAATTTCCTCCTGTTTTTTCAAAGTAAAATTAAAAATTTGTCTTCACAAAATGGCAGCGGCTTTTCCCTGCTTTACCAAAATACCGTGGCGCTGCTTTTTTGCGCACAACGGCCTGCCGGACCCTCAAAAAACGGAATAACACCAGAAGCGCCGGATATTTCCCCGGCGCTTTCTGCCTGTTTTCTGCTTTCGACGATCCGGCCCGGAAGCCTTCGGCGCTTCCGGCAGGCGAATGTTCACCCGCTGCCTTTTCTGAATCCGTTCTATCAAAAGCGGTCTCACCGCAAAATGATCCAAAACTGGAAAAGCAAAAGTACGCGGATCCTATCCCCGTCTGACTTTGCTTTTCCTATATTTTACCTTTTCCGGGCAATGCTGTCAAGCCGGATTCTTTTGGAAAGCCTTCGCTCCCCGCCTCACAAGACTCTTTCTTTTCCAGTTTTTGCCGAAATCGTGACTGTTATTCCGCTTTTTGCCTGAAAGCGTGAAAAAATTTTTTCAAAGTCCGCTTTGGGGTATTGAAAAGTATACTAAAAAGGTGTATATTAAACCTGTTCTGACAAAAACTATGGCAACGCCGCACCTTAGAGTTGTGCGGGCTGCCTGAAAATAAGGAAAGGAACGTGGTCATTCCTATGAGGAAAACGGTTTATGCGGATAACGCCGCCACCACCGCTGTTTCGCCCGAGGTTCTGGAAGCGATGCTCCCCTTTTACCGGGAGGCTTACGGAAACCCCTCCAGCCTTTACGGGCTGGGGCAGGAGGCAAAGGCTGCTCTGGAGGAAGCCAGAGCCACAGCAGCTCAGTGCCTGGGGGCCGACCAAAGAGAGATCTATTTTACCGGCTGCGGCAGTGAAAGCGACAACTGGGCCATTAAGGGTGCGGCCCGAACCCTTCGAAGCAAGGGCAAAGATCACATTATCACCACCGCCTTCGAGCATCACGCGGTGCTGCACACCTGTGCCGCACTGGAAAAAGAGGGCTTTTCCGTCACCTATCTGGACGTACACAGAAACGGCATTGTCCGTCCTGAAGAAGTAGAGGCCGCCATCACGGATCGAACGGCTCTTGTCACCATTATGTACGCCAACAATGAGATCGGCACCATTCAGCCCATTGCCGCGATCGGAGCCATCTGCAAGCGGCACGGCGTGCTGTTTCACACCGACGCGGTACAGGCTGTGGGGAATGTGGAAATCAACGTAAAAGAGCAGAATATCGACCTGCTTTCTCTCAGCGGCCACAAGCTCCATGCGCCCAAGGGCGTGGGCGCTTTGTATGTGCGAAACGGCACGGTTCTTCAAACCCTTCTGGACGGCGGCGCCCAGGAACGGGGAAAACGGGCCGGCACAGAAAACGTGGCGGGGATCGTTGGGCTGGGCGTTGCCATGAAGCACGCCTGCTCCACCATAGAGGAACGGGCCGCCCGGCTGACGCCCCTGCGGGACAAGCTGATCGAGGGGCTTTCCAAAATTCCCCGCAGCCACTTGAACGGCGACCGGGAGCATCGGCTGCCGGGCAACGTCAGCTTCTGCTTTGAGGGCGTGGAGGGAGAGTCTCTTCTTTTAATGCTGGATCTCAAAGGGATCTGCGCTTCCTCCGGCTCCGCCTGCACCAGCGGCTCTCTGGACCCCAGCCATGTGCTGCTTTCCATTGGGCTGCCCCATGAGGTGGCTCACGGCTCCGTGCGGCTTTCCCTGGGGGACTGCAACACGGAAGAGGACGTGGACTACATTTTGGAGACCCTGCCCCCTATCATCGAGCGCCTGCGCTCCATGTCCCCCCTGTGGGACGCCATTCAGCAGGGAAAAGTAAACTACGATTTATAATAATAAAGCGTACAGCTTTCAGGAAAGGAAATGTAATATGGCATACAGCGCAAAGGTAATGGATCACTTTTCCAATCCCAGAAATGTGGGAGAAATGAAAGACCCCAGCGGCGTGGGCGAGGTGGGAAACCCGAAATGCGGCGATATCATGAGAATGTATCTCAAGGTGGAAAACAACATCATCACCGATGTTTCCTTTATGACCTTCGGCTGCGGGGCGGCCATCGCCACCAGCAGCATGGCAACCGAAATGATCAAGGGAAAGTCCATTGACGACGCCTTGAAGCTCACCAACAAGGCGGTCATGGAGGCCCTGGACGGTTTGCCGCCGGTAAAGGTGCATTGCTCCGTACTGGCGGAACAGGCCATCAAATCCGCCGTGGCGGATTACTACAGGCGGCAGGGCATTGACCCCACGCCCATTGTGGGGGAAATTCCGGAGTGCGAGGCTTGCCACGGTTAGTTGTTAGTAATTAATTGTTAGTAGTTAGAAAAAAGGCTGCTTCCCGGTGGGAAGCAGCCTTTCTATATTTTATCGTTTTTTGAAAATGCGAATGCCGCACCATAGGAGCGTGCCGAAAATGGCGAGAAGATACACCGGCATGGCAAAGGGGGTTAAGGGTCTGCACAGGGCGGCGCACAAGATTACATAGGCGAAAAACAGGGCAAGCGTCAGCTTCAGGACGGACAGCATGGTTTTGACAGTTCGATATACGGCTCTGCTGTTTTCCGGAGTGGTTTTTGTCCCGGTATTCCACACAGCGGGAATCGCTTCGATCAAGGAAATGATCCCGTACAGTGCCCAGGCGATGGCCAAAAGCCCCAGAAGGGAAGCTTTTCCGCCGAAAGCGTCCATCTCCCCGGCGGCGTTGAAATGGGTGGGAAGCTCCGCCGGAAGCTGTTCCCAGCAAAGGGCAACATAAAGGCTTACCGCCGCCAGAGCGCCCAAGCCCAAAACGGTCAAGAGCCAGTCGAACCACGTGTTTTTCGGCTTCTGCCCTGCCTTCATGAAAACCCTCTCACTTCTGCTCGTCCGCTTTGCGGATCTCCGCCCGCTTGATCTTGCCGCCCAGGGTTTTGGGCAGCTCTTCCACATACTCCACCACGCGGGGGTATTTATAAGGCGCGGTGACCTTTTTCACATAGTTTTGCAGCTCCTTTGTCAGTTCAGGAGTGCCCTCATAGCCCTTCGCCAGCACGATGGTGGCCTTTACCACCTGGCCCCGAATGGGGTCGGGCGCGCCAGTGATGGCGCATTCCACCACCGCCGGGTGCTCGATCAGGGCGGATTCCACCTCAAAGGGCCCAATGCGGTAGCCGGAGCATTTGATCACGTCGTCGTTGCGGCCCACAAACCAGAAATAGCCGTCGCTGTCCCGCCATAGCATATCGCCGGTGTTATAGCCTATGCCGCCCAGGTGCTCCTCCGTCATTTCCGGGTTGCGGAAATACCCGGTAAACAAACCCACAGGAGGGTGATTTTTTACGTCCATGATGGTGAGAGAGCCCTCGTCGCCGTCTTCACAGAGCTTGCCGTCCTTATCCACCAGCTGGATATCATAAAGCGGAGAGGGCTTTCCGGTAGAGCCGGGGATCGGCGTGACCCAGGGATAGAAATTCGCCAGCAGCACCGGGCCCTCGGACTGGCCGAAGCCCTCGTAGATCTGTAGGCCCGTATACTCCTTCCAGCGCTTGGTGACCTCCGGATTCAAGGGCTCTCCGGCGGTAACGCAGTGGTGAATACAGGAAAGATCATACTTTGACAGATCCTCCTGAAGCATGAAGCGGAAGGTAGTGGGAGGTGCGCAGAAGGTGGTCACCTTGTACTTTTCCACCTTTTCCAGCAGGTGCTTCGGCTCAAATTTGCCCTCCATGTCATAGCAGAAAATCGTGGCGCCGCTAAGCCACTGCCCATAGATCTTCCCCCAGCCAAATTTTGCCCAGCCGGAATCGGACACGCTTATATGCAGGCGGTTTTCCTCCACTCTCTGCCAGTATTTTGCCGTGATGATATGGCCCAGGGGATACAGAAAATTGTGCTGTACCATTTTGGGCATTCCCGTGGTGCCGGAGGTGAAATACACCAGCATGATATCACTCCACCGGGTGGCTTCCTCCCCTGTGGGGCGGGGGAACTCCTCCGGAAATTTCGCGATCTCATCGTTAAAATCCAGCCAGCCTTCCCGGTGCTCCTGCACCATGATCTTGTTTTTCAGAGAAGGGATCTCTCCCTCAGCGGCCTCCACCTGGGAGACCACAAAGGGGTCGTTGACGCATACCACGGCGCACACCTGAGCGGAATTGCCCCGATATACGATATCTTTTTTCGTCAGTTGCAGGGTGCCGGGGATCAAAGTGGCCCCCAGCTTGTGCAGCGCCGTGGCACAGATCCAGTATTCCCAGCGTCGGCGCAGGATCAGCATAACTACCGAGCCTTTTTTCACTCCCAGGCCGCGGAAGAAATTTGCCGCCTGATTGGAAAGCCGCTTGATCTCCGTAAAGGTAAAGATCTTTTCTTCATTGGCCTCGTTGCACCAGACCAGCGCCCGCTTCTCCGGCTCGGCTTCGGCCCAGGCATCCACTACGTCGTAACCGAAGTTGAAATCCTCCGACGCGTTTATTTTGAAATTATTTTTGAAATCCTCATAGGAATCGAACTCGATCCTGGGAAGATATTTTTTGAGCAGCATATCCATGGGGCATTCTTCCTTCCTTGCCCTGCCGGTCAGCAAATCGCGGCAGCAGCTGTTTTCAAATTCCGATGGGCGTAAACCGCCGTCTATTCAGCGATCCAAATGATCGCCTACTCGGCGATCATTGTCAGGAACCTGGCTTTTTCTGTGCCGCCGCAGCGCTGGCCGTGAGGAATGGCGGGGTTGAAATAGATGGAATCTCCCGCCGTCAGGGAAAATTCCTTATCTCCGATACAGAGGATCACCGTGCCCTCCAGCACCATGTTGAATTCCTGGCCGGAATGGGTGATCAGCTTGGCGGGCGTATCTGTGGGCTCCAGTGTGACCAGCAGCGGCTGCATGATCTTGTCCGCATAGCGGTACGCCAGATCCTCAAAGTGGTATTCCGGGTTCCTGTTTACCACCTTGCCGTCCCCGCGCTTTACGATGTGGTAGGTATCCAGCCGGGCGGGAGAGCCGGTGACGATCTCCGTGAAATCCACGCCGAACATATTGGCTACCCCGAAAATAACGCTGATGGGAATATCCTTGCCGTCTTCCTCGTAAGAGCGGTACAGTTCCGGTTCGAGCCCCAATTCGGCAGCGACCTGCTCTACCGTATATTCGCTGACTTCCCGCAGCTCCCGCAGGCGGGCCCCGATCTCGTTGATCTCGCTCATATCCCTTACTCCTTTTTCTTAGAACCTGTATTCATAACCGAAGATGCCGGAAGAGCGAGAATTTTTCGTGTTGCTCTAGGCAAATTTGGGCAGGCATACTGTCGTATGGCAAACAAATTTAACGACGAGCAGCACGAAGAAGTCCGCTCAGACGGCGTTTGCAGGTTGTGAATACAGGTTCTTAATTTAGCCGCAAAAAGTATAGCACTTTCCGGCGCTTTCCGTCAATAGAGGAAGCGTTCTTCGGTTCATTATAGGTTCTTTTGATAAAATCAGCCGCGGATAACCAAAAATTTTTGACAGGAATGAAAGGCGGGAGCTGAGCGAACTAGTCGTTAGCCGTTAGTTGTTAGTCGTTAGAAAAGAGCAGGCCCCCTCCTTTGTCATTACTGAGCAAAAAGCAAGGTTCTCCTTGCTTTCTGCTCAGTAATGACAGTTGGAAAATGAGCAAGTAACCGCCAAATTCCAATTTATCGTACTAATTGCCCTCCTTGTCATTCTGAGGAACAGCGTGACGAAGAATCTCGCCCTTAATTCCTGAGTAAAGAGCCAAAGGACGAGATCCTTCGCCGAGAAAGCAAGGTTAAAAAGCTATAGCTTTTTGTGCTTGTCTGCTCAGGATGACAGGAGAGAGGTGAGTGAATAACCGCCAAATTCCAATTTATCTGCTTACTAACGGTCGGGTCAGTGATCAACTTCCCGCACCAATCAGCTTCACGAGCGGCTGCGGTGCCTCACCGAAAATCCCAATTTACCGAATTCTGCCCACATTCTTAACCGCTAATTGCTAATTACTTATTTTTCCGGATCAGCCTCCCCGGCCGCTGGGGGCGCCAGCACCTCCACGGCGTTTTGCACTTCCTGCGCTGTCTGCTCTGTATCGAGATAATCGGAGGAATACAGCAGAATGCCGCTGCACTGGGCGGCCTTAGCCTCTTCGATCTGCCGCTTGATGATATCGCCGGACAGCTGCCAGGTGCCGCTGTCCGCGTCGCTTCCGGCCTTATAGAGCGCCAGGCCTGCGTAAAGCTTCAACCCATCGTGCCTAGTGAGAGAAGTCCACTCCTCCAGCGCCTGGGAATACCCCAGCGCCGGGTTTTCAAAGCTGTAGTAAAGCTGGGGGCAGATATAATCAAGATATCCCGGGACCGCACACCAGGCCTTCACATCTGCCCCCATGTTTTTATCATTTTCCAGATTGCCCTGGGGGGAGATACCGAATACCGCCTTTGGATTCGCTTTTTTTACCTTTTCATATACTTCCTGCACCATGGCGCTTACATTGGCCTGCCGCCATTCCAAAAGAGGAAGCGGCTCTTCCACCGACTGAGTGTACAGCTCATAGGCTTCCCGATCCAGTTCTTCCTCCTCGCTGGGGTAGAAATAATCGTCAAAATGGATCCCATCTACCTCATAATTTTCCACGATCTCCGCAGCCCCATCGGCAATCATCCCGCGCACGTAAGGATAGGCTGGATCCAGATAGATCCCGCCGCCGTATTCCATAAAGTAATAGGGACTTTCCTCCCCCAGCAGCGTATAGGGGTTTTCCGCTCCCAGCTCCGCCGGAGTCTCCGGGGTCTTGACCCGCAGCGGGTTCAGCCAGGCGTGGAATTCCATGCCCTGGCTGTGGGCGTATTCTACCATAAAGGCCAGCGGATCAAAGCCGGGGTCCTTTCCCTGCTCTCCGGTGAGGATATGGGACCAGGGGTACAGCTTGGAGGGGTACAAAGCGTCGCAAAAGGGACGCACATGGACAAACAGGGCATTGATCCCCTTTTCCCTGGCAGAGTCCGCGATCTTTTTAAAATTCTCCTCAAAGGCCGCCTGGGTATGCTCCGCCGTGGAGAGGGACATATAAGGGACCCAAACGCCGGAAAGCATGGTCTGTTCCCGGGTCTCCTCCGCCGGCAGATTCAAAATGCTTTCCGCCGGTGCGGGAGCGGAGGAAGATACAGAGGATAAGGGCGCACTGTTTGCCGGAGCATTTCCCTTTGGCAGTCCTTTGCCGAAAAGCCATACGATCCCCACTGTCAATACCAAAGAAAGCCATAGGATCACGTAATTGTATTTTTTCAAATTGAATTTTCCCATTGCTGCTGTTCCTTTCTTTTTGAAAAGCGGGAAAAACCGCGCTTTCTTCTATTTGACACCAAAATGATTTTGAAGTATCATATGGACAAATTTATGCTGTGGAGGCTTCCCCCATGACGGATCAGACAAGCTTTCGGAAATATCGTTTTCTTCTGTTTGACGCCGACCGCACGCTTCTGGATTTCGACGCGGATATGACCGCCGCCTTCCAAAGCCTTTACGAAAGCTGCGGTTTTTCTGAGCGTATTCCCTACTCCCCGGCTATGCTGGAAGCTTATGAAGTCTGCAATACCAGGTGGTGGGACAAATTTGAGAAGCAGGAATGCACAAAGCCGGAGCTGTTCCGAAACCGTTTTGTAGACTTCCTCGCGGAAACCGGCCTTTCCGGCGATCCCGATGAAATGAACCTCCTGTACTTTACCTTTCTGGGTCAGGGCGGCGCGGTATATCCCGGCGCTTTGGAGCTGGTAAAGAAACTTTCGGAGGACTTCTCTCTCTATCTTATCACAAACGGCAACGCCGTTTCCCAGCGCACCCGGCTGGAGCGCTCCGGCCTTCTTCCCTATCTGCGGGACGTTTTCGTTTCAGACGCCGTAGGCGTGGGAAAGCCCGATCCCCGGTATTTTCAATATGTATTTGACCATATTCCCGGCTTTGAAAAGGAGCGGGCCGTTGTGATCGGCGATTCCCTTACCTCCGATATGCAGGGCGCGGTAAACGCCGGGCTTGACAGCATTTGGTACACCGGGGCCTGGCAGGACGCTTCCGGCAGCGTGCCCTATACCTATCAGGCAAAAAGCTATCAGGAAATTTTGGAGCTGCTGTACAGACTGTAAGCAAATTGTGGAAAAGCAGGGAGGGCGCCGTGGAAATGAATAAGATTTATCTCATTGAGGACGATCCCGTGATCGCCAAGGCAGTGGAAAACCACCTGACCATGTGGGGGTATGAGATCCGGACCGTGCAGGATTTCCGGCTGGTGCTGGAGGAATTTACGGAATTTTCTCCCCACCTGGTGCTTTTGGATATCGGGCTGCCCCACCGAAACGGCTACTACTGGTGCGAGGAGATCAGAAAGCGCTCCAAGGTTCCGATCGTTTTTCTTTCCTCTGCTTCAGACAACATGAACATCATCACCGCCATCGATCTGGGCGCCGATGATTTTATCCCCAAGCCCTTTGATCTTCCTGTGCTCACCGCGAAGATCCAGGCGGTGCTGCGCAGAACCTATTCCTTCCGGGGCAGCACCAACCTCATCGAGCACAAGGGTGTTTTGCTGGATCTTTCCGCCTGCACTCTTTCCTGCCCCGGAGGGAAGCTGGAGCTGACAAAGAATGAGTTTCGGATCCTTCAGGTGCTGATGGAAAACGCGGGCCATGTGGTGAGCCGGGGCAACCTGATCACCCGGCTGTGGGAAAGCGACGCGTTTATTGACGACAACACTCTGACAGTCAACATGACCCGGCTGCGGAAAAAGCTGGAGGAGCTGGGGCTGCCGAATTTCATCACGACCAAAAAGGGGATCGGGTATTTGATTTCCTGAAAGGAGCCGTCATTTCTTCCCGTCCTTACCCATTTCAGCATCTTAGAAAGCCGGTGACAGCATGCGTTTGCTAAAACATTATTGGAAGGACCGCTGGAAGGCTCTGCTGTGCGCCGCGGTGCTTACCGCGCTGTCCGTTTTTCTGTTTTATCTTTTTGACCTGCCAGTAGAGCCCCTGTTTTACACCTTTTCCATTCTGTTTGTTGCCGTTCTCTGCTTCGCGATCCCGGATTTTTTACTTTATCACCGGAAAGTGCGGAAGCTGAAGCAGCTTCAGGAAAACCTTTCCACCCTGTGGGAGATCCCGGCCATTTCCGGCACTTTGCCGGAAACCGTGCTGCTGGATTCCCTGGAACTTCTCTGTAAGCGCCTGAAGGAGCTGGAACAGCTTTCCCTGGAGCGGGGGCAGGATATGCTGGAATATTATACCCTGTGGGTCCATCAGATCAAAACGCCCCTTTCCGCCATGCGGCTGATTTTACAATCCGCTCCCGGCGCGGAAAGCGAGGCTCTGGCCCAGGAGCTTTTTAAGGTGGAGCGTTATGTAGAAATGGCCCTGGGCTATCTGCGCATGGAAACCATGAGCGCCGATCTCCGTTTGGAAACCTGCTCCGCTTATGATATTGTCCGCCAGGCCGTGAAAAAATTCGCTCCCCTGTTCATCTACCAAAAGCTGACCCTGGAATTTCCGGAATTTGAAAACCGGGTCCTCACCGATGAAAAGTGGCTGGGCTTTGCCGTGGAGCAGCTGCTTTCCAACGCCCTGAAATACACAAAAACCGGAACCATCACCATCTCCATGGACGAAAACGATGTGCTGACGATCCGGGATACCGGCATCGGCATTTCCGCCGAGGACCTTCCCCGTATCTGCGAACGGGGCTTTACCGGCTTTAACGGCAGGCAGGAAAAAACCTCCTCCGGGCTGGGCCTTTATCTGACCAGGCAGATCCTGAAAAAACTCAGCACCCCCATGGAAATCACCTCTGAGCCGGGAAAGGGCACCCAGGTGCGTCTTTTCCTTCACAAGGAGAAGATGAAGCACTTTTGAAGGGAATTAGTAATTAGCAATTACGAATGCGGGCTGAGTTTGATAAGTTGGAATCTATCTGCCCTTAGTCTCCCCTTGCTCCGCAAGGGGAGGGGGATCGCCGGACGGGTGAGCGCGTCCCACTGGGACGCTGGTGCGAACCGACCGAACCGACAGGTGAGACTCGGTGGAAGGGATAGTCACACGCAGAGACTATCATAGAATCTCTAGTTACGATCCCCTCAGTCACGGCGCTGCCGTGACAGCTCCCCTTATAAATAAGTGGAGCCTAAGGGCATTATAAACTATACTTTACCGCACACCACCTGCTGTTTTTCCCTTGCCCTTCATTGCTCATTCCTCATTACGTCTGCCTTCCAGTATCTAATCCCGGTGCAATCTTACGAAAGTGTAAGACTGCGCCTTTGTTTTGTAAGCCCGTCTTATGGATTTTGTAAGAAATCAAATTTATACTAAGAGCTGGAAATAAGACAGCGAAAGGAAGGATCATAACATGGCTCTCTTAAATGTAAACAACCTGAAGAAAGTGTATTCCACCCGTTTGGGCGGCACGCAGGTGCAAGCCCTTTCCAATGTGACCTTTGCGGTAGAGCAGGGGGAATTTGTGGCGATCATGGGCGAATCGGGCTCCGGCAAAACCACTCTTTTGAATATTCTGGCAGGGCTGGATAAGCCCACAAGCGGCGAGGTGTTTCTCAACATGCGGAACATTGTCACCCTGGGAGAAAAAGAAATCTCTGCCTTCCGCCGGGATAACCTGGGCTTCGTGTTTCAGGATTTTAACCTGCTGGACACTTTCTCCGTGCAGGATAACATCTTCCTGCCCCTGGTGCTTTCCGGCAAGCGCTACCAGGAAATGAAATCCCGGCTGGAGCCCATTGCCGCAAAGCTCGGCATCGCAGAGCTTCTGCAAAAATTCCCCTACGAGATCTCCGGCGGACAGAAGCAGCGTACCGCCATTGCCCGGGCCCTTATCACAAAGCCCCAGCTGATCCTGGCCGATGAGCCCACCGGCGCACTGGATTCCCGCTCCGCCGGGCAAATCATGGAGATCTTCTCCGGCATCAACCGGGACGGGCAGACCATTCTGATGGTGACCCATTCCATTCAGGCGGCAAGCTGCGCCAACCGGGTGCTGTTCATCAAGGACGGCCAGGTGTTCCACCAGCTCTACCGGGGCGCTATGGCAAATGATGAAATGTACCAGAAAATTTCCGATACCCTGACGGTGCTTGCCACCAGCGGTGACAGAAAGGAGCTGTAAGCGTGAAGCGTGGATTTTACTGGAAGCTGGCCTTCCAAAACCTGAAAAACAACCGCAGGGTCTATGTTCCCTTTCTGCTTTCCTCCATCGGCATCATCATGATGTTTTACATCATGCAGTCCATCAGCATGAGCATTGACGCCCAGGCTCTGTACGGCGGGCAAAGCATTACCACCATGATGAATCTGGGGGCTATCGTCATCGGTATTTTCGCGGTGCTGTTTCTCTTTTACACCAACAGCTTCATCATCAAACGGCGCAAAAAGGAGCTGGGGCTTTACAACATTTTAGGCATGGAGAAATTCCATATCGCCAAAATTATTTTTCGGGAAACGCTTCTCACCACCTTTATTGCCCTTGCTCTGGGATTGGGGCTGGGGATCCTGTTCTCCCGGGCCATGTTCCTGCTGCTGCAAAAGCTTCTGGGCGTGGATCTGCACATTGTTTTTTCTGTTCCCGCCATGGCGGTGCTGACCACCTTGATCCTGTTTTTTGCCATCTTCTTCGCCACCATGCTCTACAATATTTTGCAGGTGCGGCTTTCTAACCCCATTGAGCTGCTGCATGGCAGCAATGTGGGAGAAAAAGAGCCAAAGGCCCATTGGCTGCTGGCTGTTCTGGGCATTCTCTGCCTCGGTACCGGCTATTATATGGCCGTAACGATCCAGGACCCGGTGCAGGCGCTGATGTTCTTCTTCATCGCCGTGATCCTGGTGATCTTCGGCACCTATCTGCTGTTCATCACCGGCATTACGGCCCTTTTGAAGCTCTTGAAAAAGAAAAAAAGCTTCTACTATCGATCCAACCATTTTACCACGGTATCCGGCATGCTGTACCGCATGAAGCAAAACGCCGCCGGGCTTGCCTCTATCTGTATTTTATTCACCTGTCTGCTGGTGACGGTATCCACTACCTATGCCCTGTACAGCAGCATGGAAGATGTGATCCGCACCCGGTTCCCCCGGAATATCCTCATCTCCGCCACCGGCGCCAACGAAGCGGCCAAAACCGCCGTGCGGGAAATGGTTTCGGAGGAATGTGAAAAGAACGGCCTTTCTCCCGCCAACATTTTGGAAGACAACCACTGGAGTTTTACGTGCTTCCGCCAGAATTCCACGTTCCTTCTGGAGGAGGAAGAAGAAAGCTCTTTGCAGATGGCAGTCCTTCGATGCTATCTGCTGGAGGAATTCAACCGGCTTGCCGGAACTAAGGAAATCCTGGGGGAAAACGAGGTGCTGCTCTATGACCCCAGCGGCCGCTTTCCGGAGGGAAATACGCTGACTATCGGAGAGCGCACCTATTCCCTGCGCAAAACAGAGTTTGATCTTTCTCAGGCCGGCGATAATGTGATGATCACCCAGGTGGAAACCTATGCCCTCATCGTGCCGAACGAGGAGATTCCAAGGCTTTTTCTCGGAGGAAGCGACGATCTGACCAACTACGCCCCGGGCTTCACCTATTCCTTTGATGTCGAGGGAGACCGGAAGGAGATCAGCAAAATAGGCAACGCGCTCCTCCAGCGCATCTCAGCAGGACCGCTGCCCGGCGACTCCTCCTATGAGTCTCTCTGGATCGAAAATGCCGCCGACAGCTATGAGGATTTTGTTTCTCTTTACGGCGGGCTGTTTTTCCTGGGGATCTTCCTGGGGCTCTTATTCCTGCTGGGCACCATGATGATCATTTACTACAAGCAGGTTTCAGAGGGCTATGAGGACGCCAGGCGCTTCTCCATCATGCAGAAGGTGGGCATGAGCCGAAAGGAAGTAAAGAAGAGTATTCACAGCCAGGTGCTGATGGTCTTCTTCCTCCCTCTTCTCACCGCGATCCTTCATTTGGGCTTTGCCTTCCCCATGCTGCAAAAGATCCTGTGGATGATGAACCTGACGAATTTCTGGGTCATCTTCGGCTCCGCCGCGGGCTGCGTGATCATTTTCAGCATTATCTACGCCATTATTTACGGCATTACCGCCCGCACCTACTATAAAATCGTGGAGACTGCCGCAGACTAAGCGGTTGCTTCCGAAACAAATTCAGCCTGAGGGGAGTGTATTCCTGATGATCTCTTTTCTGTTTGACCTGATCGGCGCGCTGTTCCGTCTTGCGGGAAGCCTGTTTCACGCTGTGCTTTCCGCGGTTTCAAAGCTCTTTTCCGCATTGGCTTCCGGCCTGTTCTACCCCCTCTCCCTCTTGACAGAACGGGGCCCGGGTCTTTCCTGGTGGCCGGTGTTCTGCATCGGCTGGGCCGTGCTGATCCTTCTGTTCCTGGTTCTCATCGGCTGGGTGCTGATGGCCCGCAGCCGGAAGAGGAGATAAGCGGAATCTCTGAAGAAGCACCTATAAGCCCGCCCCGGTCTGAGACCGGGGCGGGCTGTTGGGCTATAGGCCCTGTTTAGAGCAACAGGATTTTTCTGCGCGGGAGTTCGCTTTAGGGGGCTTCCACTTTTCTCCATTCGCCGGGGGTTTTCATTGCCTCCAGCAGGGCGCCGCGAACGGCTATGATCTTCAGCGTTTCCTCCTGGGAGACCGGGACCGTACCGGTTTGGAAAAAATCCGCCAGCACTTTGATAAAGCAGGCAAAAAAGTCCGATTCGATTTGCAGCACGCGGCTTTCCCCGGTAAAGCTGAGATTCATGGTAAAGGGAGAACCGTTTTCAAAGCCGCTCATTGTGGCGACCCGCCCATCGCAAAAACGGATCAGACCGTGGTATATCCTGTCTCCGGGCAGGTACATCACCTCGCTGGCCTCAGCGCCCATCAGCATCATGATGGGCTCCAGCTGGTGAATGGCGTAATCCTCAAAATCGTTGGGGCCCCAGGAGCAAAGGCCCTTGAGCTCAGAGCTTTCCGCTTCCCGGTATTCTTCCGCGAACCGCAGGGCGGAGGAGGACCAGCAGGGGGTGCCGTGCCGCTGAGCGATATCGAAGATCCTCTTTGCCGTGGGATAGTCCGGCGCGAAGGTTTTATCCACATAACAGGGCTTGCCGGAACGCATCGGAAGTTGACATAATTCTTCGTGCTTCCAGGGATCCATGGGGGCAAGCACCAGGAGCGCGTCGCTTTTTTCGATGAGCTCTTCTATGGTGTCCGCTTTTTGCAGCCCGTACCGCGCGCACCATTCCTCCGTTGTTTTTCCTCCCGGATGAGGGCTGTTGATCTGCCCGTAGGCGTATACCGCCTGAACCTCTCCCTGAGAAGCGTCTCTGAGCCAATCCACATAATGGTTGGCATGCCATTCGTCCAAATAATAGTCAAGAAACCCAAGCTTTTTCATACTTGCCGCCCTTTCTTTGATCTCAGTCTTTTTCTACAGTGAAGGAGCCGCCGCCCACCTCCGTTCCGCCTTCCTCCAGCAGAAGCCGGTACTCCCCCGGCTCTACCGCAAAACGCAGCTGAGCGTCCCAAAAAGAGAAGGAGGACGCGTTCAGGGAAAGCGTACAGGGAAGCTTCTCTCCGGAGCGGACGAAAACCTTGGTGAAGGCCTTCAACTCCTTGACCCGGTGCACCGTGCCGCCGCGGAGCTTTCTCAAAAACAGCTGTGGAACGACGAATGCGTCCATGGCTCCTATGTTTTCCACCGTAAAGGAAACCTCCACGGTCTCTCCCCGCTCCAGCGAGGAGCGGGAAATCGCCTTGGGAAAGTACAGCTCCGAAAAGGCGAAGCGCGTATAGGAGAGCCCATAACCGAAGGGATAGAGCCAGGGGGCTTCCGGCGGATTCGCAGAGCTTTTATAATTGTAGCAGCAGGGCAAATGGCCCGTGCTTTTGGGAAGCGACGCGGGAAGCCTGCCGCTGGGGGAAAGCTTTCCCACCAGCAGCTCCGCCAGCGCTTTTCCACCCATGGGGCCCGGATAAAAGGCATAAACCACCGCCTGAGATTTCTCGCAAAGTTCCGGGATCGCGTATGGCCGCCCGGCAATCACCACCGTGACCACCGGCTTTCCCAGGGCAAAAATTTTCTCCGCCAGTTCTCTTTGGGCCCCCGGCAAAAGCAAAGCAGGAGAATCCACGCCCTCGCCGCAGTCCATTTCCATGGAGCCGGTTTCGATAGCGGCGCCGTTTACGTCAAAGCTTGCTCCATCAAACCGGCTGGAAGAACCGCCGAGGGCCAGGATCACAAGATCACTTTGCTTCGCAAGCTCCACAGCACGGGGGATCCCCTCGGTTTCGCCACCGCAGACGGTGCAACCCTGCTCAAAGGCCACGCTCTCCCCCAGCTCTTCCCGAAGCCCCTGAAGCAGGGTGACCCCCACGCCGGGACGCTGGGCGGGGGTATAGTCCCCCAGTTGATGATAAATGGCGTCTGCATTGGGGCCGATCACCGCAACAGAGCTCTCCCTCGTAAGGGGCAATCCCCCCTCGTTTTTTAACAGCACCGGGCTTTGCCGGGAAACCTCCAGGCTTTCCGGATAGCTTTCATAGGAAAACCGTCGGGGCGGCGCTTCCTCCAAATAGGGCGATTCGAACAGTCCCCGCCGAAATTTCAGTTCCAACACACGAAGAACAGCCCGGTCCAGAATTTCCTCAGAAACCAGTCCTTTTTCCACTGCTTCCTCCAGGTGCGAGAAGGCCTCGTCCCACAGCCCGATCTCCACCCCGGCGGACAGCGCTAGCGCACCGGAGGCCGTGGAATCTCCCGTCAGCTGATCCAGCCGGTCTATGGCCACGCCGTCGGCCATTACCACACCGGAAAAGCCCAGCTCGTTTCGCAGAATGTTTTGCAGCAGCTCCCCGTTGGCATGGCAGAATACGCCGTCGATCTCATTGTACGCGGCCATAACGCCTTCCACGCCTGCCTCACAGCAGGCCTTCATCACCGGCAGATGGATCTCCCGCAGCTCCCTTGGGCCGATCCGTGCCGGGCTGGCGTTGACGCCGCCCGTTGTCTCCCCCTGGGCGCAGAAGTGCTTTGCCACCACCGCCACACCCCGGCTCTGGCAGCCCTCCACTGCCGCCCTTGCCAAAGAAGCGGACAAAAAGGGATCCTCTGAATAGCATTCCTCGCTTCTTCCCCAGCGGGGATCGCGCAGCATATCCAGCATGGACATTAAGGAAAAATCCACGCCCAATTCCTTCAGCTGCGCGCCGCACACCTCGTAGGCCCTTCGAAGGAGCCCGGGATTCCACGCGGCGCCCGCCGCCAAATTCACCGGAAGCAGATAGCCGTCCAGCGCCTGGTGGCCGTGGGGGCATTCGCTGCTGGTCAGCATGGGGATTCCAAACCGGGAATGCTCGATCACATAGCGTTGGGCCAGATTGTAGGCACGCTTCGCGGCGGCTCCGGTGAGACCGTTGGAAAAGTCCTTTTTCGACCAGGGGTCCGCCCGATACAGCCCGTAAAGCGTGCCAAGCCCGCCGTATCTCTCCACCTCGTCCTTGAATTTCTGAGAGAGTATCAACTCCTCTCCCCGGCGAAGACAGCTTTCAAAGCCAAAAAGCCTTTGTGTCAGCTGTCCCGCCTTTTCCCGCAGGCTCATGCGGGAAAGCAGATCCGCCGCCCGCTCGCCGGGCATTTTTGTTTGATCCAAATACAACATAAAAGCCCCTTTCGGTTTTCCTGTTCCGTTACTGATTTCCCGTAGGAAAAAGGCGCGGAAGATACTTCCGCGCCTTCGTTAAGGAGACCAGAAAATGATCAAAGTGATGCTTTCTTATTTTGCGGTTCCCTTGGCCATCTCCAAAACATCGGGATTGGCGTCCAGGTAAGCCTTGAACTGTGTGCGGTATTCCTCAAGATACCGATCCAGTCCGGCGGCCTTCAGCTTTTCAATGGCGGGCCCGATATTCTCTTCATAGGGGACCATGCCGATCTTTATGGGATAAATGGAGGAAATGATTTCGGCCTGGAGATTTGTGAGCTCGGTGGTCACATTGGTGGCGTCAAACAGGAAGCCGGCAATGGGAGAAACCACATAGTTTTCCGCCTCAAAGTTCATGTAATCCAGATATTCCTCTGTGGTGACGGACTCGTTGTAGCGAATATACTGGTTGTAGCCCGTCATCCAGGTATCCATCTGATACAGGGCATCGCCGTTGGCGTTCTTCATTTCATCGGTGCGGGAAAGCATGTTCTGGCCCGCGTTGGTGAAGTAAGTACCCTCTGTACCGTAATGGAACAGATCGTGATTTTCTTCACTGGCATAGAGCCAATCCAGGAACTTCAGGCCGGATTCGGGATCCTCAGAGGTAGAGGAAATCGCATTCAGGTTCTGCACAAAGGTGTAGATCATCTCGGGCTTTTCGGGATTCATTTCTACCCAGTCCACCGTGACCCCGGTGAGATTGCTGTTGTTCATAGTGAGCTTGGCCTGGCTGGGGTCAAAGGTCTGAGAGGGCAGGAAGGCGCCCAGGTTTGCCTGGTCATATTTTACCTGAGAATCCATATTCAGAATGTCGGGATTGATCAGGCCCTTCTGGTAGATCTCGTAATAGGTGTTGGCGTCCTTCTTGAATTCCTCAGACTCGTAATAGGAATCGATGGTGCCATCCTGGCGGGCCAGCACGATACCCAGACTGTTTTCCACATAGAAGGGATAGGTATCATAGGTGCGGTGCAGCCAGTGGGGAGTATCCTGGTTCTGGTGCATCCAGTGGTAGGCTTTTACGCCAGTTTCGTCCAGAATGTACTTCTGGGACTTCTCCATCAGGTCGATCACCTTTTCCACGCTGTCAGCGGGAAACTCCTCATAACCTACTGCCTTCATCACGTCTGTGCGCAGGTTAATGTAGGACATGGTGTTATCCATCTTTCTCCAGGAGCAGGGAACGGCGTAATGGTCGCCGTTATACACAGCGCCCTGCCACTCCATCTCTGTAAAGCGAGACTTCAGGTCAGGATACTTTACCAACAGATCGTCCAGGGGAGTCAGGGCACCCATGCCGGCAATGGAGGAAAGGTTTCTCACGTCCTGCATCACGTGCAGCAGCTCAAACTCATCGCCGGAGTTCAGCATGAGGTTAAGCTTTTCCGCATAGGAATCCCACGGAATACGCTGTACGGAAACCTCAATGCTCACACCGTCGGCCTTCAGCTTTTCATTGACCGCGGCGATCCCCTGGTCATATGCGTCGGGCAGCGTTCCGGGCTGCACGATGCGCATGGGATGGACCTCCCCGTCGTCAGCAGTGGAAACCGGAGTGGATTCCGGCTTGCTCTCAGGCGTGCTGGCTGGGGTGCCGGAGGAAGGCGCGCTTCCCTTGGAGTCCTCACCGCCGCAGCCCGCGAAAGCAGCGAGCACCAATACCGCGGCCAGCAGCAAGGCGGCAATTCTTTTTGAGAGTTTCATAGTATTCTTCCTTTCAAGATTATATTGTCATCACAGGCGTTGCCTGAAATAACCGATTTCAGCCCTTCACCGCCCCAATCACCATTCCCTTTACAAAATACTTTTGCAGGAAGGGATACAGCAGGATAATGGGCCCCATGGTAATGACGGAGGTGGCCATTTTGAAGCTTTCCTTGGGCGGGTTGCCCCGGGAAGCCCCCTGTGCCACCTTGGACATTGCCGTGATCTCCGATTGGATCTTCAACAGCAGCATTTGCAGGGTATAGTACTTTCTGTCGTTTATCAGCATCACGGCGTTAAAGTAATTGTTCCAGTAGCCAATGGCATAAAACAGGGCGATCGTCGCCAAAACGGGCATACACAGCGGCAGATAGATCGTAAACGCGATGCGCACCTCGCCTGCCCCGTCAATTCTTGCCGATTCGTTCAGCGCGTCCGGGATCCCCCGTACAAAATTGCGCACCAGGAACATGTTGAAGGGGGAAAACATCAGGGAGGGCACGATCAGTGCCCAGATATTGTCGTAACAGTTTATGGCCTTTGAGATCATATACCAGGGCACTAATCCGGCGGAAAACACCATGGTGATATAGAAATACAGAGCCAGCCCGTTTCGATACCTGCACTGCTTATTTGCAAGGGTATAGCCGGCCCCAAACGTGATAATGGACGCGATCAGCGTACCGGCTACCGTGGCAATTCCGGTGACCTTATAGGCCTGCGGCACCGCTGAGGTAGGCGAAAACAGCAACTGATAGGCGGCTGTAGACCATCCCTGCGGGAAAAAGGAATACCCGTTGATGGTGACAAATTTCTCCTCCGTAAAGGATACGATGATCACCAGCACAAAGGGCAGCAGACAGGCAATGGCAAAAAAGGCCACAAAGAAATAAATCAAAAACTGGGCAAATTTTTCCCCGCCGGTCTTGTGAATTTTATTGGAGACCTTCCCGGGCGCCCCGGGTCTCATAACATCAGCAACCATTATACAACTCTCCTTTCCACACGCGCTTCATTCAGAACAGCGCCCCTTCCGGGAATTTTCTGCGAACGATCCAGTTTGAAGTAAACACCAGAATGAAGCCCACAATGGACTGGTACAGACCCACCGCCATGGAAAGGCTGGGATCGCCCGTGTTCTTGAAGGTTCGATAGACGTAAGTGTCAATGACCTCCGCAATAGGCATCAAGGCGCTGTTGTCCCTAATGATCGCGTACATCATGCCGAAATCTCCATAGAAGATCCGCCCGATGGACATCAACGTTAAAATGCAGATCGTGGGGGCCAGAAGCGGAAGAGTGATATAACGGATCCGCTTCCAGCGGGTGGCGCCGTCAATATAAGCTGCCTCGTACAAGCCCTCGTCAATGCCCGTAATGGCCGCTAAATAGATGATCGCGTTGTAGCCCGTGGTTTTCCAAACATTCAGAATCAACAAGATCGGATACCAATAAGAGGGCATGGAATAGAAATTGATCCGTTCCCCTCCGGCCGCGGCGATCAGATTATTGATCAAACCGCTCTCCGTACCCAAAATTCCCTGCAGCATATAACTGACAATGACCCAGGAGATAAAATAGGGAAACAGCATAGAAGACTGGGCCGCCTTCAAAAAGCCTTTCCCCCGAACCTCGTTCAGGATAATGGCAAGCCCCACGGCGCAAACAGTGCCCACCAGAAGGAACAAAATATTGATGACCAGCGTATTCCGCGTGATCATGACGGCCCAACTGGATTTAAAAAAGTACTCGAAATTGCGCAACCCTACAAATTCACTGAAAATTCCGGTTTTATAGTTGAATTTTTCAAAGGCGATGGCAATATAGGGCAGCGCCAGATACGAATATACAAAGGTATACAGCACCGCCGGAAGCGCCAGTAAGTAAAGAAACTTGTTTCTCCAAAGCTCTCGGACTGGGTTGACCCTGTGCCGGGGCTCCTTCGCCGTCCCCTTTTTCATAAGGCTTCATCATCCTTTCCTGTGGTTCCACGCTCCGCGTGAAAAGTGGAAACCGTTTGCCAAAACAAAATTATGTTATGGTTTCTGGAAATTATGTTATCGTTTCCGACAGGGGTTTGTAAACTGCCCTTTTTTCGCATCTCTCCAAAAATTAGAAAAATATGGATTTTGTGGAGAAAGCTTCCTTTCTCTAATTTTTTCGAGTCTCTTCATATTTTTCGATTTTTCTGCCGCGACTCATAAAGGCACAGCAGAGGTTCTTGCATTTTTCGTATGTATTCAGTACACTTATTTTAAGAAATTGGAAAGTTTTTGAAGGGAGAGGGAGTTTTATGCCTATCAGTTGGAAAAATATGGAACTGAGCAAAAAATATCTGTGGACCTTTCTTGCTGTGGTGATCATCGTTGATATTGTGCTTACCGTATCGCTTTTGATCGGATACGGCAATATGCAGATCAGCCGCACGGCGGAATTTTCCGAAGCACAGCTAAACCAGGTATGTACCTCTACCGATATTCTTTTTGAATCCATGGAAGCCGTGCTTCACCAGATCCAAACCGATACCGACACCGCCGTTTTTCTGCTGGGCTCACGAATGGACAGGTCTCAGGAGGCCAATGTGGGGCAAAAGCTCAAGGTATTTCGTGTGGCCAATCCTTTTTTAAGGTACATCACCTTATACAATCACTCCAGCAACCGCTTTGTTTCCTCTTCCTATGCGGGATACGGGGAAGAACTGAAGCTTGAGGAATGCTATCAGCGGCTGGGAACACAGGCCTACGTCTGTTACCTCAGAAGGGTGGGAGAATCTTATAACGTTCAGGAATCAAAAACCAAGCTCGTCTATACTTTTGTGTTCCCCATCAGCCTGAAAACAGGAGATTCCTCCGATCTGGTCATCATCGATGTGAATTGCAGCTTCTTTGATAAATCGATCTCCGATATTCGCAGGGCAGAAGAAAAACAATGGATCATTCTTTTGGATCACCAAAACGGGATCATTTCAGAGCTGATAGCCAACAAACGAAGCAGCTCCTTTTCCACCGCGCTGAATCCTTCCAAACATTTATCTGAGGCCCTGTCGGCCGTCCCCGCGGAGCCCGCTCAGCTTTCCGGTTCTCTTTCTCTTTCCTGGGAAGGAGAAAAATGCTTTGTTTCTTATGCGAAAGCGAAAAAAGCCGGGTGGACGATCTATAACATTCTGCCCTATTCCACCGCCTTGACAGGTCTAGACAGCTTGATCTTCCTTACCGTTACGTTTACCGCATTCACATTGCTGTTCGGCTATTTTCTCTCCAAAAAGCTGAGCGCCTCCCTTTACCGCCCGATCCGAACTCTGTACGAAAACTATGTGGACAGTGGAAAGCCGCAAAAAAAGAAGGGAAATGAGCTGGAGCTTCTCAGCGAAGCCTTTTCCAAAATGTATTCCAAGGCCGATCATCTGGAGCAGGGGCTTATCACTTCTTATCAGGAATCCAAAAACGTCTATCTTCAGTATCTTCTCCTGGGAGAGTCGGAGAAGGTATTGTCCGCTCTTTCTGTTTACGATTCTTTGAAAATCAATCTGCACGCGCCCTTTTATTCCATTCTTGTGATGGAATGCGTTCCGCAAAGCGAAGGCCCGGAAGCGCCTCAGGAAACGGAATTTTTCATCTGTTATTACGCCCTTGAAAATATTTCACGGGAGCTGACAAGTCCCGCGCGGAAAAGCGAGTTTCTTCGGCTGGGAGGAAACCACTTCGCGCTGCTGCTTAGCCTGGATACCCCGGTTCTCAGTGAGCAGCTGCGCACAGGCCTGAATACGATCGTCAGTACCATGCTTCGGGAATTCCAGTTCAACACCACCATCTGTATCGGCGATGTGGTGGATTCCTGGCAGAATATCAATATCGCCTACGAGCAGGCCAGGCTTGCCCTGAATTCCCATACCCCTCACCAGCACGGCCGGGTATTTTCCGCAAGCGAGACCCGTGAGACCATCAGCAACGAGCAATATTACAATAAGATTCACCATAGATTGACCGAATATGTCCGCAGCGGCGACCTTGCGGCCTGCACCACGGAATTTGACCTGGCTCTCAGCGCCATGCAGGACGTTTCCTTTCATTCCGCCAAGCTGTATTTCCGCCATGTCCTCATGTCTGTGCTGGACAGCTTCGCCCTGCTGTTTGAGAAGGACGCCGCTGCGTTTTCGCAGCTGACGGAATATTTTGCAAAAATAGATTCCTGCCAGAACGTCAGCGACCTTCGCCGGATCTTCTCTGCCTTTCTCAACGATCTCCATCGGGAATTCCTGCTCAAACGGAAAAGTAGCAATCTGGACGCCGCCCTGGACGCCAAGCGATACATGGAACAAAACTACTCCGACCCGGAGCTTTCCCTGGGCATGCTGGCGGAACGGATCGCCCTGTCGCCGGCCTATCTCGGAAAAATTTTCACCGCGGCCACCGACCTTTCCTTTACCGACTATTTGAGCCGTGTGCGCACAGAAGCGGCGGCCAAGCTGCTGAAAACCACCAACCTGCCAATCAACCAGATCAGCGAAAAGGTGGGTGTACTCAACACCAACTATTTCTATTCCCTCTTCAAAAAGCATTTCGGCGTCACTCCTACCGCTTACCGGAAAGGCTACAGAACCGCCCAATCTGGAAAAGCAGCGGAAGCTGTTGAATAATCCTGTTTTATGGTAAAACAACGCCACGTAATTCTAAGCGAGGGCATCGATTACCCCGGGTTTATCAAAATTATGAAGGAAGAAAATTACCAGGGCTTTATCGCCTCGGAATATGAAGGCGGGCGGCATCTGCCCGGCATCACCCAGGTGGAGGAAATTGAACGGCATATCCGTATGCTGGATAAGCTTTGGGAAGAAGCCTGAGGAAACAGACAGAAAGGAAGCGAAAACATGAGAAAAGTAAAGGTTGGCGTTGTAGGCTGCGGAGGGATCTGCAAGGGAACCTACATGGATAACATGGTAAATAAGTTTGAAGTGATCGACGTGGTTGCCTGTGCGGATCAAATAGGATCCCGGGCGAAGTGGATCGAAGAGCATTACCCCGGCGTAAAGGCCATGAGCGTAAAGGATCTGATGGAGGACCCGGAAATTGAGATCGTGGTGAACCTGACCTATCCCGAATCTCACGTGGAGATCACCAAGGCTGCTTTCGAGCACGGTAAGCATGTATACTGCGAGAAGATGATGGCTCCTACCTTTGCCGACGCGAAGATGCTGTATGATCTGGCCCAGGAAAAGGGACTGCTGTATACCACTGCCCCGGACACTTTTCTGGGCGCCTGGGAGCAGTCTGCCCGAAAATACATAGACGATGGCATCATCGGCAGACCCCTTACGGTACACGCCCAGGTCTCCCGCCACTATAACCCGGAATCTCCCTTCTTCGATACCAAGCCCCGGCACTTCTTTTTTCCGCTGCATTACGGCGGGGGCTTCCCCTTTGATCTGGGCGGCTATTACCTGCATGAAATGATCAACCTGTTCGGCTCGATCAAGCGGGTGGCCGGGTTCGGCGGCAATCTGTTCCCCCAAAGAGTTTTTGAAAACCCCAAGCACCCCAAATACGGAGAGATCTTTGAGGTAAACACCCCCACCACCCTGCTGGCGGCGCTGGAATTTGAAAACGGCATGCTGGGCACCTTCAACATTTCTTCCGACACCTATACCAGCCATGCCTTTAACGTGGGCGGTACCCAGGGATATTTACAGCTGGGAGATCCCAATATGTTTACAGATACGCTGGTCGTAACCCGGCCCGGCGCGAAGCCGGATCCCAATTTGCTGGGAAAGCCCGCGCCGAGAAGAGGAGACCCCAACGATACCGACAGCCAGCAGCTGGGAGAATGGAACCCGGAGCAATCGGTAGAACTGCCCTTGCTGCACGGCTTTTATGAATCCTCCCGAGGAGTTGGCCTGGCGGATATGTGCTACGCGCTGCTAAACGACAGGCGGCCTCGGTGCCACGCGGATATCGGCCTGCACGCGGTGGAGGTGATAGACGCCATTCAGGAATGCTGCAAAACAGGAAAGGTCTATGAAATGACCACGCGCTGCCAAAAGCCCGAGCCGCTGGCCGCCACGGCTTTTTCCGTAACCTGCCAGGAACGCGTATTGGACGATTGATAATCAAGATCCGGTAACAGAATCAGGATTTACAGAAAGGAATCGTAACATGAAAAAGTTAAAAATCGGCCTGATCGGATGCGGGGGCATTGCCAACCAGAAGCATCTCCCCTCCCTGAAGGCCAACAGCGACAAATGCGAGCTTGTGGCATTCTGCGATATCATCAGCGAGCGGGCGGAAAAGGCCTGTAAGGAATACGGCGCGCCCGGCGCGACGGTTTACACAGATCACCAAGAGCTGCTGAAGGATCCGTCTATCGATGTGGTCCATGTGCTCACCCCCAACGTGGCCCATTGCGAGATCACCGTACACGCCTTTGAGGCTGGGAAACACGTACTGTGCGAAAAGCCCATGGCCGCCACCAGCGCCGATGCGAAAAAAATGATGGAGGCCTGGAAAAAATCCGGCAAAAAATTCACCATCGGCTATCAGAACCGTTTCCGCCCGGAGGTACAGAATTTGAAGAAGGCCTGTGAAGCCGGAGAGCTGGGCGAAATCTACTATGGCAAGGCCCACGCCGTTCGCCGCCGGGCTGTTCCCACCTGGGGCGTATTCCCAAATAAGGCCCTGCAGGGCGGCGGGCCGTTGATCGATATTGGCACCCACGCATTGGATCTTACGCTGTGGATGATGGAGAATTACGAGCCGGATCGCGTTTTGGGCAGCGTGTTCTACAAGCTGGGACATTTGCAGCAGGCCGTCGAAGGCAACCTCTTCGGGCCCTGGGACCCCGATACCTATGAGGTAGAGGACAGCGCCATGGGCTTTATCAAAATGAAAAACGGAACCACCATCAATCTGGAGGCCTCCTGGGCCATCAATCTTTCCGAATCCAGAGAAGCCAGCACCACCCTGTGCGGCACCAGGGCCGGCGCGGAGATCTATTCAGGCATGAGCTATCAGCAGGATAAGCTGGTCTACAACCGGGGCCGCCACGGCCATTTGATGAACGAAGAGATCGCGGGCGGCGGCGCGGTCGCCTACTTTGAAGGCGGAACCTCTGCCCCGGGCGTTCTCGAAGCCGAACAGTGGCTGAACGCTATTCTAAACGATACCGAGCCCTGCGTAAAACCCGAACAGGCCTTTGTAGTCACACAAATTCTGGAAGCTATTTACCGATCTGCCGAAACCGGCAAGGAAGTCGTTTTGTAATCTGATCACTACTTGTCTTCTCCTAAATAGAAACAGGAAACAGCCTTGTGCGGAGCTTCTTTTCGCACAGGGCTGTTTCCTGTTTCTTTGAATAAAGGCAACACCGCACAATTCACGGCTGTGATGATCGCTTTGCGGCTATCACAATTTTGCGCTTTCGCGCTTATTCAGGGTGGCTGAACCGAAATTTAAGGTTGCGCCGAAAAAGTACGGCGAAGATCGCAAAACAAGGCGATCTCGGCGGGGTTGTTTCAGAGAAGTTTTTACCCGATGGCAAGAAATTCGATCAATTAGAGTTTAACGCCCTTAGGAGCCACCTGCGCGAGTAAGGGGTGCTGGTCTCCGGTGGAGACCAGCACCGACCGGAGCGAAGCGGAGAAAGCTGTCATGCGTTAGCATGACTGAGGAATTCTGGCTGGGAAGGTGCGAAATGCAGGTTTTATGAGATCTTCCAGCGAGCCAGACTCCCTCCGATAACCTTACGGCCGCACCGAAATCTGCTCAAAGAGCAGATTTCCCCTTCTCAGAGGAGGCAAGGGATTAGTGCTATTTATTAGCCCTACAAATTCCTATTTATCCTGCATTGGCAACAACGCCTGTGCTGCTTGCGGCGCTTGGGCTCTTGCCCTTTATCATTGCTCGTTCCTTATTGCTAATTGCTCATTTTATCGCGCCGCCACCGCCCAGCATCTAAGCAAGCGCCATCACTCCGAAGGGCGGCAGGACGGTTTCACCGTTGTGCTGTTCTCCGGTGAGCAGGTCGGTAAGGGGCTTTTTGCACAGGAAAGGCTGGGGCTTTTCCGTGTAGTTCAGGAGAAACCGGCAGGCATGACCGTCTTTTTCTCTGAGAGCATATTCGATCTCCGGGGGCAGCATCAGCGCGTCGGCGCAGGCCTCTGTCAGGCCCGCGTGGCGAAGCAGGGCAAAGGCTGCTTCCTCGGAGAAGGCCGCGCCGAAATAGAGGGCCTCCCCCTTCCCAGTGGGCTTGCGCAGCACGGCGGGGCTGCCATCGTACCAGGAGCCATGATAGCGGGCCAGAACCTCGCCGTCCTCCGCCTCCAGAATTTCGTGGAGCAGGGGCATGGGAACCTCCTCTCCGAACAGGGCGACAGAGGCGGGGCGATCCTTCGGAACCAGGGTATACTCCCGTACCGTGCCGCCCACCAGCCTTGCGGCGGCGCCCGGCGCGGGGGCCATGGGGCAGCGGCCGAATTCGTCCTTAAAGCCGGTTCGCGCACCGAAAATCACCTTGCCGCCCTGGGAAATATAGGTCTCCAACAGCTCACACAAGCTCTTCGGCAGCAGCGCGATATGGGGAAGCACCAGCAGCTCATAGGCTTGCAGCTCTTCCAGCGTCAGCTCCCGGTCCAGGCACAGCAGGTCCATGGGCGTATGGCTGACCTGGCAGGCATAGAACCAGTTCATTACGGAAGGGCCGCTCAGGGGGCCATGGAACACGTCCCCTTCCCCGTCCCATTCGGACTGGTAATGATAGCCCACCGCCATCTTTGCCCGGTATTTGCCACCTGCCAGAGTAGAAAGGTTCTCCAGCTCCCGCCGCAGCCGTTTGACCTCCTCCAGCTGGCGGCTGTCCCGGTTATCCCAGGGCAGAATGCCGTTCCAATAGATCTCCGTTCCCACCGTGCAGGTGCGCCACCGGAAGAAGCTGATAAAATCCGCACCGTGGGCAATGGACTGATAAGCCCAAAGCCGCAGCTGGCCCGGCAGGGGCGCGGGCTGGGTCAGCCTGGTCTGCCACCCTCCCCCGCCGGACTGCTGCTCCATAATGCCGAAATTGGGGGAAACGGAGCGCACCCGGGAAAGGCTTAAGCCGCTGGAGCGGTCCTTCAGCTTCCCCGCGGCGGAGGCGTTGGCGTTTGTGCCCGTGCCCATGGCATAGGCGAAATTCGGGTAGCTGTCATAGGTGATAAAATCCAGCGCCCGGCGGTTCAGCTCCAGATAATCCAAATGGCCGAACATGCCGTTCGTGGTGATAAAATCCTCCGGCTTCCGGTGCTTTTTCAAAATATCCGCCTGAAGCTTAAAAAAGGCAATGGCGCTTTCCGAAACAAATTTTTTCTGCTCCAGCAAAAGATGTGGATTGGGGGAATCCGCCAGGGTGGGACGGGCTACAAAAATCTCGTCCCAATCGGTATATTCCTGGTTCCAGAACACCGTGCCCATGGCCTCGTTCAGCTTTTCCAGGGTGCCGAATTTCCGTTTCAGATACGCCCGAAACCCCAGAGAATCGCTTTCCGAATAGTACTGGCTCGTTTCGCAGTTGATTTCATTATCGATCTGCCAGCCGATGATGGCCGGGTGCTGGCCGTAATGGGCGGCGATCTGTTCCACCACCCGGGCGCAGAGCTTCAGAAAGACCGGAGAGGTATGGTTACAGTGACAGCGCATTCCGTGGCGAACCAGGGTGCCGTCCGGCAGTGCGTTTAGTACCTCCGGGTACTTTTCCGTCAGCCAGGCAGGCGGCGTGGCCGTGGGGGTGCAGAAGATCACTTTCATGCCCTTTTCCGCCGCCAGATCCAAAAAGCGGTCGAAAAAATCAAAGGTGAATACGCCCTCGGTTTTTTCAAATTTGCTCCAGGCGAATTCCGCCACCCGGCAGACGGTGATACCGGCGGCAAGCATTCTGTCCAGATCCTCCGCCCACATGCTTTCCGGCCAATGCTCCGGATAATAGCACACGCCCAAGGTCAAGTGCTCCAGTCGAATGGATTTTTTCATTGCGACAGCCTCCCAAAAATATCAGCAATAGAAGGACGGCAGGCGGTTTGAAGGTTTTTGTGACAAGGCAATTCCCTTTACACCACCCGCAAAGCCATTTTGTCCTTCCTTCGTTTCAGTATAGCATAGAAGCAAAAAAATGCAAGGAAAAGGCGAATCGGGGCTCTCGTTATAGGAACCCTGATCCGCCTTTTCCACGCCGTACCCATTATGCTGTCACAGCGCTTGTATTGATAGACCCCCCACATTTAACTATGCCCCCGCCGAAATCGTCAAGAGCCACAATAACTGTCAAAAACAGGAAAACTATCAAGGGAAAATCACAATTCCTTATAAAACCCTTTTGGGCGGAATATTTTCTCCACAGGATCCGGCTTCCTTCTCAGATGCTCCGTGTACTCTTCCTTTTGTAAAATTCCAGGCCGGTATTGCCAAGAAAAGGGAAACCGTGTACAATTTATTTATTCTTTCTATGCCTGACTATCCAGGAGGCGCTGATCATATTCAGTTCTTCCTCAAGGGGAGGAATTTCAAGTGGAAAATACCAGAGCCCGCATTGTCATTGCCGCCATGCGGGCCGTGCGGCAGTACGGTCTGGAAGGGGTGCGGATCCAGAATATCAGTGAACTGGCGGAGCTTTCTCCCGGGGCCCTGTACCGCTATTTCAGCAGCAAGGATCAGCTGATGCGGGAGTGCTTTACCTATGTGGACCGGCAGGCTGCCACGATTTTTGAAAAGCTGGAATTCGATCCCTGCCTTCTGCTCACAGCTCCGCTGAAAGCGGTCAGGAGCCTGTGGCAGCCTTACTTTCGGTTTTGGATCGCCCACCCGGACGAAACGATCTTTTATCACCGGTTTCGAGACAGCGCCTTTTTCCACCAATACGACAAACAGCGGGATACCAGCTATTTCAACACCTTTGCCGATATGGTGCGCGCCTTTCTGAAGATATTCCCAGCCCTGAAGGAAATCAATCAGGAGCTGTTGTGGCACCATATTCTTACCAGCACGGTCATGTACGCCAAGTATGTGGTGGAGGGCGTATTGCCCAATACCCGGGAAACGGAAAACACCGTGTTCCAATTTCTGACCACAGGCCTTTCCGGGTATCTTTTTCCGGAGCGCTTGTCGGAAACGCCTCCTATGCCAAAGGCATTTCCATAACCATGAAAGGAGGCGTTTTTGTGGAGCAAAGCATGCGGAAGCCTGGCGTATCTTATCGGACAGGAAACCATCACGGTCCCCTATGCGGTCAAAACGGAACTGGAGCTGAAAAACTTTAGCAGCAGCGGCCAAATCATGAAAACCGCCGTGATAGAAGCACCGCCTGTAACCGAAAGATAGCGGCAACCGCCAGGCACGCCCCGAAAAACTGACAAAAATAAAAAGCAAGCAGACGAGAGCCTTTTTTTCGTCTGCTTGCTTTTTTAGCAGCGCCCGCACAAAATTGATCTCTCCCTGCTTTTCCGGAAACATTCGGGACAGGCTAACGGGGAACCGCCGGTAAACCAATGGTCGATTGCTCTGCCATTCCGCTTATGTTATGCTAAAAACAAGCTAAAAAGAGCGAGAGGAGAAAATTGTATGAACATGGCACAAACAGGCCGCCTGATCACCAGGCTGCGGATGAACCTGGGGCTTACCCAGGCACAGCTTGCACAGCGTCTGGACGTTACCGACAAGGCGGTCTCCAAATGGGAACGGGGAAAAAGCCTGCCGGATATCGCCCTGCTCAATCGGCTGGCGGCGGAGCTGCGGGTAAGCGTTATCGAGATTTTAAGCGGGGAGTTTCTCAACGTCGCCCGCAGCAGCAATCTGGACGAAATGAGCGCTTGCGGAGAAAAAGAGGATTATACCCAGCCCCTTTCTCTAAAGCCCGCCGATCCCGGCAGCCTGATGGTATCCCCCTATCTGTTCGGCAGCAATTTAGAGCACACCCGTTCCTGCATTCGGGGAGGGCTGTCCGCCCAGATGCTGCGAAACCGAAAATTCGCGGGCAATCCTTCCGCCTGTAAGGGCTGCGCCGCGGAATGGTATCCCATTGGAGAACACACGATCTTTACATTTGACCGCCCCTACACACGGCACGGAGAAGGGTATCACATGAAGCGCATGTCAGAGTGCAATTCCCTGAGCCTTTTGAACCCGTATGAAGGACAGCCGGCGGGCCTGGGGCAGCACGGCCTTGGAGTTCGGCAGGGGGAAAGCTATTTATTTGGAGCTGTGGTACGGACAAAAGGGCCCGTCACCTTCTCCGCCGCCCTGACAAACCGGGCGGGCGACCTTGTATATGACCTGCGCACCATGGCTGTGGAAGCGGAGGAATGGACCCGCTTTGAGCTGGAGCTGACCCCCAATACCATCGACCAGGACGCGGACCTGCGCATTTGGTGGGAGGAGGCAGGCTCTGTCTGCTTCGGGGCCCTTTCCCTTTTGCCAAAGGACAATTTCCGGGGAATGCGCCAGGACGTGGTAGAGGCGATGGCGGAAATGGGAATTCGGGTCCTACGCTGGCCGGGTGGCAATTTCGCCGGAGAATATAACTGGATGGACGGACTTCTCCCGGTGGATATGCGGGCGCCGCTCCAATCGTATCTCGGCCTGGAAACACAGCCCCACTCCATGGGGTATGATTATGATGAGATCAACACCGATGATTTTATTGCCCTGTGCCGGAAGATCGGCGCGGAGCCGTTCATCACCATCAACCCCTGCTGGAACACCCCGGAGGAAAACGCGGCGTGGGTGGAATACTGCAACGGCGACAGCTCTACGAAATATGGGCGGCTCAGAGCGGAGCGCGGGTACGAGGAGCCCTACCGGGTGCAGCTCTGGTCCCTGGGCAATGAGTTCGGCTACGGCCATATGGAAGGCGACAACACCCCCGGCGGGTATTGCCAAACCGCCCTGGAGCACGGCAGAAAAATGCTGGAGGTGTCCCCAAAGCTCAGCCTGTGTTCTTCCGGCCCCTACCCCAACAAAGAATGGGCGGAGCTTTCCGCGCGCCCCCTTTCCGGTATTGCTCAGATGATCTCACAGCACTACTACGGCCACGCTCCAAACTATACGGAGCTCTCCAAGGTAGAGCAGGAGTACCATGAGTGCCTGGCGTCTGTTTCCCGCATGCGCGCCCTCATTCGGGAATCCCGCCAATGGCTGGAACCCAATGTGCGTATCTCTCTGGACGAGTGGAACGTCTGGTACGCCTGGTATCGCCCTTCCAGCGTGACAGACGGCATTTACGCCGCGCTGGCCATGCACCTTTTGATCGAAGAGGCGGAAAAAAGCGGCATTGCCGTTGCCTGCCATTTCCAGGCGGTCAATGAGGGAATGCTCTGCGTAGATCCGGATCATGTCGGCATGACGGCCCAGGGGCAGGTGTTTTCTCTGATGAAATACCATGCGGGAAACCGCCTGTGCTCCGCCTCGCAGGAAGCTGTTGTGACGATCGACCGGGAAGAGCAGATTACGGCCACCGTTGTGAACGCCTCCTTCAGCAAGGAAAAGGTGGTGGATTTCTCCCAGCACGGCCCCTGCCGGGAGGCGGTGCTCTATTCCAGCGCTACCGTGCTTCCCCCCTCTGTTTTTGAGAAGAAAGACGTTTTGGAGCAGGCGCGGACCGGCTCTCTGTGCATACCGCCGCACAGCGTATTGCTTCTGCGTTTCTGATCTGTAAAAACAGCGCGGCGTCATTTTTCAAAGATCTGGAAAAATCAGTAATTTTTGTAAACTTACAGTCGATTGTTCTCCCTATTTATTTATGCTATGCTGATAAAAACTTGTAAAAAAGGGGGGGAACATTTTGATAAGCTGTATAGAAAGCGGCGGTGCTCAAGCCGCGTCACATGGGCGCCGCCTCAAAAAACCGTACAGCGCTGTGAACAGGAGATTTCCATTTTTACGAAGAGTAGAAAAAACAGAGAAAGGATGAATGAAATGAAACGAAAGATCGCTGCATTGCTCATCTGCCTGGCCATGGTGGCCGTCAGCTTAGCCGCCTGTAACGGGGACTCAGCGGACAAAAGCTCCGAGGCTCCCGGCAGCAAGGCCTCGGGAAGCGTTTCCCAAGGAGAAACAAAGAGCTCCGATCCATCGAACAACGGTGACAAGGAACCGGTAAATCTGACAATCTATTTCCAAACCCATATGGGCGCTCAGGACGCGCAGGACGAAGTGGCCGCAGCCATGAGCGAGATCACCCGTGAGAAAATGAACGCGAATGTGACCCTGGTGCCTATCGACGGCGGTTCCTATAAGCAGGCCCTGACCCTGGCCTTTTCCGGCGGCGAGCAGGTGGATCTGTTCAACACCTGCGGCCTTGATTCTTACGCCGCCGTGGTAAATCATGGGTACGCGCTCAACCTGGAAGAGGATAACCTGCTTCAAACGCACGGCACCGGGATCCTGGATACCATTGACCAGAAGTACCTTGACCCCTGCCGGGTAGACGGGAGCATTTACGGGCTTCCTACCATGCGCGACATGGCCATCGGCCAGTTTGCGCTGGCGGTAGCCGCCCAGTATCTGGACGGCATCGGCTATGAGTACACAGACGATGATATCATCTATGTAAAAGAAGGCGAGATCGAACGGATCCTTGCGGAGCTTCACGAAACGTTCCCGGACAAAACCGTTACAAAGTACGGCCTTCTGAGCCAGAACATCTTATACGACGCATTGGGCGGCGACAATTTCGGCGTATTGCTGGATCCCGTAAACAGCCTGAAGGCGGAAGATTTCTTCTCCAGCGATCTGTACTACGATTATTGTAAGATGTTCTACAACTGGAATCAGGCGGGCTACATTTCTCAGGACGCCATGGCTTCCGACGCTCACGTCACCACCGAGGTCAGGGCTGGAACTCTGATGAGCTATCTGTGCGGAACAAAGCCCGGCATTCGGCAGCAGGAAACAAAGCTTTGCGCGCAGGAGATCGTACTGCTTCAGGAGGGGGAGGATTTTCTGAGCTCCTCCGCGGTTTCCGGACTCTCCTGGTGCATCGGCTTTACCACGGCGGATAAAACCGCTTCCATGCAGCTCTTAAACGAGCTTTACACCAACCCTGAGCTTTCCCGGCTGATCTGCTGGGGACGTGAAGACTTTGAATGGGTGGAAACCGACGACGGCCACATGACCTATCCCGATGGCATAGACGCCGATACCTCCCCCTATCTCCATTCTGTAAACTGGGAAATGCCCAACCAGTTTATCGCCGGTGTTTGGGAAGGCGATGACCTGGACATTTGGGAGAAAACCGAGAGCTTCAATGACAACGCTCTGGTTTCCAAGGCTTTGGGCTTTACCTTTGACAACTCTGCCCTGATGAACGAGTACACGGCAATGGTCAATGTTTACAACGAGTATTCAAAGCAGCTGGAAATGGGCTTTTTGAACCCCGATGAGGGAATTCCGGAGATGGTGGAACGCCTGAAAGCAGCCGGACTGGATAAGTACATCGCCGAAAAACAGGCTCAGCTGGACGCTTGGGCCAGTGAAAACGGCATTTCCTGACAATCAGCTTTCTGCCAAGAAAAAGCTTTCTACAGGGGAAACCCAAGGGGCCGTCCCTTGGGTTTCCCCGCATTTGGAAAGGAGGAAAAGAATGCAAACAAGCGTGCGCCCCCATACCGGGCAGCCCAACCAGCAGCGCCTGGGAAAACGGATCGTCAAGTTCCTGCCGGTTTACTTGATGGCCCTTCCGGGCCTTGTGTATCTGTTCATCAACAATTACATGCCGCTTCCCGGTTTGGTTCTGGCTTTCAAAAACTACAATGCCCGGGACGGCATTTGGGGAAGCCCCTGGGCCGGATTCTCCAATTTTACTTACCTGTTTCAAAATGACGCCGGATATATCACCCGCAATACGATCCTGTACAACCTGGCCTTTATCATCATAAACACTGTGCTTTCCGTAGCTGTGGCTATCCTTCTCAGCGAGATGACAAGTAAAGCGAAAAAAGCCTATCAAAGCGCGATCCTTTTACCGTATCTGATTTCCTCGGTGATCATAGCTTATCTGGTTTTCGCTTTTCTGGGGGTAGACAATGGATTTTTCAATAAAACGATCCTTCCCCTGTTTGGCGTAAAATCGGTCAACTGGTATACGAAAACCGAGTATTGGCCGTTCATTCTGATATTTGTAAGCGCCTGGAAAACGGTGGGCTATCAATGCATCGTGTATCTGGCCACCATCATGGGCTTTGACCGCACTTATTATGAAGCCGCGATCATTGACGGCGCCACCAAGCTGCAGCAGATCTTCCGCATTACGATCCCCCTGCTGAAAAGCACGATCATTCTGTTGATTCTGCTGGCCATCGGCCGAATTTTCTATTCCGATTTCGGCCTGTTTTATCAGGTGCCCATGAATTCCGGCGCTCTCTATCCGGTCACACAGACCATCGACACCTACGTGTACCGCGGGCTTCTGGAGGTAGGAAACATCACGATGTCCGCCGCGGCAGGCGCGTATCAGTCTCTGGTGGGGTTCCTTCTGGTGCTTGGGGCAAACCTGGTGGTACGCAAGCTGGACCGCGAAAGCGCGTTGTTTTAAGGGGAGGAGCTTATGGTAAAGACAAAAGAAGAACGGGTCTTTCAGATCATTGCCAACTGCATTATGGCAATCATGTCCCTTTGCGCTTTGATCCCCATCGTTTTGCTGTTTACCTCGTCCCTTACGGCAAACGACGATCTGCTGCGGGACGGATACAACTTTATTCCCCGCACCTGGAGCCTGGAAAACTACGCGTATATTTTTGACACCAGTTCCAACAAGGTGCTTCACGCGTATATGATCTCCTTTCTTCTCACTTTTTGCGGGACGATTCTGGGAACCGTTATTACGGTTTTGCTGGGCTATGCCATTTCCCGCCCCGGTATGCCGGGCAGAGGCGTGTTGACCTTTCTGGTCTTCTTCACCATGCTGTTTAACGGCGGACTGGTTCCCACCTATATCAATTACACCACCATCTTCCATTTGAAAAACACCTTTTGGGGCCTGCTGCTGCCGTCTCTTTTGATGAATGCCTTCAATGTGATGCTGGTAAAAAGCTATTTTGCCACCGCGATCCCGGAGGAGATCCTGGAATCGGCGCGGATCGACGGCGCCGGGGAGATCCGAATTTTCGGCTCCATCGCGGCGCCGATGGCCCGCCCCATCATCGCCACCATCGCTTTATTTGTGGGCATCGCCTATTGGAACGATTGGAATAACGGCTATATCTATCTCACAAGCGCCACGGATCTTTACAGCATTCAAAATTTACTGAACCGTATGCAGGAAAACATTCAGTTTCTTGTAACGAACTCCGCCGGGCTTACCAGCACCAATGTGGGGCTGGCAAATATTCCTTCCGAGGGCATACGAATGTCTATGGCGGTATTGGGTGTTCTGCCCGTGATCCTGGTCTATCCGTTTATCCAAAACAACTTTGTAAAGGGCATTACTCTGGGCGGCGTAAAGGGCTGATCCATCGCGGGCTTTTGGGGAGCTTCATAAAAAGAAAAAATATTCAGGAGAGTGATTAGAAATGAACAAGTTTCAAAATTTCGCGGTGATGTCTTATTCCTTCCACGGCTTGCGAAATCTCGGCGCAATGGACGTTTTCGGTTATTTGGAGACGGTGCGTTACCGCTATGGGCTGCAAACAGCGGATCTCTGGAACGGCATGCTCGATTCCACAGAGGAACCGTATCTTCAAATGGTGAAGGCCGCCATTGAGGAACGGGGCCTGGAGGTGGTAAACTTCTGCTGTGACCGGGCCCACCTGTGGGATAACGACCCCCAGACGCGGTACGAAAACGAACAGCGGGCCTGGGAGTATATCAGAGCAGGCAGAATATTGGGCGCCAAAACGATCCGCATTGACGTGGGGATCCGGGAAGAGCAGGCAAGTGAGAAACAGCTGGATTATGTGGTAAAGAAATACAGGGAATACTGCCGGGAAGCCGCCAAGTTCGGCGCGAAGCTGGGGCCGGAAAATCACTGGGGCGCTTCCTGGGATCCCGCGCTGATCGAAACCCTGTTCCGGCAGGTCAACGAACCGAATTTTGGGCTGCTCCTTCATCTCGGAAACTGGTTTGGACCGGAGGAAGAGAAGGACGAAAACGATTGCCGCTTTGCCAAGAGGGCGATGCATATCCATATAAATTATGAACACTGCATGGAAGCGGATCGGGTACTCCCCGCCTTAAAGGCGGCGGGATATCAGGGCTGCTGGAGCGTGGAATGCCACAAGGCAAGCAACGAATACAGCAACGTGGCGTTCCAGCTTGCCCAGGCCAGGCGTGTGCTGGCGCCCCTTTCCTACGACGGTTCCTGGGAAGTAGCGCCGCCCTCGGTGCTTCCCAACAGTTGATCGCCGCCGGAAAAAAGGCAAATCTTTAATAGCCGACAAAAGAAAGGGAGAGTTTATGAAAGAAATTCGTGTGGCCTTGATCGGAACGGGTGTGATCTCCAAGCAGCATATGGAACGGTATCAAAACATTCCAAACGCCAAGGTGGTGGCAGCCTGTGATCTTGACAGAAGGAAGCTGGAGGCTTGGGGCGAAGCATACCAAATTCAAGACCTCTACACAGATTACCGGGAGCTTTTGAAGCGGGAGGATATTGACGCGGTAGACGTCTGTCTGCACAACAACCTCCACCTTCCCATGGCCCTGGAGGTTTTGCGCGCGGGGAAGCACTGCTATTGCGAAAAGCCGATGGCGGGCTCTTACCGGGACGCAAAGCTGCTGTACGAAGAGGCGAAGCGGTCCGGAAAAGAGCTTTCGATCCACCTGGATTTCATCTTCCGCCCGCAAAGCCGCATTGCCCGAAAAATGGTGGAAAATGGCCGGCTGGGTCAGATTTATCACGCACGCTCTGTGGGCCTGCGGCGCTGCATGCGGCCCGGGCTGGACGTTCCGCCTCCGGCGTTTTCCAGGGATTTTATTTCCGGGCACTGGGCCGGCCACGGCGCTTTGTATGATATGGGGGTATATCACATTTCCCAGCTGCTCTACATTCTGGGAACTCCCAAGCTGGAGCGGGTGACCGGACACACCTATCAGAAAGTGCCCTACCTGGGAAGGACAGCTTCAGAAGCGGGTATGGAGGTAGAAGAGCTGGGAGTTGGACTGGCGACCTATGAAAATGGGCTGACTCTGGACGTGCTGGAGGCCTGGGCGATCCACATGGATGAGTTTGGGCCCGCCTTTCTGGCGGGAGACAAAGGCGGCCTGAGGCTGACAGATGAGTGGGTACAGGGAAATCCCTCTTTTGGCCTGAAATTTTTGACCACAAAGGAAGGTTCTCTTCTGGATATCGACTTAAAAGCCGAGGAAAACGGCAGGAGCGAGGTGTTCCGGGATCCCTCCGCACGGTTTCTTGCGGACGACCAGGCTTGCTGGATCGCCTATCTTTCCGGAGAATTGAAGGAACGGTACGATACGGCGTGGCTGGCGCTGCAAACCATGCTGGTCAGCGAAGGGATCTTCCTTTCCGGCGCACTGGGCCGCGAAGTCACCGCCGATGAGATCGAGTCTCTTTCCTCATCAATGGCAATTCGGGAACAGGAAACAGACTGGGGTATTTTTCACTATGAATTTTGACCCGAAAAGCGTTGTGACAGAAGAGGAAAAGGCAGAAACAAGCCGCGGCAAAAGGCCGGTGTCTGCGCCAAAGTCCTTCCCAAGGCTTGCAAGCTGAAAATGTTTTTCAACCGCTTGCGCGCAGCGCATGCCATAAAGAATCGGCCCTGAAAAAACGAAGTATAAAAAAAGCCAACCCGCACACAGGGTTGGCTTTTTTCATAGTTGAAACGGGCACCGGGAATACCGCTTTATCTCAGCAATTCCTCCGGGGATTTCTCGATCATCGGGCTTTCAAGCTTTTCAAGCCACTGTACAGGCGCGGCCCAGCGCACCGCGTTGACAATGATTTGAAGGATAATGGGGTTATGATAAGAAGGGAAGGTCTCGTGGCCGGGCTGGAAATAGAAGATCTTTCCGTTGCCCCGGGTCCAGGTGGCGCCGCTGCGGAACAGCTCGCCTCCCCGATACCAGTTGGCAAACAGCAGGTCGTCCGGCTTGGGGATATCGAAGGGCTCGCAATAGACCTCCTCCTGCTCCAGCTCAAAGGTTTGGGGGATCCCCTGTGTAATGGGGTGAGTGCGGTTCATGGTGTACACCCGGGTGAAGTCCACCTCGCGCCATTTCAGATTGCCGCTGGTGCCCAGCAGGTAGCGGAAGGGCTTGCTGAGATGAGCCGAGTGCAGGGCAATAAAGCCCATGCCCCGCTGTACCCGTTCCACCACCCGAAAGGCCAGCTCATCCGGCACCGCGTGGTGGGCCATATGCCCCCACCAAACAAGCACGTCCGTTTTATCCAGCAGCTCGTTCGGCAGACCGAACTCCGGGTCGTACAAAGTGGTGTACGTGACGTTCATATCCTCGTTTTCACGCAGATGATCGGACAGCGTGCGAAGCAGCCCATTGGGATACGCCGCCTTCACGCCGGCGGCCGATTTTTCCAGAAACTCGCCGAAATGTCTTAACTGCTCCTCAGAGCTTCCGGGCGGGGCAAACTCAGGCCGCATTTCTCCCCTTTCCTCCAGCGCCTCGTACCAAACCGTTACATTGATCATATTTTCCGCTCCCTTCTGAAATCATACGGAGCGGCCCGGGCTTCTTCGCCCAGACCTTTTCCGCTATTGCCGTATTTTGTTTTGCCTTTTCTGGTCGGCCGCACAAGCGCCGCAAGCGGTGCTGCCGCTTATCCCGCCAGCTTCAAAAGCTCCTTGTCCTTTGCTTCCGGGCAGAGCCTTCGCAGCGTTTCCAGCAGGCGCTCTTTGGATTCCCGGGGCGCGTGCCGGTAAACCTGTTCGGTAAAGGCTGTTCCGAACCGCGCTTCCGGTGTGGAATACCGGGCAATGCCCCAGCCGTAGGTTTTGCCGTCTTTGTCCTTCGCGTACTCAAAGTCTGTGATGATCACATATCCCTGCATTTGCAGGCGGGTGACGGCGTTTTCAAACGCGCCCTTTTTCTCCTTGCCCGCAAAGCCGCTCTTTTGCCGCCACTGGCCGGTGAGCAGGCTGCCGTGCTCCAGAAGGGCGTTGTAGATGAGCAAATCGGTATGGGAAGCCAGTCCATCGTCATACCGCGCGTCAAAATCATAGCCGTCCCGCCGGTAATTGGCAAAATCCAGATAAAGCTCAGGCATGATGTACCCCGCCTTATTGCGGAAGAATTTGCCGTAAGCCGCCCCCGTCCGCCGGATCACCGGGCCCTTCCATTCCCAGGGGCCTTCGGTGTTTTCAGCAAACCAGAAGCTGCGGGGCGTATGCTCCTCAATGGAAAACCCCGGGACCTGATTTTCAAACATGGGAAGCATACCGTACTCTTTTACCATGCTTTCCATCGCCTTGCAGGAGCTTACTTCCTGTTTCATGGGTTCACCCGCTTTCCTTAGAGCCTCTCCCAAAATAAACCGCGCACATCTTATTTCGGGATAGGCACTTACTCTCCGAAAATATCCCGCGCCTTTTGCATATGCTCGATGATCTTCACGCCAAAGGGACAGCGGGTCTCACAGGCGCCGCACTGAATACAGGCTCCGGCCTTTTGCTCCAGCGCGCCGTAATGCTCCCGCAGGGTTTCCGGCACCATTCCCTGGGCCTCGCAGAGATCGGCAAATTTATTGACGGTGGCAATGTCGATCCCCACCGTGCAGGGGGCGCAATGCCCGCAATACATGCACTTATCCGTAAAGGGGTGTGCCGGACAGCTGCTCAAAAGCGCGGAATAATCCTTTTCTTCCTCCGCCGCGTCACAGTAAGCGGCCGCCTGTAAAAGCTCCTCCGCGCTGCGGGCCCCTGCCAGCACCACGGCAACGCCCGGACGGGTCAGGCAGTAATGCAGACACTGGTTCACGGTCATGGCTGCGCCAAAGGGGGATTCCTCCGCTTTCAAAAGCGCGCCGCCTCCGTAGGGCTTCATCACGGTGAGCGCCACGCCCCGGCTTTCGCACAGGCTGTAAAGCTCCTGCCGCTCCGGGTCGGTGCTTGACAGCACATTGGGCTGCTCATAGGTGGATTTTTCAAAGAGCGTGTCCACGTCCTCATTGGGCGGCAAAATATCATAGGCGGGGTTAACGCTGAACATGATAACGTCGATCTCCCCCGTTTTCACCGCCTGAATGGCCACTCTGGGGTTGTGGGTACTCATGCCGAGATGCCTGATCTTCCCGGCGGCCTTCTGCTCCTTGGCAAATTTCAGCACTTCACCGCCGAACACCGCGTCAAAATCCTTCTGCTCGTCCACATAGTGGATCATGCCAATGTCGATATAATCGGTCTGAAGGCGGTTCAGCAGATCGGCAAAGGCGGCGCGAACCTCGTCCATTTTCCGGGTGCGCTTATACTGCCCGTCCAGCCAGGCGGAACAGAGATGCGCCTGCATGATGAACTTCTCCCTGCGGCCCGTCATGGCCTTTCCGAACACGTCCCGGACATAGGGCTCGGGGTTATAAAGATCAAAATAATTGATCCCCGCGTCAAGAGCAGTGTCAACAAGTTCCACCCCGAATTCCAAGGACTGATTGACAAACGCCTCGCTGCCCAACCCGATCTCGCTGACCTTCAGGCCGGTACGTCCCAACGTGCGGTAGTTCATGGAAATCCCTCCCTAAAAAGCTTATTCTTATCATACTAAAGAACGTTTTCCTTGTAAAGGGCAGCGGAAAATTTCACAATTTCTTTTTTATTCCGTCTTTGAGTTTGCAATGAAAGAAAGCCCCACAGAAAAACAAAAAGCAAACAAAACGGGCAGATCGCCAGGTGCGATTTATTCAAAGGGATTCTAAGTAAACCACAGGTTGTTTTTTTGTTTTCCTATTCAACCTCTCATATATTGCTAAACAGACCTGCCTCCACTATAATATTCCAGAAAGGCGGGCCTATCCCAGTAACAAGATAAGGAGAATCTCTATGTTGGACAGTGTAAAAGCGGGTAAGGAAATTGCAATTTTAAGAAAAAGCATGGGGCTGACCCAGGAAGACCTTGCCGGTCGGCTGGATATCAGCCCCCAGGCGGTGAGTAAATGGGAAAACGGCCATTCCATGCCGGAGCTTTCTTTGCTGGTAAAATTGGCGGAAATACTCAACAGTACGCTGGACGCTATTCTTTTTCCGAACTTTGCCCAGCCTGCGGCAACCGCAAATTTTGAACATATATTGCTGCCCTATTCCCCTATCGCAAATTTTTCAGGCAGGAATTGGCCCCGAAGCATGGCATATCCGGCTATGCTCTCCGCGGTCAAGCTGTTAATGGGCCTTGAGGAGCGCAAGGACCCTATGGGGCGTCAGATAAATGACGACACGGAATATATCTTACAGTCTGCGTTTACCTCCATCTGCTTCGGGTACTCCTGGGAGCCAAAAGACGCACTGATGAACGGCCTTTCAGTATATGGCCTGGCCGGAGAGCTTCACAGCGGAAGGGACTGCTCGGAAGAAGATTTTATACGTCTGGCCGTAAAAAACATTTTAAGTGGACACCCCGTAATTATTGTCCCTCAGGAATATTCCGACATGATACTGGCAACCGGCTTTTCTCACCAGGGAAAGGTGTTGAAGGGACTTCCGTTTCTCGATGGCGATGATGAAAAGAATTCAGTGATGTCCATGGAGCAGCTGAAAAGCTTTCCGGCATGGTATGTGAAAAAGCCGGACATGCTGCTGATCAAGCCAGGTTCAAAGCCGGTCCCCGCTTCGGAAAAATGCAGAGAAGCCTTGCAAAAGGGACTTGCGCTCCTGCAAAACGAGCGCAATGTGTCCGATGAGCCGCTGGTTGGGTACGGAACTGTCATATACGATAACTGGTGCCAGGAGCTTCAAAAGGAAAGCAATCAGGATATGATAGCCATAAAGTGCCTGTTTCCGCACATTTTCATTCATTATGAGGGGAAGCTTCGCATCAAACAATTTCTGGAGCTTAGCAAGAACCTGATGGATATAGATCACCGCCCCTTTACAGTGGCAATTTCCAAGTACGAGGAAATGATAAGCATGTGTGAAAAATGCTTACACGATTTATCGGACAGATCCCCTGAGACGATTGGCGAATCCAAAGAAAAAAGACAAACGCTCATTGCCATGCTGAGAAGAAGCAAGGAATTGGAGCAGGAAGCTCTCAAAGAGATTTCCGCTGCTATTCGGTGAAATTGTTTTTGATGTTCAAATTCGGGAACACTCAGAGCCTAAAATAGCGGGCGGAGGTAAAAACCACGTCCAAAGGACGTGGTATGAATGGTAAGCTCTAAGAGGGCATGATACCAGCGACGCCTAAAGGCGTACAATGAGAAACGCCAACTGCACTTTTGATTTGGCGTTTCTTTCTTACATTTCTTCTATCCCATGAATTCCCCGCGCTCAGTTTGGGCGGTGTTGAATGCGATCCGGTATGGTACGCACTTCTATGGTTTCTGCAGGCTTATACTCACACAGCTTTCTTAAAATTTTTCCTATGTTTGCTCGTAGTTTCCCATACACCACTTTTCCTGCGGTACTTCGATACCAGCACGATGTGATATTGGCACTTCCATTTCATGTAATAAACTTTGCTCGTCTATTTGGACTGACCTTCTTTGATTTTTATGTCGTTGGCGTTACCCGTTTCCATTATATCAAAGGGGACCTTTTCTTTAACCTAAAACCTAATTGACACTTTCGCTTTCCTTTTCTCCACCGACTTAGCCGGTGGTTAACTATATAGTAAAAAAGTGAAATAGTCACCCTTACGGGCAGCTGTTTCACTTTTTGCAGGGGCAGAAGGATTTGATTCTCGCCTGTCGTCCCGGCGGGACACACTCACCCCTCGGCATGCGGTTTTAGAGTGACTGTTGGATTTGAATTAAGCCACATTGCAGCTGGATTTTTTTGGCAGTGTTGAGCCGTTTCAAAGTGGCAAGTACACGCCCCAAAACCTTCTGATGATTTCTTGATGATATTTCGAGTTTTTACTCACAGTCAGGTCAAAATTCGAGACGCTGAAAACAAAGAAAATTGCACCATGTCATCTTTGCTTTGCAGTTCTTGTTGCAGAGCTTTTTTGATAGATTAATAACAATTTGAAGTATTAAATTGTATAAGAGTATATGCTAGAATTTTTTATACACATGAAATGGAGGAAACTCTGTATGGCAAAACCAAAGACAAAAAAGTGCCTTGTGGCAATTAAGCATAACGGCGAATATTACATCCGTCGAAAATTCGGCGAAAACAAGAAATTTCAATTTGTAGAGATTCAGTATGATTGCCAACAAAAGTTTAAAAACAATAATTTTGAGTTAAGACAAGAAATCGTAAAGCAGATACAAGAAGGGACCTCGTTTAGGAACACTATTTACGACAAAAGGCGAAGTGAAAGTGCCGTTTCTTTACGCCGAAGTTGTTTTGACAGACATCTGAAATATGCGATTTTCTTAAGCAATGAAATGAATGAAAAATCAAAAGATATCAATGTTCCTTATAACAAAAAATTAAATGAGCAATGTGATGAGAACACAAAAAAGGTACTGCATGATATAAAAATCAGAGCACTGCTAGCCCCTTTGCTGGTGTACTTGTTGTATGCCATTTCCTTTATTCTTCTTTGTATACTGCGAGTTGCAAATCAACAAAAGCTAGAACTTACTTCTTTTTTATTTGCTATACTTCTTCCATTCGTGAAACATCTAACCCAAATTGTTTTGCGGATTCCTATGAAAACTTGTGCAAAATTTTGGTCATGCTTGTTGAAATCGGAATTCAGACAACTGATTCCGATGTTGGCGTTTCTTTTAGCAGTCGGTATATTAGCGCCGACTTACCCTTTACTTGCTTCTTACAACTTTCCTCTGTCAGAGATAGGAATTGTATTGATTTTTATCGATGCAATCGTTGACCTTTTTCAAAGTGATTTGTAATCACGCATTGCTTTTAAGAAAATCTCGAACAAGGATTCGAAAAGCTTGCGAATTTCTCCTAGATGTGGTATACTGTTTTCAACTATTATGGCATATGTTGCCTGCCCATGCGGGAGGAGCGATTATGCGCTTCATTGGTTCAAAGGCACTTTTGCTTGAGGATATATATGATATCATTTCCGAAGAGATCAAAGGACCCATCGAAACAGTTGGCGATCTGTTCAGCGGTTCAGGCGTTGTTTCTCAATTCTTCAAGCGAAAAGGGTACAAGGTAATAAGCAACGATCTGATGTGCATGAGCTATGTGATAGCCCGTGGGTATCTCGATTTGAACACCGCACCGACTTTCAGCGGCTTGAATGGTATGGACGTGTTTTCCTATTTGAATGGATTACGAGAGCCAGAAGAGTCAGAAAATTCCTTTGTTTTCAAAAACTTTTCCCCAAATGAAGCCTCTGCCCGAATGTATTTTCAGCCAGGAAACGCTAAAAAAATCGATGCCATTCGGCAGCAAATCGAACTGTGGTTTTCTGGCAGTTCAATCACCGAAAATGAGTATTTTTATCTGCTGACATCACTGCTTTTGGCAGTTCCCTATGTTTCAAATATTGCGGGAGTCTATGCGGCTTATCTCAAGCATTGGGATGCCAGAACATACAAGCCGCTGTACTTGGAACCCGTTCCCATTGTTCCAAGCCGCTATCAGTGCGAGGTGTTCAACATGGATGCGGTAGAGTTATGCAAGCACAAGCGGTTTGACCTTGTTTACATTGACCCCCCCTATAACCAAAGACAATATAGCCCCAATTATCATGTGCTGGAAACCATTGCACGTTATGATTCTCCTGCTTTACATGGCGTTACCGGAATGAGGGATTATGAGAGGTCAGATTTCTGCATAAAGGGGAAAGTAAAAAATGCATTTCAAACCTTGTTCAAAAATCTTCAGTCAAAATATGCAATTGTAAGCTATAACAATGAAGGCTTGCTTTCCACAATAGAGCTTACCGATTTGCTTTCTAATTATGGAAAGGTGAAATTGAAGGAAATCCCGTACAGACGGTACAAAAGCAAGATACCGAACAACTCCAAAGGACTGAAAGAACAACTTTACTTTGTCGACATGAGGTGACAGCATGAAAACGGTACTACTGAAAAGTCCCATGAATTATATAGGAAACAAGTATCGTGTTTTGGAGCAGATATTACCTTTGTTTCCGCAATGCAATACCTTCGTCGACCTTTTTGCAGGCGGGCTGGATGTTTCGGTAAATGAAGATGCGGCAGATGTATATTGCAATGACATTAACTGTTACCTCATTGATATTTATAGGGCTTTTCAAGAGAACGGCTACGAAGCGGTTCTCGCTCATGCCGAACAGAGGATCGAAGAATATGGGCTTTCCAAGGAGAATGAGGGAGGGTATCTGGCATTTCGGAACTTCTACAACCATTCTGAAAGAAATCCCCTGGATTTGTATTTGCTGATGAATTATGGCTTCAATTATCAATTCCGCTTTAATTCCAAGCATGAATTCAACAATCCATTTGGAAGGAATCGAAGCAGCTTCAATGCTGCTCTGCAAGAGCGGCTTCAGTTTTTTGTGGAGCGAATTGAGACCTTCAAATTTTCCAGTACAGATTTCCGTGATTTTGATTTTTCAGTCTTGGAAGAGGGTGACTTGATTTATTGTGATCCTCCTTACTCGCTCAGTATCGGTTCCTACAATGACGGCAAACGGGGCTTTAAGGGTTGGTCTAAAAACGATGATCTTGATCTGATGGATATTCTGGATTCCTTGGCTGATCGGGGTGTGAAATTTGCCCTTTCAAACGTGACGGAGCATAAGGGACAGGAACATACCTCATTGAAGCGGTGGGCGGAGAAATATACAACGTATGTGATTGACCGTGCATATGGAAATTGCAGTTACCACTTAAACGATAGAAACACTTCCACGAAAGAGGTGTTGATTACGAATGAGTAGAGCTTTTGGCTGGGTTCAGGACGGCGGCTCCTTTGAAAATTTGAAAAGAGTTTTGGCTGCTATCACCCCCGATTCGGAATTGAATACCCTTTTGCGGGAACAATGGATTCCTGCTTATGTGCCGGAAAGATATGGGCGGCAGGAGCTGATAATGGCGATTACGGGAGAGAACTGCAATGCTGTTCCATACAGTCTTCTGCGAGGAAGCGGCTCTTCCAACCAGCTTACTGTTGCGGAAAATATTGAAATGTTTGGTTACAGAGAGGAAGAAGCAGAAAGGATTGTTCGCAAAGGCGGGCGGGGAAACGCAGCTTGCTCCGGCATTGGACAAGCTGCTGTACCGGCGCAGAAGAATATGCCCAACGGAGAAAAGAAGCCTTACCAGAGCGACTGGTCAACAGACAGCTTTATCCGCTGGGGTATTTCTCTTGCGTTTATTAAGTATGATTCCGATACAGATAGCTGTAGTATTTCAAATCTTGGGCGGCGTTTTGCGCTATGTGAAGCTGGAAGTGATGAAGAAAAGGTTATTCTGGGAGAAGCGTTGGAATCCTATCCGCCCGCTTGCCGTGTCTTAAGACTGTTAGCAGAACAAGGGCATTTGACAAAATTTGAGATTGGCAGACAGCTTGGCTTTGTTGGGGAGGCTGGATTCACTTCCCTGCCGCAGTCCTATTATGTAGGTGGGATATGCACGGCAGCTACTCTTGCAGAAAAAGCAGAAATCAGAGCAAATTTTGAGGGCAGCAGCGATAAATATGCCAGAATGATTGCCGGTTGGCTTTGTAAGATCGGCTGGATTGAAAAGATTCCGAAAACCGTTACAGAGTGGTATCTTGGCAGAAATTACACCGTGGAAATCGGACAAAGCTATATGATAACCGCACAAGGTCTGTCCCGTTTGAATCGGATTTTGGGGAGAAGCCGGCATCGCCGTTCTCCGAAAGTTGTATTCTGGAATATGCTCGCTACGGCAGCGCCCGATAGTAATTATCTTCGCAATCGAAGATGTTATATCTTGAAATCCCTTGTCAGTCCTAAGACTGTAGAAGAGATTCAAGTGTATCTCGCCGCTAAAGAAATCGAAGCTTCTACAGTGACAATTCAAGACGATTTGCAAAATTTCACTGATATTGGCTTGGAAATTGAACGCAGGGATGCACGCTATAAGCTGAAAGACGAAATTGTTCAGTTGGAAATTCCTGCTGAGGCTGTGTATACAGAAAGGACGGAGCTTTCTGTAGTGAAAGATGAAGTGAGAGCGCAGTTGACCAGCATTGACCACAGATATTTGGCATTGATTGATTTGGCTTATGACCACAATTCAAGCCGAGAGTTTGAAATTGAAACCATGTCTCTTTTGACAGAAGAACTGGATTTTCAGGGTCTGCATCTCGGTGGCTCTCGAAAGCCCGATGGTCTGTTCTATAAAAACGCAGACGGTGTGATCGTCGATACAAAAGCCTATTCCAATGGATATAACCTGCCAATCCCGCAGGCGGACGAAATGATTCGTTACATTGAAGAAAACAAATCAAGAGGCGACATCAATCGTAACCACTGGTGGGAGAACTTCAGCGATGAAGTTCAGAATTTTAGTTTTCTCTTTGTTTCTTCAGAATTTCGTGGCTCATTTCTGGATAATATCCGTTATATCCACGACAGGACAGGTTATTGTGGATCGGTGATTTCCGCTAAAAATTTGCTGTTGTTTGCGGAAAGAGTCAGCTCCGGAGAACTGGCGTATGAGGAGAGCTTTGATGTGCTAAGGGGCAATGATGAAGCTGGGTGTGAAAGAATGTAAGTTTTGATTCTTTTTCTATATCTGTGGGATCACAGTTCATTAGTGCATTCGCAGCATATCCTCTTGTACAGCGGCGGGCATTGCCCGCCGCTCAGCTGTTTTTTGAGGCATTGAACGGTATGCTTTTTACGATCCACTCCGCAGGTGGTTTATCAAAAACGGAATACCGGTAGGGAGAATTGTCGTGTTCATCAGAACATCATCGGTATCACAAAGCTGTCAACGACATTTTTGAGTAAAAAAGCCCGTTCAAAATCTGACCCGCAGAAAAGAAAACACCAACTCCAGCATGGCTTTTATGTTTCGTGGGGGCACTCTTGCAATAGCGCTTCCGCGGCTTGGCGCAGGGTGACCCTGCGTTCCATAGCGAGCTGTTCGACGGTGCGGTGAGCCTCCCGCTCGGTCAAATGCTTCTGTTCAATCAAAAGCCACTTGGCGCGGTTGACGATCCGCAGCTCCCGAATTTTTTCTTCTACGGTGGCTTGATTTTCCCGCCGCCGACGTAATCGCTCCCGCGTGGCACACAACGCGCGGACGGCTTGAGCGAATAGAACGCCGCTGCTGGGCTTTGAAAGAGCGACGACCCCGCTGGTCACCACCCGATAGTGAAGCTCTTCAAAAAAATCCGTTCCCGCAAGCAGCAGCACTCCCGCGTCCGTTTTGGCACAGGCCTCCTCCGCAAAATCTATTCCGGGGTCGTCCGGCAGAGGAGAATTGACCAGCACCAAATCAAAATCCTGTTCCAGCAAAAGGCGCTTTGCTTCTCCAATGCTGCCCGCCGTGACCACAGGCTCATATTCCCCCGGAGAGAGAAAGGAAGAGAGGGCCTGATTCAGTTTTTTTGACGCAGAAACCAACAATACACTATATGTGTTAGGCTGAAACACCATAGGCCCGCCTCCTTTCCTGAAATACTGGAAAAGCCTGTTTAGTCTCGAAGTAACCGGGCGATCAAACTATAGGGATTTTGCTCCGGACCTTCTACCGGGAACCGCGTTTCCTGCCCATCATGATACGACAACAGGATCATATGATTTGCAGGATAAGAAAAATCGGCATAAAAACCGTTTTGGGCGGCAATGGTGCGCGCCACAGCCCGGAAGATCACCATGCGATCCGCCGCAGCCAGCGGACCGGCACTGTGGAGAAGGATCAGGTTCTGCCCAGGGCCCTTGGCGTGGAGGGAGCCCTTGGGTTGGATCCCCATCTGCTCCAATGTCAGGCAGATGGCCCTGCGCACATTTTCTCCCCGGTCCTCCGGGGCAATGTCCAGATACCCGGCACAGTCGCAGGGATCCTCCGTGGGCAGCCCGTGCTCGTCCAGCCGGAACAGGGTGAATTCCATCAGGGCGTTGAGCAGTAGACCGGAAGGTTTTTTCTCTGCCGCCAGCTTCAGCTGCCGGCGGGGATCCTCCTCAAAGGGGGAGCCGTCCGGCAGGCACAGGTCGCAGAACATATGGGCCACCTTCCCGTGTTGGGGCCGCCAGGGGAGCTGGATCAGCGTTTCGGGATCGGGGAAAAGCAGGAGCTTTCCCTCCGGCAGTCCCTCCAGCACGCTGCTTTCCAGGGGAAAGCCGTTTTCAAAGACCTCCGGCAGCTCACCGGGCATGACGGCCACGTTTTTCTGCCTGCCCTGCTTGTCGCAGAACGCCAGGCGGATAAACTTCACGTCCTCGCTTTCCACATACTGTATCACATCGTCCCAGGTAAATTTCATAGCGATGTCATTTCTCCTTCTCTCAGTTTGCAACGTACATCTGGCGGTATGGGTTCCGGCCGTCCGGAGTCACCAGGGTAAAGGGCGCATCCAGAACCTCCGCCGGATCTTTGCCGAAACAGCGGCAGAACTCCTCCACATAGGAACGGATCATCTCCAGGTCATTTTCGGAGGCGGGCCGGGCGGTGACTTGTGCGGGAAACAGAATGTCCCGGCAGTCGGAGCGCAGGAAGACCTTCCCGCCGTGCATTCCCGTGCAGGGAAAATTTCCCACAATGGGGCCGGAGGTGTTCAGGCCCAAAACCAGAATGATCCCGCCGGCCTGATATTCCCCCAAAAAGCTGCCCGCCTTGCCGCCGATGACCATGACCGGCAGCTTATCCTCGTATTCCTTCATGTGAACGCCGCAGCGGTAGCCTGCGCAGCCCTCCACCAGAATGGAGCCGCCCCGCATGGCATAGCCCGCGGTGTCGCCCACGTTGCCGTGGATCACAATGCGCCCGGCGTTCATGGTGTCGCCCACGGCGTCCTGGGCGTTGCCCATCACCTCCAGGCTGCCCCCGTTGAGGTAGGCTCCCAGGGCGTTTCCGGGGATCCCGGTGATTCTGACGTCCAGCTGCTTCATGCCTGCGCCAAGAAAGCGCTGGCCCAGGCAGTCTTTAAGCAGTACCTGCCCGGAGGACTGTTCCAAAAGAGTTCCCAATTCCTGAAAGCTCTTTCCGGCGGCGGAAATTTCCTTTGCTGCTGTCATTATACCACACCTCCCAGAGTTTGACCACGATATTGCGCGCCAAAAGGCAGAAGCCCCGGCGATTTTTTCACAGCCTCAAAATCCAGGGAACTCAGCGGCCGCTGTTCCCGGATCAGAGCGGTGTAGATCCCGGCCCGCTCCACGTTCCCCAGCAACAGGAATCCCCAAAGCCGGTCGTCCTTGATAAAGAGGCGTTTCATGGTGTTCTTTCCCTTTTCTTCATAGACCTCTGCCCCCTCCGGACAGCTACCCGCCGTCATCAAATGAAGGCCAAAAAATCCGATGGAATTCATGGGAACGTCGGAAAGGAAGCGCTCCGTTCCTCCGGCCATGTTTCTTCCTGCGCACAGGCCCTGCATGGCGGCATGGGGCAAAATAAGATACGGCCCGGTGCAGTCTCCGGCGGCGTACACATGGGGCAGGCTGGTTTTCATGGCGGGATCTGTCACGATGCTCCGTTCCGCCGCTCCGCCCGCCTCCCTCAGCAGGACGGTATTGGGCCGCACGCCCACCGCCAGCACCAGCACATCGAATTCCACCGTTTCTCCCCCGGTGAGCCGGGCGGTATGTTCCGTAAATTCCTCCACGGTTTTTCCAAGCCTCAAAGCAATTCCATTTTGCTCCAGATGCGCTTCCACCAGGGCGGCGCTGTCCGTCTGCAAAATGCTGGAAAGCACATGCGGCGCTAAGTCGCAGACAGTGATCTCCTTTGCACGGCCATGGAGTCCCTCCGCCGCCTTCAGGCCGATAAGCCCGCCGCCCAGGATCAATACCCGGCTTTCCGGCGTGACGGCCTGCTTCAGGGCCTGGGCGTCGGAAAGGGTGAGAAAGGAGAACTTTTTTCCCACCCGCTCCAGCCCCTTCATGGGCGGCACAAAGGGAACAGAGCCGGTGCAGAGGCAGAGCTCGTCATAAAAGAGAGCGCTGCCATCTGAAAGCAGTACCTGCCGCTTTTCCGGCAGCAGCCTTTCCGCCCTGATCCCGTGAAGGGCGTTGACGCGGTTTCTTTCGTAAAAATCCTGTCCCCGGTAGCTCATGCGGGAAAGGTCGGTTTTTCCTTCCAGATAGTAGGAGATCAACGGCCGGCCGTAATTGGAAACAGGCTCTTCGGAAATCAGCGTGATCCTTCCCGCAGGATCGCGGCTGCGAATTCCCTCGATACAGCTTACACCGGCGACCCCGCCGCCGATGATGACATATTGCTTCACGCTTTCTCCTCCCCTTCCTCAAAAACAATAGCGCCGTTGGGACAGCCCTTGACGCAGGCCGGCTCACCGCAGGCGTTATCCAGGCAAAGCTCGCACTTCAGCGCCGATCCGTCGGGCCCGGCGGTCACGGCCCCATAGGGGCAGACCAATACGCAGGTCAGGCAGCCCACGCATTTTTCCCGGTCGATCCGCACCGCGCCCTCCTTCTTTTCCAGCGCTCCGGAAATGCAGCTTCTGACGCAGATGGGATCGTCACAATGGCGGCAGCTTACCGCAAAGCTGATTTTATCGTCTTCCTCGATCCGGATCCGGGGAAAAATAGGCTTTCCCTTCAGCGCCTTTCCCATATCATCGCTTCCGCTGCCCGCAAAGGCACAGTTATATTCGCACAAATGGCACCCAAGGCACCATTTTTCCTTGACATAAATCCGTTTCATGCTCCCGCGTGGGAGATCCCCAGGATCTCCAGCTCCTTTTCAGTTAGTCCGATGCCCCGAAGCATCAGCCGGTTGCCCCGCAGGGCTTCGATGGAGTTGATGCCCATGCCGCCCATCAACTCCTTGATCTCGTGGTTCCATGCAGTCATCAGATTCACAAGACGTTGGGAACCGATATCCGGGTTCAGCCGCTTGACCAGCTCCGGCCGCTGGGTGGCAATGCCCCAGTTGCACTTGCCGGTCTGGCAGGTACGGCACAGGTGGCAGCCCAAAGCCAGCAGTGCCGCCGTGGCAACGTAAACGGCGTCCGCTCCCAGGGCGACGGCCTTTACCACATCGGCGGAGGAGCGGATACTGCCGCCCACCACCAGGCTCACACTGCTGCGGATCCCCTCGTCCCGCAGGCGCTGATCCACGGCGGCCAAAGCCAGCTCAATGGGGATTCCCACGCTGTCCCGGATCCGGGTGGGCGCCGCGCCGGTGCCGCCCCGGAAACCGTCGATGGCAATGATATCCGCTCCGCTGCGGGCAATGCCGCTGGCAATCGCCGCAATATTATGAACCGCCGCCACTTTGACGATGACGGGCTTCCGGTGGTGGGTCGCCTGCTTCAGGGAATAGACCAGCTGGCGCAGATCCTCGATGGAGTAAATATCGTGATGCGGCGCGGGAGAGATCGCGTCGGAGCCTTCCGGGATCATTCTGGTGCGGGAAATGTCCGCCCCCACCTTGGCGCCGGGCAGATGTCCGCCGATCCCGGGCTTCGCGCCCTGTCCCATTTTGATCTCAATGGCCGCGCCCGCATTGAGATAGTCCTCATGCACGCCGAACCGGCCGCTTGCCACCTGTACAATGGTGTTGGGGCCATAGGCGTAAAAATCCTCGTGAAGCCCTCCCTCGCCGGTGTTGTAGTAAATCCCCAGCTCTTCGGCGGCCCTGGCCAGGCTTTCATGGGCATTGTAGCTGATGGAGCCATAGCTCATAGCGGAGAACATGACCGGCATGGAAAGCTCCAGCTGGGGAGGAAGCTCGCAGCTCAGGGAGCCGTCCGGCCTCCGTTCCGGCCGGGTGGGCTTTTTTCCCAGAAAGACCCGGGTCTCCATCGGCTCCCGCAGAGGGTCGATGGAGGGGTTTGTCACCTGAGAGGCATTGATCAGCAGCTTATCCCAATAGACGGGATAGGGCTTGGGATTCCCCATGGAGGAAAGCAGCACGCCGCCGCTCCCCGCCTGCTTGTAGACCTCCTTGATAGTGTCGCTGTCCCAGTTGGCGTTTTCCCGAAGGGCGCAGTCGGATTTTACAATTTTCAGCGCCCTTGTGGGGCACAGGGAAACGCACCGTTGGCAGTCCACACATTTTGTCTCATCGCTGAACATTTTTTGGAGATCACCGTCATAGCGGTGGACCTCGTTTGCACACTGGCGCTCACAGACCCGGCACTGGATACAGCGGTCCTCATTCCGGATCACTTCAAATTCCGGAGCAAAATAAGAAATTCCCATCAGTAAGCTCCCTCCTTCACACGGACGATGACCGGATCCCCGCCGGAGGGGGCCCAGATATTCTCCGCCGCCGGCTCCATGGCGCAGATGGCGGCCTCCTCACTGGCGAGAAAGACCAGGTCGTCCTTTTCTCCCACTACCATGCTGCGCAGCTTCAGGCGGTCGTTTAAGGCCATCAGCCCGCCGGAGAAGCCCAGGATAATGGAAAAGGGGCCGGTGATCAGCAGGCTGGAGAAAACGGTTCGCAGGTAAGAAAGCTGACGGCGCTCCGCTTCGGGCCTGCGTTCGATAGTGCTCCAGAAGGGAGCCGCTATCACAGAGGCCGTCTCCGACAGGGAAAGCCCCTGCTTCCGCTGAAGGAAATCAGCGATATAGGTAATGACCTCCGTATCGGTCTGCAGGGTGCATTTATAGCCGTACATCTCGATAAACCGCCGGTTTGCGTCGTAGGAGGAGATCTCTCCGTTATGTACGATGGTGCGGTCCAAAAGGGCAAAGGGGTGCGCCCCGCCCCACCAGCCGGGAGTGTTGGTGGGATAACGGCCGTGGGCGGTCCAGCAGTAGGCCTCGTATTCCTCCAGCCGGTAAAATTCCCCCACGTCCTCCGGGTAGCCCACCGCCTTGAAGACCCCCATGTTCTTTCCGCTGGAAAACACATAGGCCCCATCGATAGTGGTGTTGATGCGCATGACCGCCCGAGCGATAAACTCGTTTTCGTCCAGCTGCATTCTTTGCAGCACCGAGCGCAGAGGGGTGACGAAATACCGCCAGATCAGGGGTTCATCCGTGATGGCCGGCAGCTTTCGGGTGGGTATGTTTTCCGCCCGGACGATCTCCAGCACAGAGCGCAAATAGGTCTCGCACTCGCTTCTGACACTGTCGTTGTCGTAAAAGATGTGCAGGGCAAAGAAATCCCGGTACTCCGGGTAGATGCCGTAGCCGGCAAAGCCGCCGCCCAGGCCGTTGGAGCGCTCGTGCATGGGCCGCATGGAGCGAATGATACCCTCGCCGGTCATTCTGCGGCCCTCCCGGGAGATCACTGCGGAAATTGCACAGCCGGAGGGGATCCGCACCTTCCCTTCTTTCAGATTCGGAGCTGTCATAACAATCCCTTTCCTTTCCTGAATAAAGAAAGAACAAAGGCGCTTTCTTTTCTTTGCCCGCAGCAAACAAAAGAGAACGCCTTTGTTCTCAGCGCATATTATACAATATGAAGGGGCGGCTTGTCAATACTTCATATTCAAAAAATTTTTTTGAAAAAATCGAAGAAAAATGAAGCTTTGCACTTGACAACTTGCAAAAACAGGTGTATAGTAGTCGGCGTTGAGAGACAACGGCGTCTCGGAGGAAGCTCCGGCTGTTGTCTCTCTTTTTTGTTTGTCAATCTTTGTTGAAGGAGCGGTCAATATGGAAAATAAGCAAAATGTCCCCAGCTATTTCGGAAGCATGGTCTTTGACGACCAGGTCATGCGGGCCCGGCTGTCCCCGGAAATCTATCATTCCCTGAAACAGACGATCCGCAGGGGAGCAAGGCTGGATCTGTCCCTGGCCAACGCGGTGGCCGCCGCCATGTGCGCTTGGGCGGTGGAGAAAGGGGCCACTCATTTTACTCACTGGTTCCAGCCCCTGACAGGCATTACGGCGGAAAAGCACGACAGCTTCATCAACCCCGCGCCGGACGGGCGGGTGATCATGGAATTCTCCGGAAAAGAGCTGATCCGGGGCGAGCCGGACGCTTCCTCCTTCCCCTCCGGCGGCCTGCGGGCCACCTTTGAAGCCAGGGGCTACACCGCCTGGGACCCCACCAGCTATGCTTTCATCAAGGGAAAAACCCTGTGTATTCCCACGGCCTTCTGCTCCTACGGTGGAGAAGCCCTGGATAAAAAAACGCCCCTGCTGCGTTCCATGGAAGCCCTGAACCGGCAGGCTCTGCGGATTTTGAAGCTTTTCGGCCATGATGAGGTCACCAGGGTCACCACCAGCGTGGGGCCGGAACAGGAATACTTTCTGGTGGACCGGGAGATGTACTTAAAGCGCAGGGATCTGATCTACACTGGCCGCACTCTGTTTGGGGCAAAGCCCCCCAAGGGGCAGGAGCTGGAGGATCACTATTTCGGTTCTATTAAACCCAGAGTTCAGGCCTATATGGACGACCTGAACGAGGAGCTGTGGAAGCTGGGGGTGCTGGCGAAAACAGAGCACAACGAGGTCGCTCCCGCCCAGCATGAGCTTGCCCCCATTTATTCCAGCACTAACGCGGCCACCGACCACAACCAGCTGACCATGGAGATCATGAAGAAGGTGGCAAGAAAGCACGGCCTCGTGTGCCTGCTTCATGAAAAGCCCTTTGCCGGGGTCAACGGCAGCGGCAAGCACAACAACTGGTCCATGGCTACCGATACGGGAGTAAACCTTCTTTCTCCCGGCGAGACCCCCTATGAGAACGCCCAGTTCCTGCTGTTCCTGGTGGCGGTGATCAAGGCGGTGGATGAATACCAGAGCCTGCTGCGTCTCAGCGTGGCCACCGCTGGGAACGATCACCGGCTGGGGGCAAACGAAGCCCCGCCCGCCGTGATCTCCATTTTCCTGGGCGACGAGCTTTCCGCCGTGCTGGAGGCCATTGAAACGGATTCCCCCTATGCCGGAGCAAAGAAACAGAAAATGATTCTCGGGGTAGACGCCCTCCCCAGGATCACCCGGGACGCCACCGACCGCAACCGCACCTCTCCCTTTGCCTTTACCGGCAACAAGTTTGAGTTCCGCATGGTGGGCTCCAGCAACTCCATTGCCTGCGCCAACATTATGCTCAACGCCGCTGTGGCGGAGGCGTTGCGGCAGTTTGCCGATACGCTGGAGGGGGCAAAAGACTTTGACAGCGCCCTGCATACGCTCATTAAGGAAACCATCACCGCCCACAAGCGGATCATCTTCAACGGCAACGGCTACGATGAAAGCTGGATCAAAGAAGCCGTGGAACAGCGGGGACTTTTGAACCTGCCCACCACGCCGGACGCCATGGCTCGTCTGTTGGATCAAGAGAATGTGGATATGCTCGTTTCCCAAGGTGTATTCCGGGAAAGCGAGCTGCGCTCCCGCTATGAGATCCAGCTGGAAAATTACACCCGCACGGTGAAGATCGAGGCCCTGACCATGGTGGATATGGCAAGAAAGGAGATCCTGCCGGCAGCGGCGGGAAGTTCGGCCCGTTTGGCAAAGGCCATAACGGACAAAAAGGCCTCCGGCTGCGCGGTCAGCGGCTATGAACAGAAGCTGAGCGATGTGCTGTGCGCCCTGCTGGACGAAATCGACAGCGCCGCGGAAAAATTGGAAAACGCCGTCGATGGGCTGGAGCGCGCCGGGGACGTTACCGCCGAAGCCTGCTTTATCCGGGACGAAATTCTTCCCGCCATGGAAAAGCTCCGCACGCCCTGCGATAAGGCGGAGACAGTGGTGCCGCGAAAAGATTGGCCCTTCCCCACCTACGGGGATCTGCTGTTCGGCGTATAATCGTTTGCTTTCCAAAAGAAAGGGGTAACAGAGTATGTCAGTTGAATTTTGGTTTTTGATAGGAGCTGCTTTGGTGTTCTGGATGCAGGCGGGCTTTGCCATGGTGGAAACGGGCTTTACCCGGGCCAAAAACGCCGGCAATATTATTATGAAGAACCTGATGGATTTTTGTATTGGCACAGTGGTGTTTTCTTTACTGGGATATACACTGATGATGGGAGAAGACGCCCTGTTCGGCCTGATCGGCCTGCCCAATATGGATTTGTTCACCCATTTCCGGGAGTTCATCGCTTCTCCCGCAGAGGGCTTTACCGATGCTTCCTATTTCGTTTTTAACCTTGTGTTCTGCGCCACCACCGCCACCATCGTGTCCGGCGCCATGGCGGAGCGCACCAAATTTTCCGCCTACTGCATTTATTCCGGTGTGATCTCCCTTCTGGTCTACCCCATCGAGGCGCATTGGATCTGGGGCGGCGGCTGGCTTTCCCAGCTGGGCTTCCACGATTACGCCGGTTCCTGCGCCATTCACATGGTGGGCGGCATTGCGGCCCTGGTGGGAGCGGTCATTCTTGGGCCTAGGATCGGCAAGTATGTTCGGGATAAGAGCGGCAAAGTGATCAAGATAAACGCCATTCCCGGCCATTCCATCCCTCTGGGCGCATTGGGCGTATTCATTCTTTGGCTGGGCTGGTACGGCTTTAACGGCGCGGCGGCCACCACACCCTCCGAGCTGTCCTCCATTTTTCTGACTACCACCATCGCCCCCTCTGTGGCCACCTGCACCACCATGATCTATACCTGGGTCAAAAACGGAAAGCCCGATGTTTCCATGTGCCTGAACGCTTCTCTGGCAGGCCTGGTGGGCGTTACCGCGGGCTGCGACGCCTTTGACGCTATCGGCGCTTCCGTTGTAGGCATTGTTTCCGGCATTCTGGTAGTGGTCGTGGTAGAGGTGCTTGACCTGAAGCTGCATGTAGACGATCCCGTGGGCGCTGTAGGCGTTCACATGGCAAACGGCGCCTGGGGCACCCTGGCAGTAGGTCTTCTGGCAAACCCGGACGCGCCCGCCGGACTTTCCGGCCTGTTCTATACCGGCAGCTTCCGCCTGCTGGGAATCCAGTTCCTCGGCTTTGCGGCGGTGGCCGTCTATGCGGCAGCCGCCATGCTCGTCACCTTCCAGGTCATTCGGAAGACCAACGGACTCCGGGCCGAAGCGGAGGATGAGCTCAGGGGCCTGGATATTTCCGAGCACGGCCTTCCCAGCGCTTATGCGGATTTTGCCCCCGCTGTGGAGAAGTACGCCGCCTTTGCCTCCAGTGAGGAAATCGTCGCCGTAACCGGCACCACTCCGGTGGCGGAGGCCGTCCCGGTCAAGCGGGAGCCTTCCTTCGAACCTGACGGCAGCAAATTCACCAAGGTGGAGATCATCTTCAAGGAAGAGCGGCTATACGCCCTGAAGGAAGCCATGACGAAGCTTGGAATCACCGGTATGACCGTTTCCCACGTCATGGGCTGCGGCATACAGAAGGGCCGCCCGGAATACTACCGCGGCGTGGCGGTGGAGGCAAGTCTGCTGCCCAAAGTGCAGGTGGATATGGTCGTCAGCTCCGTGCCGGTGCGGGACGTGATCGAGACCGCCAAAAAGGTTTTGTATACCGGGCATATCGGCGATGGGAAAATCTTCGTCTATGACGTGGAGAACGTAATAAAGGTGCGCACCGGCGAAGAGGGCTTTGACGCCCTTCAGGACGTGGAATAATGAGAAAGCTCAATGAGGAATGCGGTGTGTTTGGGATTTGCGCCCCGGAATCCCGCGACTTGAGCACATTGACCTATTACGGTCTGACAGCCTTGCAGCACCGGGGGCAGGAAAGCGCCGGGATTGTAGTCAACGACCAGGGGGTGTTTACCGCCTGCCGGGAAGCAGGCCTGGTCAGCGACATCTTTTCTTCCGTCCGGCTCAAAGAGCTGGGCATGGGAACGATCGCCGTAGGGCACGTGCGGTACGCCACCACCGGAGCGGACCGAAAGCGGAACGTTCAGCCTTTGCTGATCAATCACCACAAGGGGCGCATGGCACTGTGCCACAATGGAAATCTTGTCAATGCCTTTGAACTGCGTAAGGAGCTGGAAGAAAACGGATCGATCTTTCATACCACGACAGATTCGGAGGTAATCGCCTATCTTACCGTTCAGGAACGCCTGCGCTGCGGAAGCATTGAGGAAGCGGTAAGCAGAGCCATGCGCAGGATCGACGGGGCCTACTCCCTGGTGATCTCCTCCTCCCGAAAGCTCATTGCCGTCAGAGATCCTCACGGCTTCCGGCCGCTCTGTATGGGAAAGCGGGAGGACGGCGCGATTGTATTCGCTTCCGAAAGCTGTGCGCTGGACGCTGTTGGGGCCGCCTTTGTCCGTGACGTTCTCCCCGGCGAGATCATCGTGGCGGAAAAGGGAGCCGTGCGCAGCAGCATCCGTCCCCTCGGAAGCTGCCCAAAAACACTTCCAAAAACACTTTGCGCCTTTGAATACATCTACTTTTCCCGTCCCGATTCCATCATAGACGGCGTAAGCGTCACGCTGGCAAGGCAGAACGCGGGCCTGCTGCTTGCGAAGGAACACCCCGCGGCTGCCGATTTAGTCATAGGCGTACCCGATTCCGGCCTGGACGCCGCCATTGGTTACGCCAGAGGATCCGGCATTCCCTATGCAATGGGCTTTACCAAAAACAAGTATATCGGCCGCACCTTTATTGCTCCCACGCAGGAGCTGCGGGAAGCGGGAGTGGATTTGAAGCTCAATCCCATCAGTTCGGTGGTAACGGGAAAGCGGGTGGTATTGATCGACGACAGCATTGTTCGCGGCACAACCAGCAAACGGATCATCGCCCAGCTTCGAAGAGCCGGAGCGGCGGAGGTGCATATGCGTGTGTGCGCTCCGCCCTTTACGGCGCCCTGTTGGTACGGCACCGACATCGACAGCCCGGAAAATCTCATTGCGAACCGCCACACTCCGGAAGAAATTGCAAAGCTCATCGGCGCGGACAGTTTGGGATATCTCAGCCTTGACAGTGTTAGACAGTTTTCCCCGGAAGGACTTTGCACCGCCTGTTTCGGTGGCGGATATCCCACCGCGGTGCCTGCTCATGGAGAGAAAGCAAGATTTGAGGGAAAAATCGTAGATTGACAGAAAGGAGAACGCCTATGTGCTCCATTCTCGGATTCACAGAGCAAAGCGTCCCTGAGAAGCAGCTGAAGCGCTGCTTTGCCCGCACCCATTCCAGAGGGCCGGATATGGAACGGCTTGAAAATGCGGGAAAGGGCTGTCTTGGCTTTCAGCGCCTCGCCATCATGGGGCTTGAAGAAAGCGGCATGCAGCCCTTTCATCTGGGAAAGAATGCGGTGGTCTGCAACGGAGAGCTTTACGGCTTCCGCCCCAAAAAGAAAATGCTGGAGCAGGCGGGCTATCGCTTTCAAAGCGGCTCCGACTGCGAGATCCTTCTACCCCTCTACCGGGAATACGGCGTAAATATGTTTTCCATGCTGGACGCGGAATTTGCACTGATCCTGTACGATGGCGAAAAGCAGGACTGGATCGCCGCCAGGGACCCCATCGGCATTCGTCCCCTCTATTATGGAACGCTTGACAGCGGCGCCATGGCCTTCGCCAGCGAGCCGAAAAATCTGATGGGCTTAGTCGAAGCGATCCGTCCTTTCCCCCCCGGCTGCTATTACGCGAACGGTTCGTTCACCCGCTACGCCGATCCATCCGCCTCCACAGAAACCGTAAGCGGCGGTCTCGACGCCATCTGCACCGGAATTCGGGAAAGACTCATCGCGGGGGTGGAAAAGCGCCTGGACGCCGACGCCCCCTTGGGCTTTCTGCTTTCCGGCGGCCTCGATTCAAGCCTTGTCTGCGGAATTGCTTCCCGGCTCTTGAAAAAGCCGATCCGAACCTTTGCCATCGGCATGGACAGGGACGCCATCGACCTGAAGTATGCCCGCCAAACAGCGGATTTCATAGGCGCTGAGCATACAGAGGTCTATATGACCCGGCAGGACGTGCTGAACAACCTGAAAACGGTGATCTCCCTGCTGGGGACCTGGGATATCACCACCATCCGGGCCAGCATGGGCATGTACCTGTGCTGCAAGGCGATCCATGAGCAGACGGACGTGCGGGTGCTGCTTACGGGAGAGATCAGCGACGAGCTGTTCGGCTATAAATATACGGATTTTGCCCCCTCACCGGAAGCCTTTCAGCAGGAGGCGCAAAAACGCGTCAGAGAACTGCACCAGTACGATGTGCTCCGCGCCGACCGCTGTATCTCCGTAAACTCTTTGGAAGCCCGGGTCCCCTTTGGCGATCTGGAATTTGTGCGGTATGTGATGAGTATAGACCCCGCTTTGAAAACAAACACCTACGGCATGGGGAAATATCTGCTGCGAAAGGCTTTTGAGAACGATAAGCTTTTGCCGGAGGAAATTCTCTGGCGGCAGAAGGCGGCCTTTTCCGACGCGGTGGGTCATTCCATGGTGGACGATTTGAAAGCGCTGGCGGAAAGCGTCTACACCGACAGGGAATTTGAGGAAAAGCGGCAAGGCTATTCTCACGGCAGGCCCTTTACCAAAGAAAGCCTTTTGTATCGTGAAATTTTCGAGGAAAGCTACCCGGGCCAGGCCGAAATGATCTCCGATTTCTGGATGCCAAACCGCAGCTGGAAAGGCTGTGAGGTCAACGACCCTTCCGCCCGTGTGCTTTCCAACTATGGAGAAAGCGGGAAATAAAGCAATCGGTTTCTTCTCATCAGATCATTGCGCCGCTTATACCGGGAAACCAATTTGGAAACAGACCGAAAGGATTTTCGTCGCTGTAAAAAAGGATATGCCGCGCTTGCGGCATATCCTTTCAGCTTTTCATGGCACCTGATTCGATATTGTTCATCAAGGCCAGGATTGCAGGAATCAAGTCTCACTTTTTCTCGTTCCGTATCCAGTTCTTCGTCTGCGGCGTTTTTTAGGAAGGTACCCAATTCATCATAATTACCCACAGCGGCTAATACAGCAGCAGTGCCCGCTAATATAGGTAATCCCGTGCTCAGAAACCTTTTTAAACCCATTTTCCTAGGCAATCTCCTTGCTGCTTTTTTGCTTGTTATCTTATAAATCCAAAAACTGATTACCTCGGTCTGACACCCTCCGCCTTAGCAAATTGCTTTGCCGTCATTCCGAACTTATCCTTAAACGCCCGCTCAAAATGTGAGGAACTGGAAAATCCCAGCATTTCCGCAATCTCAAATACAAGGTGCTTTCCCTGCCGCAGTAATCTTGCGGCTTCGTCCAGCTTCTTTTCCCGGATATATTGGCTGGGAGGCAGGCCGGTTTCCCGCTTGAACAGCCCGGAAAAATACTGTGGGTTCAGCCCAGCGTGGGAAGCCGCGGCTTCCACCGTACAGCGCCCGTACAAATTGGCTTGCATGAAACGAATTGATTTTGCCACCGGTTGGGTGTAAGCCTTCGTTTCCAGGGCCTGCACCAGCGCCGCGTAGTGCCTGAGCGCCTGGATAGAGAGCAGTTCCACATCCTCTTTCAATTGGCAGTTCTCTACGGTATACAGATAGTAATCGCTGAGGGAGTAGCTCTCCTCCGGATCCAGCCCCAGCCGAATCGCCGCCCGGCACACTAACGCCACCAGGACGATGACACCGTTCTTCATGGCCCGCAGCCGTTGGGGGGCCATAACGTCGAAATAGCTTTTCGAGTGCTCCAGATAGGGAAGAAGTTCTTCCTCGGCGCCTCCTGTGAGATAGTGCTCAATGAGCAGAGTTTCTTCTTCCGGATCATGATGGCGAAAGCCGCTGAGTATCAAAGACTCAGCCGCCTTTTTCGCGTCGCAGATCGCCACAAAATCACCTCATAAATATATCAGAAATCTCAGATTTATGCTCTTACTATAATTCTTTCTCCACTATAATGCAAGCAATAAATCTGAACGGAGGGATAACGGTGAAAGCGATCGATCTGAATGGGTTATGGCAGATGTGCGTTTTAGGGGAAAGCGAAACACTCCCCGCAAATGTTCCCGGCACGGTGGCGGAGGCCATGCTGGCGGCGGAGAAAATTCCAGACCCCTATTGGCGGGATAACGAAACAAAGGTGCTGCCTGTGTTCGACAAAGACTATGTGTTCAGCAGGGCATTCCACGTGGAGGCTGAGCTGCTGGCCCATGACCGTGTATACCTGCGCTGCGACGGCTTGGATACCCTGGCTGAAATCACCCTGAACGGGGAGCGCTTGGCCGAGACCGATAATATGCACCGAATGTATCGGTTTGACGTGAAGGGGAGGCTTCGTGCCGGGGAAAATACGTTGTCCGTTCTGTTCCGCTCTCCCACCGCCGGGCTGGAAGGGTCTGGAATGGGCAGCTTTCCCACAGGACTACGTAAAGCTGCCTGTATGTATGGCTGGGACTGGGGCCTGTCCTTGCCGGACAGCGGCATCTGGCGGGACATCAGCATAGAGGCATTTAACGGGGCCCGGCTGGATTGGATCAGCATCGTGCAAGACCATACGCCGGGCCGGGTTACTCTGGACATCGCCCCGGAGGCAGAGGTGTGGGACGAGAATGTAATGCTGCGCGGCGAGGTATTGGATCCGGAAGGAAATCTCATAGGAGCGGGAAATGGAGCTTTTCAGGTGAAACTAGAAAATCCCCGGCTATGGCAGCCGGTAGGTTTTGGGGAGCAGCCGCTTTACACCGTGCGTATCACAGCCCAAAAGGACGGCAGGGCGCTTGATGCCCTGGAAAAGCATATTGGCCTGCGCACGGTGGAGCTGGACCGTTCCCGCCAACCGGACGGCTGCTGCGACTATTCGTTCAAAATCAACGGCCGGCCCGTCTATATCAGGGGGCAGGCAATGGTCATCGAAGACGCGTTCCTGGGCCGATCCACCCCAGAACGTTGGAAACGGCTGGTGGACAACGCGCTGCGCTCCAACCTGAACTGCATACGGGTGTGGGGTGGGGCCTACTATCCGCCGGAGCTGTTTTTTGAGCTGTGTGACCGCGCGGGGGTATTAGTATACATGGACTTCATGTTCGCCTGCCGCCCTTACCCGGCAGATGATGCGTTCTGCGAAAATATCCGTATGGAAGCGGAGCAGCAGGTCAAAATGATGGCAAGCCACCCAAGCTTGCTGGTGCTTTGCGGCAACAACGAGATTGGGCTGGTCCAGCAGTGCATGACCGATCCCAACGACCCCATTGGCAAAGCTCTGATGGGAACCTTCGGCAGCTTAAGCGGCGCCCTTACAGACAAAATGGTTCAGGTGCTGACGGACAATTATGACCGGCTTTTCCGGCAGCTGCTGAAAGAGACCAGCATTGAATATGCCCCGCAGATACCATATGTGTCGTCCTCGCCCTCCCTGCCGGAAGGGGTGGAGGGCTCCATCAAGGATATGATTACCAACGGAGATATGCACTTCTATCTGCAATATGTGGGCAATTTGCCTTATCAGGTCATGGCGAAGATCCCTGCCCGAATGCTGTCGGAGGTGGGTTTCCAAAGCTACCCATCCATGAAAACGATAAAAGAATTTTGTGTGCAGGAGGATATGCGGCCGGATTCGCCGGTGATGTACGCCCACCAGAAGTGCAAAAACGGTAACGAGACCATTGAGGAATACATGGGCAGAGACTACACCGTTCCGGAGGATTTCGGGGATTATGTATATCTGTCCCAGCTGATGGCCGCGGAGATCATGAAGTTCACAGCCGAAACTTACCGTCGCCAGAGCGCCTTTAATCGCGGGACGATCGTCTGGCAGTATAACGACTGCTGGCCGGTGGTGTCCTGGTCGGGAGTGGACTATTTTGGGCGCTGGAAGGCCCTGCAATATTTTATAAAACGTTTCTTTGCGCCCGTGCTGCTCAGCGCAAAAGTGGAAGACAGCCGCGCGGAGCTGTGGCTGTCAAATCAGAGTGGGAAAGGGTTTTCAGGGAAAGTCCTGTGGAAACTGCGGGATAACTTGGGAATGGTCGCAAAGGCTGGTGAAAAGCCCCTGACGGTACCAGTAGGAGAGAGCATACTGGCATACAGCCTGAACTTCGCCGAGGACCTGAAAAACCACCGGGACGGGTCATATCTGGAGTACACGCTGCATGATAAATACGACGTCCCCTTAAGCAGCGAAACAGCCCTGTTCTGTCTGCCGAAGGAATACCACTTTGAGCCCCTAAATATCAGCCTGGAGGTGAGCGGACAGGAAATTACCGTAACAGCCGACCGGTACGCAAAGGCCGTCATGCTGGATACGGTCCAGGGAGACTGCCTGTTCTCCGACAACTGGTTTGATCTGTCCGCTGGGGAGTCCAAGCAGATCACAGTCGTGCAGGGGGATGTAATGGGGAAAGAGAATTTGGAGGTAAAGGCATTGAATATGGTTATGTAGAGAGCGCCGACACCGATGTCAATATCACCAGATGCGCCAAGAAAGCCATGACTTTCTGCGCTCGCTCACCCCTCAGCACGCTCCGCATGCCGCAGTTTAGAGCCATTTGCACCCACAGAAGAAAGCCGAAGAAGCAACTGCTTTTTCGGCTTTCTTTGGCAGGGCAGAAGGATTCAATTTTCACCTGTCAGCTCGGTCTCCACTGGAGACCTCCCCCCCCACCGGGACGCGCTCACCCCTCAGTACGTGATTTTGGAGGTGGATAAACATTCATAAATGAACGTTTGGAAAAAGCATGAGTGGGCATGTACCAACCGAATTTCCGCACGGTTGAGTGGTTTGTGTTTCTGAAACTTGCGCCCTGAGAAGCTTTATGATTTATTGATAATATTCAAAAGTCCGGGGCGCAAAACAGGCCAGTTTTGCGATTATAATTCAAAGCTTTTTAGAAGGGAAAAGCCATTTATTTTATAATGGTAATATGGAAATCGAGCTGTATCAAGCAGCAATTCCTTTCTCAAAATCTGCGCCGCTAAACAAAGAAAGCATTTCCAAATCGTACCATTTACTTTTTCAAAGTCTTAAAAACGATACGACAGCATAGCTTTAACGCCCTTTAGCTTCCCATCCCCATCATAAACCGTAACCAGAGCGATCTCCCCGCCATCCGTAGAATTAACAGAGAACACACCGCCTCCCGGCCTCATGTCCGTAAAGCTGTCTACAGCCTTGCCTTCATACCGTATGCTTCTCTTGCCGTCCTTTTCCTGATAAGTCACCCCATAGGGCGCATACTTCTCCATACGCTCCGCAATGGTCTCCCCGGAGCTGTCGCCAGTACCTTCAGTAGCGGTGGCTTCAGCGTTTATAACCGCCCCGCTCTCCACGAAACTTTTATCCTCCGTGCTTTCCCGCAGGCCGGCAAGCTCTCCGTTCTCATAGACCGCTTCCAGGTTCAGCCCCTCTGTACCCAGGCTGTTGCAGACCCAAAGCTGCCGCTGGGCATCAAATAAACTGCGCACGGCCCTGCCGTTCCAGGCCATTTTGAGAGAACCGGTGCTCAGAGTCTGGTCAAACTCATACGTCAGCCCGAAGGGAGCGTAGCGCTCCAATTCCTTAGCCGTGCGATCTCCCTCATACTGGAGCTCCGCGCCTACATAGCTTTGCCCCTCCAGTGCGTCCAGGAACATCTGCTCAGGCTCGAACTCCTCCAGCCGCACCAGGGGCCCCATCAGGTTGTAGCTGCCGTCGCCGTTATCCACCCGCTCCCGGACGGTCCGCACATCAATACTGCCATCTGGGTCGTAATGCTCATACTGAGAAACCCATCCGCCCCCATGCTCCGCGCCGTCCACAAAAATTCGCACCCGCTGGCCGTTCCAGTACAGGTTGCCGTCGCTGTTCTGAAAGGTAAGCCCGCAGCTCTTGTAGTCGTCGAAAAGGCTCGTGTAGTCGAAAGTATCATCGTAAAAATCGGACTGCTCTTTTGCCTCTATGACGTTCTCCCAGTCCGCGCTGCCAACCACTCTGTCAAGCGGATTCATTACCAGCATGGTGTCCTCATCTCCGTCAACGGTCTTGGAGACAAGATATCCGCTCTCAATCATGTTCAGAATTTCCTCATACTCAGCTATCGTCTCGTCCACCACCTCCTGGGTCCAGGTGAACCAGCCGGTGCTTTGTGTCCAACCTTTTGAGCCGATCATATCCTGCAAATTCTTTTTCTCGTTCTCTAACCATGCGGCGTATTCCGCGGCAGTCCACCACTCGACCTCCGGCTCGGGGTATGCCGCGGCGAACTCCTCGTCGGTCATGGCGGTCCAGGTCTCACCGTCATCGAAGCTGTAGTAGGTGGTGCCGTTTTCATCGGTATAGGAGACCAGGGCGGCATCTTTGTTTTCCACCACATAGCTGGTTTGGGGTGCATTATTATCATTGTTATCCGCACTGGCGGATGTGGCAAAAACTGTCACTGTGCCGCCTATCAGGCAGATGGACAGAGCCAGTGCAATCATAGATTTCCTTTTAATAGTCATAATTGATTTTATCCTTTCTTCAATAGGAGTTTTACTGAAATAGTTTCCTATCAAGGCCGGCACGTTTCTGCGTTCCTCCATGCGGATAAGTGCCATAGCGTAGCCGGGCCTCACGTCCTGCCCGAGCAGCCGGAGCACCGCTTCGTCGCAGGCCAGCTCGATGTCCCGGTTGGCAAAGAACAGCATGGCCCAGACCAGCGGGTTGAACCAGTGCACGCAGAACGCGGCAGCCAGCGCCAGCTTGAAAAGACCATCGAACCGGCGGATATGGGTCCACTCGTGGGCCAGCACATAGTCTAAAGTGTCCCTGTCGTTCCAGTCTGCTGACTTGGGCAGAAGTATCACCGGACGCAGAATGCCATAGGTCAACGGCACGGCTATTCTGTCAGACTGCCGGACGGTGACCGGGCGGCGAAGCCTATGCTCCTTGAGCCACACACTCACATAGTCGTTGTGAACAGGCAGCGCCTCCCGGAACTCCCGGCGGCATTTTACATAGACTGCAATAAAGTACCAGGAGCAGACCAGGAACCCTGCCAGCCAGAGCGCGGCCAAGGGGTCAATGCTTGTGGCAGCACGGCCTGTAATGGCAGGTGTTTCAGTGACTCCGCCTGCCATTACAGCGGGGATGCGAGGTGTGCCTATTGGTCCAGGCTGATGAACTGTAGCCGAAGCGGGCCTGTTCAAAAGCGAGTACACGCTGCACGTTGCAGGCAGAGAAAACGGTACCAATAGTCGCACCAGCACCAGCGCCCACAGCGCCGGGAACAGCCGCTTGGGCAGCCGTTGTAGAGCCAGCGTTCGGACCAGCAGGATCGCCAAAATCATGGCCGCGCCGGACAGGCTCATTTGCAGGAGGCTCATTTCTCCACCTCTCCCTCAACCATCTGTTTCAGCCGGTCAATTTGCTCCGCCGAGAGCTTTTTGCTCCCCAGCAGCGCGGCGAACAGCTTATCCACCGAGCCGTCGTACAGCTTGCCTATGAGTTCGTCGGTCTCGGCCTCCTGCACAGCTTCTTTTGGAATAAGGGCGTGACAGAGAAATCCTGGCTCACTGCGCTCGATAGCCCCTTTGGCAATACATTTTTTGATGACGGTGTATGTGGTGTTCATGTTCCAGCCGGTCTCGGCCTTAAGGATGTCGGAAATTTCTTTGGCGGTGCGGTCGCCGCCGCGCCAGAGAACGTTCATTACTTTCAGTTCGGAATCGAATAGTTTGATTGGCATTTTTATCGGCCCTTTCTTTGAAACTATTGCAATAGTTTGCACGTTTATACTATCACAATAGTGTGGGGCTGTCAAGACTATTGCAGTAGTTCAAATGTAAAGAAGTTGTGAATGGGGCGGCTACACCCGCCCGGTGAACTTCCGCAAACGGTACTACCGGATTTTGAAAGCTGCTGGGATAAAGCAGAAAGGTCTCCACAGCCTCAGACACACGTTTGGAAGTTTGCTAGTGAACGGTATACGTCAGCCAGACGGAACGCTGATGGCACTCTCGCCCCGCCAAGTGGCCGACCTCCTGGGTCACAGCACCTCACAGATAACCGAACTATATTATGTTAAAAAAGACATGACCCGCCTGCAAGGAATCACAGATGGGTTCAATTTTTAGCAGGAGCAAGCCAGCACAGGGGAAAGCGCTGCAAATTTTTGATGATTTATTGATGCTGTGCCAGACGGAAAGGTTAGAAACGGATACGGCCAGATACGAAAAAAGCGCAAAATACACACCATAGAGAGCGGCACCATAGACCGTACCCAGCCACCCCCAAACACGAGAAAAGCCCGGAATTCCAAGGAATTCCGGGCCATGTCTGTGGCAGGGGCAGAAGGATTCGAACCCTCGGCACGCGGTTTTGGAGTGGATGTGGAAAAGACATGAGAGGACATACAACAGCCAGTTTTCCGCGCCGTTGAGCCGTTTGTGTTCCCGAAAAGTACGCCACAAAAGATTTTGATGATTTATTGATGATGTTGGATTTTCTCAGCCCTCAAAAAGGGCTTTTTTCATCTGCTTGTCTGAAAAAACTCTCAGAAAACTACATAGATAATACCATGCACACAAGCTAACTGTCAAGAGTTCGACAGCTCAAAATTTGTGCTGCAAAACAAAGAAGAAAAATAATATGATTTCGACAATAGAGAGCATAGTTTGGCAACACTCAAAACTTGAACGGTCTTTCATTTCAGTTGACTTTATCGCGCTGCAATGCTATTATCTGCAATGCTATAATCTTTGAAAAGCAAAAAGATACCAGGAGGAAAAGCATATGACGTTTCCAATCACAGCACGATATCTCTGTCTGCCGGTGGACAAAAAAAGCCCCGTGGTGAAGCTACATTTTTATTCTGATGGGCAGAAGTTTCAAGAGGCAGACATCAGCCTGGGCACGGATGATAATGTAGATTTCTACAGTGCTATGGACGTGGAAAAATATGTGGGCAAGACCATCGAAATCGCTGGAGAGATACCGGCCGGTGCGGGAGAGAAGATACACTGCCAGGACAAAAGGCCTGCCACTGAATATGCTTTTCGCCCCCAGATCCACTTTGCCGCTGAAACCGGCTGGATTAACGACCCCAACGGTCTGATTTACGCGAACGGCGTATACCACCTTTACCACCAGTGGAACCCCTTTGGAACAGAATGGGGGAATATGCACTGGGGCCACGGAGTGAGCCAGGATATGATAACCTGGGAGCATAGGCCCATGGCCATGGAGCCGGATGAGTATGGCACGGCTTACTCCGGGTGCGCGTGGCAGGACAGGGAGAATACGGCGGGCTTTGGAAAAGACGCCCTGCTGTTCTTGTACACGGCCTCGGGCGGGTGCAACCAGTGGTCTATTGATGCCGGGAACCAGCATACTCAGCGGCTGGCCGTGTCCACTGACGGCGGTGAGAGCCTAGAAAAGCACGGCCTGGTTTTAGGCCATATTATGGGTGGCAACCGCGACCCAAAGGTGTTCTATCATGAGGAGAGCGCTGCCTATGTGATGGTGCTATTCCTGGACGGGAATGAGTTCGCCATTTTCCGCTCCCAAGACCTGCTCCATTGGACGGAAAGCCAGCGGTTCACAGCGGATAAAATGTGGGAGTGTCCGGATCTGTTCCGGCTGGAGGTGGACAATGCCCTCGGCGCAGAGGTCGGCGAAAAGAAGTGGGTGTTCTGGTCCGCCGACGGCTATTACATGGTAGGCGAGTTTGACGGCTACCGGTTCACGCCGGAAACCGAAGTGCTGACCGCCTACAGCACAGACCTTGGCTACGCCGCCCAGACCTTCGCGGGCATAGAGGGCCGTACGGTGAGCGTGGCCTGGCTCCGCACGGAGAACCACCGGGGCAATTTTCGGGGGATGATGTCCATTCCCACAGAGCTGTCGCTGATGAAAGTGGATGGCGGCTGGAAAATGTGTTTCCGACCAGTGCAGGAAATCTGGAAACGCTTTTCAAAGTACCGGGAGCATACGGTCGAGAATGGGAAAGTCGCGGTCCCCATGGGCGGCAAGCCGGTGATCGCGGTGATCAACTGGAAATCGGGCGAGAAACATATTGTAAAAGTGGGCGCGACAGAAATGGAGGTCGGAGATTCCGCCCAGCCGCTTACTTTGATCGTAGACCACGGTATTGTGGAATATTTTGGAGACGGCGGCACGGTGTATGGTTCGATGGAGGCTGAGGAGGACGTGCTGAGCGGCGAGATCACCGTCGGTTCCGACGCGGAAAATATCTGTGTGTTTGAGATGCTGTAAGGTACAGCAGAGAGGGAATCAGTATGAGCGTTTATGAAATGAATGACAGAAAATCTTTCGGCTTTTCGGCGGAGAATCCTACCGGGACCTGGGGCGGCGGCTCACGGGGCGGGGACTGCGAAAAGCTGCGTCCATGCATCGACATCGCGCCGGGCGAAACCGTGACGCTCTGCAACACGGAGGGGCCGGGGATGATTACCCATATGTGGTTCACCGGGTACATCGGACATTCCTTTGTGCTTCGGATCTATTGGGATGGCTTGGAACGGCCCTCGGTGGAGGCGCCCATCTCCGCATTTTTTGGCTGCGCCTATGACGAAAATTTCGCAGACCGGGACGGGAACTACCCGGTTTTGAACTCCGCCATGGTGCTGGTGGCCCCGGGCCGGGGGTATAACTGCTACTGGGAGATGCCCTTTCAAAAGCGCTGCCGGATTACCATGGAGAACCGCGGAGCCGAAAAGCAGACCTTGTTTTACATGATCTCCGGCTGGCATGGAGCAGTGGCTGAAAATAGCGGCTATTTCCACGCCGCCTACCGGCAGGAGCACCCGGTTCAAAGGGGGCGCAGCTATACGGTGGTGGACAGAATCCAGGGGAAAGGCTGCTTTGCGGGGCTAAGCCTTGCCGCTGGCATGAACGGCCACAACACCTGCTGGGTGGAAGGCGAGGCCAAAATGTATATCGACGGCGACCACTACCCAACCATGAATTACACCGGCACCGAGGACTATTTCGGCGGGGCCTATGCCTTTGGCAACGATGTATATCAGCACCGCTACCAGACGTTCTCGGGGCTTTATACCGGGCTTTATGCCATTCTGGGCGACACCGACGAGATGTACAACCACCAGAAGCGCTTCCTTCTTTACCGCTGGCATGTAAAGGACCCGGTCTATTTTGACCGGGATTTCCGCATGGTTTTGGACAATCTGGGCTGGACCGGGCCTCGGTATGACGACTACACCACGGTGGCCTACTGGTACTTGGCGGAGCCTGCTCCCACGCCGGTGCAGCTGCCTGCGGATACGGAGATGGTGATGAAGTAACGGGAGAAGGGTGGTATCTATCGGATCAGGAAGAACACGGATATGCAATAGTGTGCGAGAATATCCAGTGAAAAGGGCGCAGAAAACCGTCAAAAAGACAAGCAGGTTAAAGCGCGGGGTCTACCGCGCTGGTGACATCGGACGGCAGAGCCGACCGTTGGGGCAAAATGAGGGATTTTTCTTTCTGAAAATCAGGGGTCGGTTGATAGAGGGCTTTTATGAAGGAGATTGTGCAAATTAATGCACGAGAAAACCTGCCTATAGGGCAGGACAAGCATAGCGTCCGGCTATACGCCGTCCGCAGGAGCCGGGAAACTCGGTTCTCCCCCTGCCCCTAAAGGGGAGTTGTAAGGGCTTTGGTGAGCGCTCGAAATTTGCACCGCTAAACAAAGAAAGGAATTTATCAAAGGAGCAAGAAGAAAAGTAAGAAAAATGTCAGTGGACTTTCTCGGCGAGGTGTGGTATTGTGGTGTGCTGAGAAAGGAGGCTGACAAGCATGGTTCAAAAGAAACTGCTCACGAATGGAAAAGCCTTTAAGAGAACCGACGACCGCTGGGGCGTCACAGTCTGGTACATGGATGAAAAAGGAGAACGTAAGCGTAAATCGTTCTCCGGTACTACCAAGGCAGAAGTCACCAAGAAGATGACCGACTACGTTGCGGCCTTTAACGATGTCTTGCAGGAGTCCGATGAATCCCGCAAAACGCTCAAGGAGAGCATGACCCACTGGCTACAGGTTTTTAAGTTTCCCTCAGTGGAGCGCACAACCTATGACTGCTGTGATTACCTATTCGGTTGAACACCAAATCTTTTTGTAAAGAAAATTGTTGCGAGATTAACTATTATGTGCTATAATCCAGACATCAGATATTTGCGGAGTGAGATAATGACAAACGAGAATATGTTTTCAAACTGTGTCTCAAATTATTCAAAAGGTAGGCATGGATATGCTCCCGGTGTTATTGATTTGCTATGTACAAAAATTTTAAAGAAGAACGCCAAAATTGCAGATGTTGGTTCAGGCACAGGCATTTTTGCCAGAGAACTCCTAAACCGAGGATTTGATGTGTTTTGTATCGAACCCAATGAGAAGATGAGATTGGAAGCGGAGCAGGAGTTTATAGGTAATGTGCATTTTGTCTCCATAGCTGCGTCTGCTGAGGATACTACGCTTTCCCCAAATAGTATTGATTTGATAACAGCAGCTTCAGCATTCCATTGGTTTGACACAGATAAATTTTGCCTTGAGAGTAAACGCATTTTGAAACCAGACGGTATACTTTTTACAGTTGCAAATGCCCGTAATTATACAGACGAATTTACATATCATCAGCATGAGATATGCAAAAAATTTTGCCCGAATTTTACTTCTTTGTGTCATGGCTTAGATAAATCTATACCTTTGTTTGAAAAAATATTTGGGACTGATATGCATCAGCAGAGATTTGACTTCCCATTAGAATATACGAAGGAAAGGTTTATTAACCGCAGTTTGTCATCATCTTATGCGCCGTCCCCAAACACAAAAGAGCAGAGGGAATATGTACAGGAGTTATGGGATTTGATGAATACTTTTGCTCCTGATAGTGATACAATTATTGTTTCCAACATTTCTGTTGTGTATTGGGGAAAATTGGTATAGCAATTCTAGTTTCAACGAACGGTTCATCTGCAAGAGACTCTCAGAGATGGGTTCAATTTTTTGCCAGAGCCAGCGCGAGTGGGGAGCGCAACCGCAGTTTTTTGATGATTTATTGATGCTGTGCCAGACGGAAAAGCTAGAAACGGATACGAACAGAAACGAAAAAAGCGCAAAACACACGCCATAGAGAACGGCAAAGTAGACCGCATCCCGCCACCCCAAAACACAAGAAAAGCCCGGAATTCCAAGGAATTCCGGGCCAAGTCTGTGGCAGGGGCAGAAGGATTCGAACCCTCGGCACGCGGTTTTGGAGACCGCTGCTCTACCAGCTGAGCTATACCCCTATTTCTGAAATGGTGCTTTCCATTTCTTGCTCAATTAGTTTACCATTTTGCCGCGTAGATGTCAACATATTTTTCGGGGAAACTTGGTGAAAAGATCTGTGCTGGCTGTAAAGGCGGTTTCTTGACACCTGGGTACTGCCATGATAAAATATTGATGGTAATATCTGAAATGAGGGCTGTGCCGCATTTCATTTTATGAAAGCTGTGGTTTTGGAAATGTCCTGCCACAGTGTGTGGCGCTTGTTTTCGATGAAGAGGTATTTATGCGTATGATATGCTTTATGAAAAAACCGATCCTTCTTTTTTTCACCTGCCTGATCCTGGCTGGCGTCGTGCTGGGCTCCGAAGCTGGGTGCGCCGCGAAAACGCCTGCCCGGGTGGAGGTTCCGATCCTGATGTATCACAACCTCTGTGAGGATTCAGAAAGCTCGCAGGTATCCACGAATACCATTACCCGCGGGCAGTTTGAAGCGGAGCTGGCGCTGCTGGACAAGCTGGGAAAGAACACGGTCACCTTTGATGAACTCATTGCCTATGTGGAGGAGGGAACGCCGCTGCCAAAAAATCCGGTGTGCCTCACCTTCGATGACGGTTACCTCAGCAATTATGAGATCGCTTTTCCCATTTTGCAAGAGCGCGGCATGAAAGCTACCATTTTTGTGATCGGCGCTACAGTGGGTAATAAGGAGCACTACAAGGAAACGGATTTTCCCATTACGCCCCATTTTGACTATACGGAAGCCAAGGAAATGGTGGATTCTGGCCTGATTTCCATTCAATCTCACACCTATGACATGCACCAGTGGGCGAAATATGAAACCGGCAATGAGATCCGTACCAATATTCTGAAGCTTCCCAATGAAACTGAGGAAGAATATACCCTGGCTGTAACCAAGGATCTCACCCGTTCCCGGACGGAGATCGAGGAAAAGGCGGGGAATCCCGTGAATGTTTTGGCTTATCCCGGCGGTTCCTTTGATGATCTCAGTCAAAAGCTGGTAAAGGAGTTGGGAATAAAGGCCACTTTGGCGATCACGCCCGGAAAAGCGGAGCTTATCTATGGAAAACAGGAAAGCTTATTTGCCATGAACCGCTTTTATGTGACCGACAACACCACGGAAGAGATCTTCCGGGAATGGCTTAAGTGAGCAAAATTTTTGAAGCTGCCCTTTTTCGCAAAAGAGCAAAAAACATTTTTGGAAAAAACAGGAAGATTCCTGACGAGAAAAAGCTTGACAACAGAATCTCTGTATTGTATAATAACCGTTGCCTGATAATGATTCAGGCATTTGGCCCGGTAGTTCAGCTGGTTAGAACGCTAGCCTGTCACGCTAGAGGTCGACGGTTCGAGCCCGTTCCGGGTCGCCATGCTGCTATGGCTCAGGCGGTAGAGCGCATCCTTGGTAAGGATGAGGTCTCCAGTTCGAATCTGGATAGCAGCTCCAGAAAGCGCTGTGCTCTTTATGAGCATGGCGCTTCTTGTTTTGAATAAAGGCCTCATCCTCCGCCGTGAACGCGGCGGGGTTTGGGGCGAAGCCCCATTTTTTATGAAGGAGAAGCGCAGCTTCTTTTGGAAGATATCGTCAGATATCTTCTCTCCAGCTTCGAATCTGGATAGCAGCTCCAGAAAGCGCTGTGCTCTTTATGAGCATGGCGCTTCTTGTTTTGAATAAAGACCTCATCCTCCGCCGTGAACGCGGCGGGGTTTGGGGCGAAGCCCCATTTTTATGGAGGAGAAGCGCAGCTTCTTTCGGAAGATATCGTCAGATATCTTCTCTCCAGCTTCGAATCTGGATAGCAGCTCCAGAAGAATCCCGACAAACTGCGGTTTGTCGGGATTCTGGTTTTTTCGGTTTACTCACTTTTAAGATTTTGGCCACAACAGAAAGCGCTTGGAAACAAAAGGAAACTGCCAAAGAGGGATCGCGGCATGAATTCTATCTATTACCTTTCCAAGAAGGAAGGAAAGCAATACTTTGGAAGCGATTTAGTTATTTCATTAAGCTTCGTGCCCCAAAAAGCTACCGCTGTCATTTCGATATTATGAGCGAAAGGTTGCCCACATAAATCAAGGAAGCTCGCCGGAGTTCTTTTGAACATCTTCGGCGGGCTTTTTTATAGTGTCTTACCTGGCCTGGCTCATAAAATACTTCTCTTCCCCACAGACTTCCCCTGCATCTGTTCGTACCTTTCAGAACTTCCTTCTTTCGCATAATCCGCCGGATCACGGCAACTCTAATTTTATGGCGATGGAGGAACAGATTTTCGGCGGGCCAAACGGCTTGCTTTTCAAATTTATTCTTCTCGGCCAACCCTGATGATTGCCGCCCATGTTGTCGAAACGACAGGGACGGTGAAGAAAGGACAGCACATATGCCAAACCATCTGAAAAGCGAAACCAGCCCGTACCTTCTCCAGCATGCGGAAAACCCGGTAGACTGGTACCCCTGGGGAGAAGAGGCTTTCCGCAGGGCCAAAGAAGAGGATAAGCCCATTTTCCTCAGCATTGGCTACAGCACCTGCCATTGGTGCCATGTTATGGCAAAGGAAAGCTTTCAGGACCTGAAGATAGCGGAGCTTCTAAACCGATGGTTTATCTCTGTCAAGGTCGACCGTGAGGAGCGCCCCGATATAGACAGCGTTTATATGGCGGTCTGTCAGGCCTTTACCGGCAGCGGCGGCTGGCCTACCAGTATTTTTCTGACGCCGGAGCAGCAGCCCTTCTTTGCCGGCACTTACTTTCCCAAACACAGCCAGGGCGGTATAGCAGGCTTTGGAGAGCTTTTAGAGCTGATCCATGAGAAATGGGAACAAGAGCGCTTTGCCCTATTGCGTCAGGCAAAGGAACTTGTGGCGCTGCTGAATCGGCAGACGCAAATGGAACAGGAAACTGAACCGCAGCTGCCGGAAACAGCCGTACAGCTTTACAAACGAAGCTTTGACCGAAAATACGGCGGATTTGGCGGCGCGCCAAAATTTCCCTCTCCCCACAACCTTCTGTTTCTCCTGGCTTACTATCGAAGACGAAAGGATCCGGATTGTCTGGCGATGGCGGAACAGACGCTGCTGCAAATGTACCGTGGAGGTCTCTTCGATCACATTGGCGGAGGCTTCTGCCGGTATTCTACCGACGCGCGATTTCTGGCTCCGCACTTTGAAAAGATGCTATATGACAACGCACTGTTGATTTTAGCTTATTGCGAAGCATATGCTCTTACAAAAAAAGAGATCTATCTTCGTGTGGCAGAGCGAACGGCAAATTTTATCCTGCGGGAAATGACCGCGCCGGAGGGCGGATTCTACAGCGCTCAAGACGCCGACAGTGACGGCGAGGAAGGAAAATACTATCTTTTTCAGCCGGAAGAGCTGATCTCCCTTCTGGGCTCGGAACAAGGCAGGGCTTTTAACGCGCATTTTGATATTACCGCCTCAGGTAATTTTGAAGGAAAAAGCATTCCCAATCTGCTGCACAGCGACCCGGAAGTGAGGTCTTTTGACTGCTTGTTAGAGCGGGTTTACCAATACCGCAAAAGCCGCTGTTCGCTTCCTCTGGACGATAAGCTCCTGACCGCCTGGAACGCTCTGACGATTGCGGCGCTCTGCCGTTTGTATAAGATTGATGGAAATGAAAAATATCTGCATGCCGCAAAACGGGCCGATCTGTTTCTGCGGGAGCATCTGTGGAGGAACGGTACGCTCCATGTCAGCTTTCGAGTTGGACAATTAGGAGCAAAAGGCTTTCTGGACGATCACGCCGCCTGCCTGTTTGCCCAATTAGCGCTGTATGACGTGACCTATGACAAGGAATACCTGAACGAGGCGGAGCAGCTTTGCCAAAATACGATTTCCAAATTCCAAGACGCCGAAAACGGCGGCTTTTACCTTTATGGAAAAGAGCAGGAAGCCCTGATCCTTCGGCCTAAGGAAACCTATGACGGGGCAATCCCCAGCGGGAATTCCCTGATGGCATGGAGCCTGGTGCGGCTCAGCCAGCTTATTCCGGAAAAGGATCTTGAGTCGGCGGCAAAACGGCAATTAGACTTTATGACCGCGGACGCCGGCCAATACCCGCCCGGCCACGCCATGCTTCTGCTGGCGCTTTTGGACTACAGCGAACCGCCGCCAAAGGTGACAGTGGTCCTGGCGGAACCATCGGAACGGGAACCGCTGCCGCTGCTTCTTCCCTCCGACGCAATCGTTATTCTGCGGGAGCCGGATCGGGAGTATCCACTGAAAAACGGAAAAACTACTTTTTATGTTTGCCGGGATCACCGCTGTCTGCCTCCGGTCAATGAATGGAAGGAAGAGTAAAAAACTTTCTTTCCCCAAACACACAAAGCAATCACTACAATGAAAAGCCACAACCAAATATCCTGTGTCAAAACCACAGAATATTGAAGTTGAGGCTTTCTTCAAATGCTGCTGTTTTTTGAGTTTTTAGGGCAAAACCGGTTCATCTGGCACCGCTTTCCTCTATCAGTTCGGTGCAGACCTGCACATACCGGCAGACAGAGCCGACCCACACCTCCCGATAGGTAGCGTTGTTGTTCTGGGGCCAATAGGGCTCGTCGCCGTTATTCAGGGTCTCTATGCCCACGGGGACCTCCCCTACGCTTTCGCCGGTGAGCACCGCGTACTGGCGGCAGTAATTACTGCCCATGCCGTACACCAGAGACTGGCCGAAGGGGTTCTTTCCCCAGGTCCAGTAAAGCTGCTCCCGGGCCAGCTGCAGCAGGGCTTCCTCTCCGAAGCAGCGGCCCAAAATTCCCGCCGCCTTCCCCATGGAAAGCAGCACTGCCTCATTTCCCCGGAAAGAGAACCAGACCGGGAAATTCCGCAGTACATAGCCGCCGCCCAGAGGCTTTCCGGCGGCGAGCTGCTCCAGGTAATTTTCCCGCTCCTGATGATACTGGCAGGTCACGTGCAGGAAGGGAAACAGCTCTTCGTTTTCCGCCTCGCTGACATGGTGCACTCCGGCGGGAAGCATGCCGTAAGGGGCGGTATTGCCCGCGATGGCCTTCAGGTAGCTTCCGTAGCGCCACATTCCCTCTTCCCAGGCGGCGCGCTCCGGGGCCTCCGGCTGCGTGCGGCACAGGGCCTCCAACGCCTGAACGAACTGATGCTCTCTGGCCTGATGATTGAAATGCACGATGGTCTTGTGGCTTTCGTCCCGGTAAAAGAAGCCTGTGAAGGGAAGGCCCGCTTCTCCGGTTTCCTGACAGGAGAGTAGACTTTTCCCATACTCCCGGGCAGCGGCGCCGTATTCCTCCGCTTTTGTGACCTCATACAGGCAGCTGGCCGCCCAGGTGATCACCGCGTAATATTGAGACAGGCCGCTGTTGTAGGTATGCTCGTACATATGGGCCGGTTCCACGCCGGTTTGGGCAAATTTCTTTTCCGCAAAGGCGGAATCCTCCCGGGCGGCTTTCAGGGCGCATTCCGCCAGGCCCTTGTCATAGTTCATCAGGCACCGGGCCGCAAAGGCCTCGATCCCGGCAAACAGAAAGTTTTCATAGGAATGGTCGTGCACCCGAGCCTCCACATCGTCGAAATTTCCCATGAGGCCGTCGGTGTACCGGGTAAGCCCGGCGCTGGTGGCCCGATACCCGTCTCCGAACCGGGTGCGAAGAATGAAATCCAGTCCCCAAACGGCTTCCTCCATCAGCCGGAGATACAGCGGGCGATCCTCTTTACAGCGATCCGCCGCCTCAAACAACGCCTGAACGATCTCCCCCGTCTGCGCCGCCTGCTGAGACTGATCTCCCGCGTCGTGCCAGCCGCCGGAAAAGCTCAGGGCAGCTCCGTTGTGGTGGGCCAGAATATCCTGGTGGCAGGCTCCGTGCCTGCCGTCCACCGGGAAGCCGCAGCGCTGGCAGTAAAAGAAATTTACGGCCTTCCACAGGGCCTCGGTGCAAAGCTCCTCCGAAATGGAAAAGACTGGGCTTTCCAGCTTGCCGGAGCGTAAAAAATACCTGCCGGGAGCGGACACCTCCGTAAAATCCATCACCCCAAAAACGCCGCGCTCGTTTACTTCCCGGCTTACCGCGCCGGTAAAAACTGTCTTTCCGGTTTCCGCCTCGACCACACTGAAGCTTTCTGCCTCTCCGGCGGCAACGGCGCGCTTTTCTCCCCTCGGCCAATATCCCGCTGTAGACAGGCGGATCCCCGGGGTGGGATTTTCCCAGCCCAGCTCATGCTCCGGGCATTCCAGCTGTTCCAGCCTGATCTCCTGAAATTCATAGGCGAGCGCTTCCCCGGCGGAAATATCGTGGCCGCTGCAAAGCACATAGAAAAAAAGCTGGCAAACGGCGTCCCGGGGCATGGCGGCAAATTCCCAAATGCAGTCATTCCACTCACCGTTTTTCAGGTCAAACACTGTGGAGCCCTCCCGGAAATAGGGATCCGGAATTGGAACGCTCCCCCGGTTTTCTATGGAAGCGTGCACATGCAAAATGCGGGCGCCCAAAATACGGGGCCGCACCTGAAAGCGCAGACGGTGATACTCCCGCCAATCCTCCCGGTCAAAGGAAAAAGCAAGCTTTGCTGTGCCAAAATTGCAGTAGTCCCCATCGGCAGGGGCTCCCTCGGGCCAGCGCTCTGTTCGCAGCGGGGCGGTCATGCACAAAGTATCCTCACGCTCCTCCAGGGCAGCCAGCCCCATTGCTCGCGGTCTCGAGGCGCGGACGCCCTCTCCATACAAGCACCTGCTTTTCAGCACCGCCTTTTTCGCAAAGCCTGCTTCCAAGCTGTTTTCCGGGTGCAGGGGCAAAGGACGATGCACAAAAAGACTTTCCTGTATTTCACGAGTCAGCTTGGGATCCATTTTTTCTCCTCCTGTTGTATAAAGCCGTTTAGCTTGGTAGATAAATCCAGTATTTTTCAGGGCGATAGCCCGGCAGCGAAAGCCTCTCCGCTCCTGGCCCTTCTACTATAGTATGAAACCCTTTTCCACGCAACGGAAGGTTCCCCCAAAAATCGCTTCCTGTTTTTAGGGAAAACGCCGGAATTCTGCCGCCAAGCCTTTTATTTTCATTTTATGTATTTTTCGGCGAAAGCTCCTCCTTTACCACCCGTAAAAACATCTCCATATCCTCGCCGAGAGTTCTGGCCGCGATCACCCCGTAGGCAATGGAAAAGTTCTCGTCCAGTGGCACCGCCGTAAGGGCGGGGTGCACATGGCTCCAGCATTCCGGGGACAGCAGCAGCCCGCCGCTTTCCACGCAGCGGTTGAAGGTTTCCATGTTATAAATGGGCAGAATGTCTTCGATGACAATGTTGGAAGCCTCTGAAAGCAGCAGGGCCCGCATGTTGTCGTTGACCGGGCTGGTACCGGGCTTCATGTGCAGAATCGTCTCTCCCCTCAGCTCCTTGAATTTCAGGGAGCTTTTCCCCGCCAGCCTGTGCTCCCGGTTCATCAGCAAAACAAAGCGGTACCTTCCAATGGGAATAAAACGGCACTTTTCCTCTGCCGAGGGGTTGTTATAGGGCCCGATCAAAAAGTCGAAGTTTTTCCCCAAATGCTCATACCGCCGGCGGTCGTCGGAAAAAGGAATGATCTGAAACTGAAACCGAGAGCCCAGTCCTTTTTGCTGCCAGAGCTCCAGAAAGACCTGACAGGGAGACAGGGCCGAGCTGCCCACCCGCAGGGTTTTCCGCACGGGCCTGCCCGCCGCCTGAACGCGCTTTACCGCTTCTCTGGAATGCCGGATCAGCTCTCCCGCCTCCCGGTAGAGAACCTCCCCGGCAGGGGTCAGCCTCACGCCCTGATTAGAACGCTCCAAAAGCTGGACTCCCATGCGGTTTTCCAGGTGATTCAGCTGCTTGATCACAGCGGTATGCGTGAGAAACAAGCCCTCCGCCGCTTTGGAGAAGCTGCCACGGTCCGCCACTTCTCTGAAAACCTCCAGGGTTCGGTCGTACATGCCACCCGCCGCCTTTCGCTGAAACTTTTTGTTTCCGCCATTGTAGCAAATCGGAACTTCCCTGTCAAGAAAAGGCAGAGTAGACTAGGGGTTGTTTGAAAATAGAGGAAATGCCGGATTTTTGTACCAGGCGAGACGGTTTCAAGGCGGAACCCGCAAGACAGGCTGACGCCTGTCGAGGATTTCCAACGCAGAAAACCGGCCGCATTGGGCAAAAAGACGGCGTTTTCGATTTTTCAAACAACCCCTAAGCACATAGAAACTTCACTTGACAGGTGAAGCCGCGGGAGGCGGTTTGAAATGAAAAAAGACAAAGGGTTGTTTACAAACAAGGCGCTGCTGGCCCTGATCATTCCCCTGATCATTGAGAACGCCCTCTCTTTGGTCGTGGGTATGATCGATTCGATCATGGTATCCAGCGCGGGAGAGGCGGCGGTATCCGGCGTTTCCCTGATCGATACCGTGATGGTGCTGATCATCTATCTGTTTTCCGCTATGGCGGCGGGCGGCGCGGTAGTGGCAGGTCAGTACCTGGGCGGCGGCGACAAAACCAACGCGAAAAAGGCCGCCGGGGAGCTGGTTTGGATCAACGGGCTCATCTCCATAGCCGTAACTGTTCTGGTGTTTATTTTGTCCGGCTGGATCGTGGGCAATCTCTTCGGAGACATTGCGGAAGATGTGGCGGCGTCCGCGGGGGATTACTTATTCTATACGGCCTTTTCCATTCCGGCCATCGCCCTGTTCAACGCCGGGACCTCTATTTTCCGCACAATGGGCGATACCAAAACCACTATGAAGGTCTCCCTGCTGATGAACCTTCTCAACTGCGCGGGCAATGCCCTTCTCATTTACGGCTGTTCCATAGGGGTGGCCGGCGCGGCAATTTCCACACTGATAGCCCGGTGGGCGGCCGCCGTTCTCCTCATAGCGCTGCTGCTGAACCAAAAACGTGAATTGTCCATTGAGCGCTCCTTCCGCCACCACTTCAACTGGAGCTTGTTCCGCCAAATTGCCCGGGTAGGGATTCCCGGCGGTATTGAAAACGGGATTTTTCAGGTGGGAAAAATTGCTCTGGTAGGCCTGGCCGCCACCTTTGGCACCACAGCCATCACCGCCAACGCCGTTACCCAAACCCTGGCTTCCATTGAGGTGATCCCCGGAGGCGCGGTGCAGCTGGCCATTGCCACGGTGATTTCCCGGTGCGTGGGAGCGGGCGAAATAGAACAGGCCAAATACTACAACCGCAGGCTGATTCTGTTTACCGCGCTGGCTAATCTGGGGCTGGGTACCCTCATGTACCTGGGCCTGCCGCTGATCCTGGGGCTTTATACCCTCAGCGCGGAGACTGCGGCCCTCATCGGCTCCATGTTTTTGTGGCACACCATCGGCGCGGTCTCCCTTTGGCCCATGGCTTTTGTCCAGACAGCCGCTCTCCGGGCTGCCGGGGACGTGAAATACCCCATGCTGATGTCCATCGTTTCCATGTGGGTGTTCCGATTCGTCGGAGCCTACCTGCTGTGCTACGGCCTGAACCTGGGCGCCGTGGGCATATGGATCTCTATGGCCATGCTGGATTGGGGATTCCGGGCCGTTGTCTATGCCCTGCGCTGGAAAAGCGGCAAATGGGAAAGTATGAAGGTTATATGAGACAAATCATAAAATTTTTTACAGGAGGTCAATTCTATGGAAACACGGCTGATTCAAGACCTGGAGGTAAGCCCTATTGGCATGGGCTGCATGGGCTTTTCCCACGGCTATGGAGCTGTGCCTGAGGAAAGCTGTTCCATTGAGGCCATTCGCAGGGCTCATGACTTTGGCTGCACCTTCTTCGACACCGCTGAAGCCTATGGCAGAGAGCAGTTCTGGCCCGGCCACAACGAGCAGCTGGTGGGAAAGGCGCTGGAGCCCTTCCGCAGCAGGGTAATGCTGGCCACAAAGCTGCATCTCCACCCGGAGGAGGTGGAGGGAGCCTCTGTTTACGACGCGGTTCGGCATCATTTGGAGGCTTCCATGAAAAATCTGCGCACGGATTACATGGATCTCTGCTATCTGCACCGGGTCAACGAAAACATTCCGGTAGAGGACGTGGCAGAAGCCATGGGAAGGCTGATCCAGGAGGGGCTGATCCGGGGCTGGGGGCTTTCGCAGGTTTCTGTGCTGACCTTGGATAAGGCCCACAGCGTTACGCCGGTAACTGCCGTACAGAACCTCTATAACATGCTGGAGCGGGACTGTGAGGAGGACATTTTCCCCTACTGCCTGAAAAACAACATCGGCGGGATCCCCTTCTCCCCCATTGCCAGCGGGTTTCTTTCCGGCAAGATCACTATAGACACGAAATTTGAAGAAAAAGACGATGTGCGCAAATGGGTTCCCCAGCTGCAAAAAGAAAACATCACCGCCAACCAGCCGATCCTTGGTATTCTCGAGCGGTACTCTGCTGAGAAAAGCGCCACCAACGCTCAAATTTCCCTGGCCTGGATGCTGCATAAATACCCCAACTGCGTGCCGATCCCCGGCTCTAAAAACCAGGAACGCATTTTGGAAAACCTGGGCGGCTGGAATGTGGAACTGACGGAGGAGGAATTCAGCGCCTTGGAAACCGCCCTTTCCGCCTGCCAGGTGTACGGCCACCGGGGCCATGTGGAAATGGAGGGGAACGGCTTCAGCAAGAATTGGCGGAAGTAGTGAAAAGGCTGTGAAGAATGAGAAATGAGCAATTAGAAATTAGAAATTTTAAGGGCTTAATTCGATAAATTGGAATTTACCGGTTATCCATTCACCTCTCTCCTGTCATTCTGAACGAAGTGAAGAATCTCGCCCTTTTCCCTTCTATTCAGGAAATGAAAGACAAGATTCTTCGTCACTTCGTTCCTCAGAATGACAGAGGGAACTGTGCGCTAAACTATAATTTAACATATTAGTCGTTAGTTGTAAGATGTTAGAGAAGAACAAGGCCCCTGCTTTGTCATTCTGAGCCGCAGGCGAAGAATCTCGTCCTTGCTCCCTGAGTAAAAGGGGGAAGGGCGAGATTCTTTGCTTTACTTTCTGCGAAAGGTCGAAATTCCTTTTCCTTAGAGATGATAAAAAGGTAGGCTTACGCTTCTACCCGCAGTGAGCTTGAATCGCTTCCCGGACAAACCGGGCTGTTCCTTTTCCTCCTGCCCGGTCGATATTTTCTGTAAACTCACCGCCAGCGGCGTACAGCTCTCCAAGTTTACATAACATATCATTTGAGCAGGTATAAAAGTGCTCCGTGATAAATCCTTGCAGCTGCTTTACCTGGGCCTGCGCTTCGGCTGAATCGGCGGGAAGCTTTCGAAGCTCTCCAAATTTCACAAACAGCTCCATCAGTTCTTCGCCGAGCTTCCGGCTTTCTTCCTCAGTGCGCCCCTTCTCTTTTTCTTCAAACTCCCGATACTGGGCGGTTTTTCCCCAGGCAGCTTTTGCCTGAGCGGCGTACTCATCTAACTTTCCTGTATCAAAGGCGGTAAAATCCATGTAATTCACTCCTACTAATTTGATTCCACGGGCAAAGGCAAGCAGGTTTTCCAAATGCTCTTTCTTCAGCTCTAACAGGGAGATCTGCTGCTCCAGCGCCTTGTTTCGGTCGAAATCCGGGCTTTCCAGAATGGCCTTGATCTCCTTTAAGGGAAATTCCAGCTCACGAAACAATAAGATCTGCTGCAGCCGCTCCAGGGAAGCAGTATCGTACAGGCGATAGCCCGCCTCTGTGACCTTTGCGGGCTTCAAAAGCCCAATGGCGTCGTAATGGTGCAGCGCGCGTACACTGACGCCGGTAAGCAGGCTTACTTCCTTTACTGTTTTCATGCACAGTTCTCTCCTTTGCGGAAGCTTTTCTCCGCCCGTGGTGTAAGCACAGTATACGCTATAACGCAGCGTCAGAGTCAAGGGGAATCTGAAAAAAATTTTGCACAAACAAAAAGCATCTGCCTTTTTGGAAGAAGCCCCGCTATCGGGATCCAAGAAAGGCAGATGTTTTCTGGTTTTTATACTAAAGCTCTATCCCTTTACAGCCCCGGAAGCCACTCCTTTTATGATGTGCTTCTGGCAGAAAATGTAAACAACGATAATCGGCACGATGCTGAACATGATCACCGCCATGGTGGCGCCCAGATCCACCGTGCCATAGCTGCCCTTCAGGTACTGCACGTGAATGGGAATGGTCATATATTTGGTGCGGTCCAAAACCAGGTAGGGAAGCAGGTAATCGTTCCACACCCACATGGTCTGCAAAATACCCACGGAGATCAAGGTGGGCTTCAGCATGGGCAGCACCACGCCGAAATACGTGCGCAACGGGCCGCAGCCGTCAATGGCCGCCGCTTCCTCGATCTCCAGCGGCAGGCCCTTGACAAACCCGGTAAACATGAAGATGGCAAGTCCGGCCCCAAAGCCCAGATACACGATGGGAATGGTGTACGGGGTGTTCAGCTTGAGCTGGTCGGCCGTGAAAGTCAGGGTAAACATGACCATCTGGAACGGCACGATCATGGAAAACAGGCACAGATAGTAAAAAATCTTACAGAACAGACTGTTCACACGGGAAATATACCATGCCGTCATGGACGTGCAAAGCAGGATAAGCCCTACGGAAAGCACGGTGATGATAAAGCTGTACCCCAGAGAATTGAAGAAGGGGTAGTTGCCAAAGGTCACACCCTTGGCATAGTTGTCAAACCCCACGAAGCTTTCGCTGTTGGGCAGCGCAAAAGGCTCCAGATTTACAAAAGCGTTGGACTTGAAGGAGTTTATGACCACCTCAACGATGGGCAGTATCCACACAATGCTAAGCAGCCCAAAAACAACAGTCAAGATCCAGCTTGCCTTGGAAAAGCTTTTCTCTTTCATCACTGCTGCACCTCCTTGCTGCGGGTCGCGGTAAGCTGTGCAATGGCCAGCACTGCCACAAGCAGGAAGAAAATGACAGCTTTCGCTTGTGCAACGCCGTGCCAGTTCACATTAATGTTATAAGTGTTGTAAATGTTCAGCGCCAGCATTTCCGTCGCCTTGATCTTGCCGCCCTCCACCATGATGGTGGGGTCTCCGGCAGTCAGGGCAAGGTTCTGGTCGAACAGCTTAAAGCCGTTGGTCAGCGTCAGGAAAGTGCAGATGGTGATAGAGGGCATCATGTTGGGAATGGTGACCCGGAACAGGGTCTGGAGCCCGTTAGCGCCGTCTATCTTCGCCGCTTCCATCATATCCTCCGGCACAGCCTGGAACCCCGCGATATAGATGATCATCAGGTATCCGATCTGCTGCCAGGCAACCAGAATGATCAAGCCCCAGAAGCCATAGGTAGAATTTGCAGTGAGATAGGTATTGTACTGCTTCAGGATGCCGTCGAAGATCATGCTCCAAATATAGCCCAGCACCACGCCGCCGATCAGGTTGGGCATAAAAAACACGGTGCGGTACAGGTTCGCGCCCCGCATTTTCTGGGTCAGTGCAAAGGCGATGAAGAAAGCAATCAAATTTGTCAGAATGATGGATACCACCGCAAAGGCAGCGGTATTCCAGAACGCATGGATAAAGCTGGCATCGCTCAGCGCTTTGGTATAATTGCTGATGCCCTGCCATGTGGCGTCCCTCGGGGTGTTGAACTTGCAGAAGGACAGATAAATGCCCTGAATAAAGGGCCATACAAAGCCGATACAGAACGCCACAAAGGTGGGCAAAATGAATAACCAGCACCAACGCTGGATCGGGCGGCGGATCAGCTGGCTGGTCACAGCGGAATTGCACGGTGCTTTTGACTTCACTTTTTTACTCAAAAGAAGTCCCTCCTCTTAAAAGTTTCGCAGGTAAAGCAAAGAAGAAACTTTTTATAGAGGAAAGGGGTTGGGCATCGCCCAGCCCCTTTCCGAAACTGTCAAATCGTGCTGTTTTCAGAGCACAGTAGCTAAAATCAGCCGCCGTTCTGGATCTTATACTCGTTTGCCCAGCCGTCAACGAAAGCAGTCTTCACTGCGTCCCAGTTGGCGTCGGTCTGATCGGCGGAGTATGCAGCCAGTGCGGAAACAACGGAAGCTCTCCAGCTGTCCACATTGGGGGTGTAGTTAAAATCCCAGGTCACAACATAGTCGCCGTTGGCAATATGGTCGTCAGCATTCTTAAAGAACACATTCTCAGGCTGCTTGGCGCTCTTGAAAGGGCAGGGACCAAACTGCTCTGCCATCATCGTGGTGCCGGCTTCGGAGGTGACAACCCACTTCATAAAGTCCATGGTAGCCTTCTGATCCTCTTCAGAAGCCTTGGAGTTCACAGCCCAGCGCTGCTCGGTGCCGCAGCACAGGCCTGCCTTTTCCTCGCCGTCAACGCCGCAGTAGATCGGGATCATTTCCAGATTGGCAGGGTCCATGCCGTACTGTTCGCCGGTAATATTGGCGTACTCCCATGTGCCCTGCTGCCAGAACACAGCCTTGCCGGTGCCGAACTCAGCCTGGCTCATATCGCCAGTGGCGGAAGTCAGGGAGGTAGGCTCAGCAGAGGAATTGTTGATATACAGATCCCAAATGTTCCTGTAGTTGTCCAGATAAGCGCCGGTAATGGTAGCGGGCTGGGAAGTCACGTTATCATCGCGGAATTCATAGAACAGGGGCATATTAGCCAGATGGCCAGAGAATCTCCAGGAAGAGGAGGAATCCAGACCTGCGGAAGCGAAAGCGTCAAAGCCCAGGTCGGCAGCCCTGCCGTGGATATCCTCAGCAACAGCCTTCAGGGAAGCAAAATCCTTGATTTCGTCAATGGAATGGCCGGCCTGCTCCAGCAGAGCCTTGTTGACGATGATGCCGAAGGCCTCGTAGCAGAAGCCGATGGACTTCACAGCACCGTCGGCAACCAGATTAAATTCCTCGGTGCTCATCTCGTTCAGGATATCGGTGCCGGTGAGGTCCAGGCAGTAGTCGCCCCAGTTGATCAGGTCCTGCTCATTGCCGCAGTGGAACATGGTGGGCGGAGCGGACTTTGCCATTTCGGCGGTCAGGGTGTCGCCATAGGTGCCGGAAGCGGCGGTAACGACCTTGACTTCCACGCCGGTCTCGTCAGTATACTGCTTTGCCAGCGTCTGCCATGCCTCGTCAGCTTCAGGCTTGGCGTTCAGATAGTACACCTTGCCGGTAGCGCCGGTGTTAGGGGTGCTGTTGTTCCCGTCAGTGCTCGCGGTGGAATTCGGTGTACTGGAGCTGTTAGAACCGTTACCACAGCCCGCAAACACGCCGACTGCCATCAGGCAGGCCAACAGAATTGCGATGATTCTTTTCATGTTTTCGTACCTCCATATTGAGATTTGCCACAAAGGCGGCTTTTATAGCAGGGACAGTGTCACGCCCAGTTCTGCGGGAACCGGCCCACGGTGCCCGAACCAGCAATCCATGAAGCTTCTCCGCAGGAGAAGCTTCATGGAAAGAAAGCCGGGCCCGGTTTTCCGCCGAAGCCGCTGCTCACTCGCACCGAACGTAGGCATTTTCCCTTTCTGAACACATTATAGTACACTTTGCCGAATTTTTCAAGATTTTTTTGGTTGAATTTTCCATTTCGGCTAATTGCATAAACTATTGTAACCGTTCGGCAAATTTCGTCTAAATCATTCTGTATATAAGCTGAAGCTCTGACTTCAGTTCCGTCAGGATTCTCGGCTCTCCTTCCGGTATACGCTGGGGGAGCGCCCCGTCCGGGCATGAAAAACCTTGGTAAAATAAGCAGGTGAAGCAAATCCGCACCGCGCCGCCGCCTCTGCTACAGTATGCCCCTTTTTCAGCAAATCCATGCTTTGCGCCACCCGGTATTCCAATAAATATTCAAACAGGGAAATTCCCATTTGCTTCTTAAAAAACCGGCAGCATTCACTTTTGCATAAATTGACTTGCCTTGATGCATCCTCCAGCGTGATTTTCTCCGCATAGTGCCCGTGGAGGAAGGCAAGCAGCGTGCGCAGCCGCTCTATCTTTTCCGTATCCTCTGCCGGGGCGCGCCTTGCCTCGTCGCCGTAATTCCGGTACAGCTCTGCCCAAATGCCCAGCAGCAGCCTCTGCACCTCTAGCTCATACGGCTCCTGCTTTTCCCGAAGCAGCCCGTATATGCGCCGCAGGCTTTCCAGCACCTCCCGTTGCCATGGAATCTCCCCGGTAAGCGGCAGGGAAGAAAGGGCGGAGCTTTCAATCACGCTTTCCACGTATTTGGTACGAATCACGCTGCCCTCATAGCCGTACAGGAACCGGGGGTGAACGGTAAGAGAAAGATAGTCGCAGTCCTCCTCCCCGTGCATGGAGCCGGTATGCAGGGCATTGGCGTTGCAAAAAAGCCCCTCTCCCCGCTTCAGCAGGTAGCTGCTGTCGTTGACACGGTACTCCATCTCCCCCTCCAGCACCAGCGTCAGTTCAATTTCATTATGCCAGTGCCATGGAAACGAGCCGGTTTCGTAAGAGGATATCTTTTTGCGCCCCAAACTTACCGGAAAGCCGTATGTTCCATGTAGCTTCGTTTCCTGCCGCTGCTCGTTTATCTGCAATTCCATGGTATCACCTCAAAATGCTGCAAGGTTTTCTATCAAATACCTCTATTTTTCTGCGGATAAGCTCATTATAAGAAAGGCTTTTACGAAAAGCAAGCTAAAAAAGCTCTTCCGCTGTGAGCTTTCACAGAAGAAGAGCTTTTTAGAAGCTAAGATATGCGGCGGGGAGCTTTTGGCGCTTTGTCCGCCTTTGAAAAATTACGGGCGCTGGCCCATACCGCCCTCCAGGGTGATGGTCTCGCCGGTCATATACTTGAAATCAGGCGAAGCCAGCTGCACGCAGACACGGCCGATCTCCAGCTCGGAATCGCCGTAATGGCCTACGGGAGGCATTTTCACATTTGCCTTGAAGGCCTCGGGGTATGCGTTCTGGAATTGCTCCAGCTGTGCGGTCCAGGCCAGGGGGCATACGATATTGACATTGATGTTATCCTTGCCCCATTCTGTGGCGGCCACGCGGGTCAGACCGCGAATGCCTTCCTTAGCGGCGGCATAGGCGCACTGCCCGAAATTTCCGAACAGACCCGCGCCGGAGGCGAAGTTTATCACAGAGCCCTGAGATTTTGCCAGATAGGGATAGCAGGCCTTCATGTAATGGAAGGTGGCATATAGACCGGAATACACCGCCAGATCAAACTGCTCCACGGTGTGATCCGCCAAAGTCACGCCGGAGGCGGAGGCCTGAGCGTTGTTAATGAGCACATCAATACCGCCGAAGGTATCCACCGCCTGCTTCACGACCTCGTTTACCACGGCCTCGTTATCGGCCCCGGCGTTCACATCGGCCTGAACGGTCAGCACCTTGATGCCGTAAAGCCGTTCCAGCTCTTCTTTGGCGTCCTCCAGCTTTTTCACATTGCGCCCGGTGATCACCAGATTCGCGCCTTCCTTTGCGTAGGCGGTGGCAATACCGTAGCCGATAGAGCCGCACCTGCCGTCGCTGAGAACAGCGCGGCCCGCGCCTGTAATGATAGCGGTTTTTCCTGTCAAAAAGCCCATGTTACTCTCTCCTTTGTTTTTTCTGAAAAAGCCTTCGGGACGTACTCCTGCAAGAACGGACACGCGGCTTTTGGTAAAACCCACATTTTCTATTTTTGCGAACACATTCTAATAACAGAAGTTCTTCCGAAGCCGGTACATTTTCCTGTTTCCGGCTGATTTGTTAATTTTAGTATAGCGGTTTGTTATTTATTTGTCAAGCCGTGATGATCAATTTCTTTTCCAGGAAATCCGTTTTTTCAGCGGATAAAATTGGTGCGCTGGGGCGCTTCCTTTTCCGGCAGGCCGTATTTCTCTTTGGCCAGAGCGATCCCCCTCATGAGAAAGGTCATGTTGCGGGCCAAGGTGCGCATGCTTTGCAGACCCTCCGCGTCCTGGACCGCCTCGCCGGGCGCCGCGCCGTGAATGCTGTTCCAATACTGGCCGGAAGCCACCGGCATACCCGAGATCGTAAAGAACTTATTCAGCTCGTCAAAGGTGGCGGAAAGCCCGCCCCGGCGGGCGGCCACCACACTGGCCCCCACCTTCATGGCTTTATCAAAGTGGGTGCTGTAAAACAGCCTGGTTAAAAACGCTACCAGGGTGGCGTTGGCGGAAGCGTAATAAACCGGGCTGCCTACAACCAGGCCGTCACAAGCCTCAAACTTTGCCGCCGCTTCATTGACAGGATCATCAAATACGCATTTCCCTGTTTCTGCGCATTTCCGGCAGCCAATACAGCCCCGGATCGCCTTGTTTCCCACATGGAGCAGCTCGGTTTCTATCCCTTCCCGCTGGAACACCTGCTCCATTTCATGAAGCGCCGTGTATGTATTCCCTTTTGCGTTCGGACTGCCGTTCACCAATAAAACCTTCATCTCCGCCACCCTTTCCAATGTCTAGTATCCAGTACTTAGAATCTAGTATGCCATATCACAACCGAAAATGCAATCCGTTCGGAAAAGGTTTTTTCGGGAAAAATCCTGGTCTGTTGCTCCGTTTCCGTTTTTGTAGTATACTAACGTAAATATGATTTAGAAGCTTTCTTAAAAGCAACGGCAGCCGAGACTTTCAAAAAATTTTTTCAACGGTTGAATGGTTTTCCGTTCCTCAATCGTATTGACTACAGAAAGGTACAAAAACCCGGAAAACAATTTGGAGGAATCAACATGAAAAAATTATTGGCAGCAATTTTGACAGCAGTATTTCTTTTGCCCGCAGGCGCGGCAAGCGTTTTTGCACAGCGTCAGGATCACAATGAGACAGCTCCTCACAGAGAGGAACGCCGTGTATGCACACAGTACGCAGATACAAATGGCGATGGTATTTGCGACAACTTCGGTTCCGCTCACTGCACTCATGCCGACTGCGATACTTTTGTGGACGCCAACGGCGATGGCGTTTGCGACAACTTCGGTTCCGCTCACTGCACTCATGCCGACTGCGATACTTTTGTGGACGCCAACGGCGATGGCGTTTGCGACAACTTCGGCTCCGCTCACTGCACTCACGCCGACTGCGATGCTTTTGTGGATACCAACGGCGACGGCATTTGCGACAACTTCGGCTCCGCTCACTGCGCCCATGCCAGCTGTGATGGTTTTGTAGACGCAGATAGCGATGGTATTTGTGATAATCATGGAGCCGCAAACTGTTTTCATGAAAATTGCGGCAGCTTTGTAGATTCTGATGGCGATGGCGTTTGTGATAATTGGGGCAGCGGAAACTGTATTCACGGCAACGGAAACGGGTACGGCGGTGGATATATAGACGCGGACGGCGATGGCGTTTGCGATAACTGGGGTACCGGAAACGGCTGTGGAAACGGCGCTGGATATGTAGACGCGGACGGCGACGGCGTTTGCGATAACTGGGGTACCGGAAACGGTTACGGAAACGGCGGCAATGGCCAGGGCTATGGCAACGGTCAAGGCAACGGCATGGGCCAGGGCGGCGGCCGCGGTCATGGCGGCCACCATGGCGGCGGAAGAGGCTGCCACTGGGGCTGAGCGCTTCAAAACGCAGAGACAGGGAGGCTTCCCTTAAAAATCAGGACAGGGGTTCGGTATGCGAAGCGAACAGGAGGCGGAAAGAGCCATTGAGCTGTATTCCGATACAGTGCGGCGGCTCTGCATGGTACATTTGAAGAATCAGACCGACAGCGAGGATATTTTTCAGACAGTCTTTTTGAAATATGTCCTGAGCACTGCTGCGTTTGAAAATGAAGAACACGAAAAAGCCTGGTTTATCCGTGTTACCATAAACGCCTGTAAGGATCTTTTGAAAAGCTTTTTTCGCAGTCGAACCGTACCTCTTGAGGAGCTCTCGGAGGAAGCCGCTGCTTTTTCTGAGGAAAGCAGAGAGGTGTGGCAGGCGGTGCTGGCTTTGCCGCTGAAATACCGGGACGTTGTTTTTCTCCATTATCATGAAGGCTATACCGCCCCTCAGATCAGCCAGATCCTCGGCAAGAATGTAAATACGATCTATACTCTTTTAACCCGCTCTAAAGATCTGCTGAAGGAAAGCCTGGGAGGTGACGGAGATGAATGACAGGCTGAAAAACGCGTTTGAAGCTGTTCGCGCCGAAGAGGCGTTAAAGGAAAAAACCAGCGAATTTCTGCTTCGTAAAACACGGGGCTATGGAGCAAAGCGCCGTCCTTTCCGGCGGCTGGTTCCCATAATAGCCTGCTGCCTTCTGGTTCTGGTTCTCTCTCTTGGGGCCGGGTGGGCCTATTTCACTCCGGTCTCGGCAATCACCATCGATATCAATCCCTCTCTGGAGCTCAGCATCAATCGCTTTGACAGGGTGCTTTCTGTAAAGGGCTACAACGAGGACGGACGCGCGCTGGCCAGCGCTGTGAATGTGACCTTTTTAAGCTATGAAGAAGCGCTTCGGCAGATCTTAGACAGCGCGGATATTCAGGAGCATCTGCGCCGTGACGAGCCCATGTCTATCGTGGTGGTCTCTCCGGATCAGCAGCAAAGCGATAAAATGCTGGATACCGTAAAGCACTGCGCCCAGGGCCATCACAACGTGCACTGTCATGCGGGAAACAGCGAGGAAGCCGCGGCGGCGCAGGCGGTCGGGCTGTCAACCGGAAAGTACCGGGCCTTTTTGGAATTGCAGGCGCTGGATCCCTCTGTTACGCCGGAGGAAATACAGGGCCTGACCATGCGGGAGATCCGGGACAGGATCGCGGCTTTTTCCGAAAAACAGGAGCCGGTCAGCAGCAGCCCGGCGGAGACCTCCAGCCCGCAAGCAACAGACAACGAATCCAGCACAGCTTCGGTCAGCAGTTCTTGTGAACAGGAGGCTTCTCACAGCCAGGGCCAAGGAAACGGTATGGGACAAGGCCAAGGCGGCATGGGCCACGGCCAGGGAAATGGCACAGGACACGGCCAAGGTCATGGAAAAGGACAGCGCCGGGGCCGCAACGCCTCTTGACGGCAAGCTTACTATGTTTCAGATGTTCAAGGAAGCGGATCAAAAAACCGCTTCCTTTTTATTTACAAATCTTCTCTTTCTCCCCGCCGAAACTTATGATATAATATCCGCAAAGGGCGCGGATATTATAAAATTTAAAATGCCTTGCCCAGTTTGTGCTTCGCACAACGGGCAATCGGCATATTATATCAACGCGCCTACGGCGCTTATGATATAATATCCGCAAAGGGCGCGGATATTATAAAATTTAAAATGCCTTGCCCAGTTTGTGCTTCGCACAACGGGCAATCGGCATATTATATCAACGCGCCTACGGCGCTTATGATATAATATCCGCAAAGGGCGCGGATATTATAAAATTTAAAATGCCTTGCCCAGTTTGTGCTTCGCGCAACGGGCAATCGGCATATTATATCAACGCGCCTACGGCGCTTATGATATAATATCCGCAAAGGGCGCGGATATTATAAAATTTAAAATGCCTTGCCCAGTTTGTGCTTCGCGCAACGGGCAATCGGCATATTATATCAACGCGCCTACGGCGCTTATGATATAATAAGGACGGCAAGAAGCCGTCGTTATCTTGAAGACCCCCTGGAACGCGAAGCGTTTCTCTTTTCCTTACGGAAAAGCACCGGGCTTCTTCGGTATGCACGGAATTTGCGGTATAATAAATGCTGGATAGCAGAGAAGGGCGCTATTCTGATTCATATATGTCCTTTTCTACTATCTACTATCTAGCATCCAGCATCTAAAACGGGGTGAATGTTTTGCCGAAAAGACGAGTAAAGCGGGAGATCCTGGAACGCACGGATCACCGGCTGGATCTGAGCGTGGCCGGAAGGAATATCTTTATTTCCAGAGACAAGCAGGCGCAAAGCCGTTCCGCCCGGCGTATTAAGGTGTGGATGCGGGTAGTACTGACTCTGGTGATCCTGTTTGGCTCCATGGCCGCGATCTTATTCGCTGTTTCTTATCTGGGGCCATGGCTTCGATCTGAAATGTCCGTGGAAGCCAGCAGCTCCGTGTCCGCCTCTTCCCTGCCCTCCGCGCTGCCCAGTCCTGTTCCGGAGTATGACAGCGTTGGGCTTCCCGTTTACAGCGAAGAGGTCTGCCTGTTCCTTGTCAACAAGAGCAATCCTGCCAAAAAGGACTTTGCGCCGGAGCTTACAGAAGTAAGCGGAATTCAGGTAGATTCCAGAATCGCCGCGGCCCTGCGGCTGCTTTCCACCGCCGCCAAGGAGGATGGTCTGGCGCTGAGCTTTACCAAGGGCTACATTTCCTATGAAGAGCAGAAAAAGCGCTTCCGGGCTGTAGCGGACAAGCTGATGAAGGAGGAGGGGCTTACCACCGTTATGGCAAAATCGGAAGCGGAGGCGATAGAGCCTCAGCCAGGCGAAAGCGATTTTCAAAGCGGTATGTGCATCCGCCTGGAGGGAGACCCCAAAACCTTCGAGGATTCCCGCACCTATTCCTGGTTAAAAGCAAATATGGGAAAATACGGCTTTATTTTCCGTTACCCCCAATACAAGGAGGATGCCACCGGGCTGGAGGCCGACCCCACCGTGATCCGTTATGTAGGCAGCGCCAGCGCCGCCGCCATGCAGCAAAGGTCTCTCTGCCTGGAGGAATATATCAGCTATCTGGATAATCAATAAAGAGACAGAGCGGCTGTTAAGGAAAGAGCAGGCTCCTATCGGTATCTTGAGGGAAAGGCGCGTTGCTCCTTCCCGAAGGATTTTGCTCTTTCTTCCCTAAATAAAAGGGCGAAGGACGAAATTTTTCAAGGAAACGGAGCAATAACAGGCAAATGCAGTTCGCTAAACTATAGGTTTAGCACTTACCCTTGGCTCCCCTGAAAGGGGTGCTGGTCTCCGGTGGAGACCGTTCAGCACCGACCAGAGCGAAGCGGAGAAAGCTGTCACGGCTTTGCCGTGACTGAGGGGTTCCGACAGGAAGGTAAAAATGTAGATTTTATGCTGGTTTATAGCGAGCTGGAACCTCTCCACCACCTGACGGTGGTCCCAGAAGGTTGCAAAGCAACCTTCTTCCCCTATTCAGGGGTGAGCGCGTCCCGGTGGGGGGGAAGGTCTCCAGTGGAGAACTCAGCTGTCGCTTCAGACATTGCTGAACGTGCCCCACTGGGGCACAGCAACCGCTCTGACCCGTTCTCGTTTGTCAACTCGGTCGTTGCTGGACGTGTGCCACCGGCACACAGCAACCGAACCGACAGGTAAGACCGTTGCTGGGCGTGCCCCACCGGGGCACAGCAACCGAGCCGACAGGCGAGAAAGGCAAGGGGTTAGTGCTAATTATTAGTCCGCTAAATTCCAATTTGTCAGCTTACTTACAGCCGGGTCGAAAACACCTTGCTGTCAGTGCACTAGGAACCCACTGAAAAAGGAGGTAAGAAAGCTATCGCTTTCTTACCTCCTTTTTCAGTCCGGCCGGCAAGCGGCTGCGGTGCTTTACCGCAGCGTTGTGATCACCCGCCATCTGATCCTCTTTCTCCAACCTTTTTCGATTTTTCCTTACTTTTTTCTGGACTTTTCCAATTTCCGGTGGTAAAATGTATCGGATAGCGCAAAATTTGCGCCGGAAAAGAGTTCCCCGGTGCGGTCCAAACCGCCTGTTTCTTCTGAACGACCCGGGCGATCGAGGGAACCGGAAAACGAAAATGGAGGAATGTACATGAAGCTTACGTACAACATCAAGGACAAGCCAAAGTTCGGCCAAATGATCGTATTTGCCGTTCAGCAGCTGCTGGCGATTATGGCCGCTACCATTGCGGTGCCCGCCATTGTGGGCAACGGTATGCAGCAGACAGCCGCCATGTTCGGCGCTGGTGTGGGCACATTGGTCTATGTGCTGTTCACCAAGGCAAACAGCCCCGTGTTTCTGGGCTCCAGCTTCGCCTTTATCGGTTCTATGAGCGCCGCCTTTGCCGGCGCCGTATCCACCTCCGCCGGTTACGCGGGCCTGATCATCGGTGCCGTGTTTGCCGGCCTTGTTTATGTGGCGATCGCCCTTATCGTAAAATTTGCCGGTGTTGGCTGGATCGACAAGCTGATGCCCAAGCAGGTCATCGGCCCCACTGTGGCCATTATCGGTCTGGGCCTTGCGGGCAGCGCTATCTCCAACCTGAATGCCGGTGGCTACACAACGGCGGAGGGCGTTTCCACAGCTTACCCCCTGCTGGCCGTGTTCTGCGGGCTGTTCGGCCTTCTTGTCACCATGCTGTGCTCCGTATACGGCAACAAGAACATTAAGCTGATCCCCTTCATCATCGGCATTGTGGCAGGCTATGCCATGTGCGCTCTGTTTACCGTGATCGGCATTGCCACCGGAAACGATGGACTGAAGCTTATTAATTTCTCCCATTTCCAGGGGATCGGCCTTTTCGCCCTGCCCAAGTTTACTTTCCTGGAAGCCATGAAGGGCGTTTCTGAGATCAACGGCGCTTACATTGGCACTGTGGCTCTGGCCTATATGCCTGTGGCCTTTGTGGTATTTGCCGAGCACATTGCCGACCACAAAAACATTTCCTCTATCATTGAAACCGATCTTCTCAAGGAGCCCGGCCTGCACCGCACCCTGCTGGGCGATGGCATCGGCTCCATGGCGGGCGCCGTGTTCGGTGGCTGCCCCAACACTACCTACGGCGAGTCCGTAGCCTGCGTGGCCATTTCCGGCAACGCTTCTGTGGCGACCATCATCACCACCGCCATTCTGGCGATCTTTATCGCCTTCGTTTCCCCCTTTGTCGCCTTTGTAGAGTCTATCCCCTCCTGCGTCATGGGCGGCGTGTGCATGGCGTTGTATGGCTTTATCGCCGTTTCCGGCCTCAAGATGATACAGAAGGTGGATTTGGAGGACAACCGCAACCTCTTCACCGTGTCCACCATCCTTATCGCCGGGATCGGCGGCCTGGTGCTGGACTTCGGAAAGATCCAGATCACCGCCGTAGCCACCGCGTTGATTCTCGGTATCCTCGTCAACCTGATCCTCCACGCCGGGGATAAGAAAAAGAAAGCATAAGCTGTTTTGAAATTAAGAAGAGCGCGCTGCAGAGGGAAAACTGCAACGCGCTCTTTTTTTGATGCTGGATTCTGGATTCTAGACGCTAGATGATGGCGGCGCTGCTATGCATAAGGAGCAATGAGAAATTAGCAATGAGCAATGAAAGGCAAAGGCGAAACAGTAAATTGTATAGAAGTAAACTATAATTTAGCGAACTAGTCGTTAGCTGTTAGTTGTTAGAGAAGAACAAGCCCCTTCCTTTGTCATTCTGAGGAACGAAGTGACGAAGAATCTCGTCCTTAATTCCAGGGCAAGAGAACAAAGGACGAGATTCTTCCCTTCGCTCAGAATGACAAGGAGAGATCTTTTCCCCTTTCTAACAACTAACTACTTACGACTAACGACTAACACGCCAAATTCCAATTTACCGAACCTTTCCCCTGCCTTTCCTAATTGCTCATTTCCAGTTTCTATTGCTCCTTGTGCCTATCGGCGTTCTTTACCGCAGGGGAATCTTCTCCCCATTCACTCGCACAGCGGTAACTTCCTGCGGATCCACAGGCGCGCCGGTCACCATGAGCTTTACTACCGCAGAGGTATCGTTATCTCCACGGAAAAATTCATAGGGCGTGGTGACCGCATGGTAGGAATGTGCCTTTTCTCCGCAGACAAAATCCAGGCTTTCCATACCGCTCAGCTGATCCCTGGCGCCTCTGAGATACACGCCCAGAGGAGTGATATCGATTGCTTCCAGAGAAAAACTCTCTCCCTCTACAGGGCCAAAGGAGGCGGTGCTTTCCGCAAGGCTTTCCTGCAAGTCAAATTTTACTGGAATCCTGAGAGTTTCCTCTCTGGAACAGAAGATCATGGCAAAAAACTCATAGTCCATTAGCTCTTCCGGGTTGATATCAAAAACGATTTCTTCGTAGCAGTCCTTTGCCGCGCTGTAAGGTGGCCCCATTGAACCATGGCGTTCTCGTTCAGGTCAAACACAGCGACCGCGTCCAACCGCTTATACCCGAGAAGATCATTTTCTTCCACAGCCAGCATCTTTTCAGAACCGGCATTTCCCAACTGCCGTGCCACGGCTTCCCCCTGGCCCGCGTTGGCGCAAACGATTCGGAAGCTGTGCCTTTGAGAACCTGAATCGGTGTTTTTGTATCGATACTGTATATGGAATTTCCCATGAAGAAAACCGGCGGCTGTGATCTCCACAAAGTCCGCGCTTTCCGGGGAAACAGACTAAACGGGCTTCAAAACCACCGGAACGTCTTCTTCTCCGCGGTACTGCTCAAAAAACGGCATACCCGGCATTTCCTGCCCCTGCTCTGCAAGCTGCCCCCTGATTTCTGTATCGGCAGCCTCAGCTTCCTCCACGATGAGAAAACGGGCCGTGTTTCCGGTAGTATCATAAACTCGGGCAACCGGCAGAGTTTCTGTAGTCAAGGTCTTCTCCGGGAAGGAAAGCGGCACATATTCGGAAGAGCCTTCCGCGACAAAGATGCGGCGAACGCAAAGCTCCACCGATGCGTTGGCGGCGCTGTAAGCCTCGCTGCTTCTTTCGTTTGCGGAGCCCGGCAGCCAGTAGCGCCCTGTGGTCAGATCAAACCGGCAAAAAGCTGTTTGGGTTTCTCTGTTATATTCCAGCACCTGAGCGCTCTGGGCCATGCCGCCCTCTATCACGTTTTCCGTTTCCGGGTATTCCCCATTGAGCACCGCACCGGCGATCACGCTCATAGTTTCGCCCAAGCGATTTCTTTCTTCCAGATCCTGCAAGGTGAAATAGGCGATTACATGGTTTCCATCACCCATGGCGCCCAGCACCTCCATGCGGATCCCGTTCCATTCTCCGGAGGCGGCAACGGGAGCCAGACTTTCCGCCACCGGGGAGCTTTTCCCGAACAGCAGCTCCCGAAAGCCCGGAAAGGCGGAGGCCAGCGCCGTAACGGACAGCGCCATCACCAGCACGCACGCCAGTGCCGCTGTAACGATCCGCTTTTTCCTATGCGCCGCGGGAACAGCCGGGCGTTGCCCCGCCGCCACCATACGTTCCGCAGTTCTTGCCCGCAACGCGGCGCTGGGATCCACCTGTGCCATCAGCTCCTTATACTCACGTTCCAACATGGTCGTTCTCTCCTTTCAATCTGTTTCGCAGCAATTCTCTGCCCCGAAAAAGCCGGGATTTCACTGTGCCGGGTCGCAGACTCAGCATGGCGGCGATCTCGTCCACGGTCATATCCTCCCAGTAAAACAGGCGGAGCACCGTGCTGCATTTGCACGGCAGCTTTTTCAGTTCCTCTGCTAAATAGTGGTTTTCCGGCGTATCCGCCTGCAGGCTCTCTTCCAGTGGAACGCTGCGCCGCCAGGAAGAGGCCCACAGCTTTTTGCAGCAATTTATTGTCACCCGCAAAAACCAGGCCTTTTCGTGTTCTCGGCTTTCAAAGACCAGGGCCCTTTTCACATAACGGAGAAACACTTCCTGGTATACATCGTCCGCATCGCCGCGGTTTTTCAGCCGAGCAAAAGCGAGCTTGTAGACCAGTTCCGACCATTTTGCGATCACCTCTTCCGCCTGTTCCTGGGAAAACGACCGAGTGCTCAAGGTTCCCCACCTTCTTTCTGTTTCCCTAAAAACCGGTTTCGCTCTGAATACCCCACAGCAAGCGAAAAGGTTCCGCTATTCTAAAATTTTGTGCAAAATCTTCCCAAAATACAGAAAAGGGAGAAGCAACCTCCGCTTCTCCCCTGCTTTCTTTGTCTTTTTTCATCTCTGCCTGGGCCAGAAATACAGGCTGTATACCAAAAGGCAGAGGGAGATCAAGATCGCGCTGGCCGCTGCGCCCAAAGCCAATGCCGTGCGGTTCAGCGGCCCCGCCACCATGCTGATCAAAATAGCAATAGCGTCCGCCGTAAGCAGCAGCTTACAAAGTCTTTTTTCCACGTCAGACATTTTGATTCCTCCAAGTGAAAGATTAGATTTTAGAGATCGGACGAATGAGCAGTTAGCAAAGAGCAATTAGGAGCGTGCGATAAATGATAGTTTAGCGCACACCCCTTGGCTTTCTCGCCTGTCGGCTCGGTTGCTGTGCCCCGGTGGGGCACGCCCAGCAACGACCGAAGCGACAGCTGAGAACGGTTCGCATCAGCGGTCTCGCCTATCGGCTCGGTTGCTGTGTGCCGGTGGCACACGTCCAGCAACGACCGAGTTGACAAACGAGAACGGGTCAGAGCGGTTGCTGTGCCCCAGTGGGGCACGTTCAGCAATGTCTGAAGCGACAGCTGAGTTCTCCACTGGAGACCTTCCCCCCACCGGGACGCGCTCACCCCTGAAAGGGGTGCTGGTCTCCGGTGGAGACCAGCACCGACCGAAGCGACAGCGTAGAAAGCTGTCACGGCGAAGCCGTGACTGAGGGGTTCCGACAGAAAGGTAAAAAATGCAGGTTTTATACTGGTCCATAGCGAACTGAAACCTCTCCACCACCTAACGGTGGTCCCAGAAGGTTGCAAAGCAACCTTCTTCCCCTATTCAGGGGAGGCAAGGGGTTAGTGCTATTCGTAAGCCTACTAAATTCCAATTTATCGCACTGCGCCCTTCCTCATTCCTCATTCCTCATTTCCTTCTTCAAGAGCGCATCGGAGAGGGTGGCGAGCTGTTCCAGAGTAAGCTGCTCCGCTCGGGCGTTTTTGGCTGCACCGGCGGCTTCCAGGGCCTGCTCCACCTGTATTTTGGTGAAGCGACCCGCCGAGGCAATAGAATTGGCGGCGGTTTTTCTCCGCTGGGAAAAGGCGGCCCGCACTATTTTGAAAAACTGATTCTTATCCTGTACCTTTACCGGCGGCTCCTGCCGCAAGGACAGCCGAATCACGGCGGAATCCACATTGGGCGGCGGATAGAAGCTTCCCCGGCTTACGGGAAACAAAATTTCCGGATTGCTGTGATACCACACCGAGGCGCTGACCGCCCCGCACTCCCGGGTGCCGGGCCTTGCGCAGATGCGTTTTGCCGCCTCCTTCTGCACCATAACGGTAACGCTCTGTAAAGGGAGATCGCTTTCCAGCAGCCGCATGAGCACCGGGGAGGTGATATAGTACGGGAGGTTCGCGCAAACGCACACCTTTTCACCCCCGAATTTTTCCCGGATCAGCTTATGGAGATCCAGCTCCAGGATATCCCCCTCTACCAGCTCTACATTACCGCAGTCCGCCAGGGTTTCCTCCAGTACCGGAAACAGGCGGCGGTCCAGCTCTACCGCGACCACCTTTTTCGCCGCCTGAGAAAGCTCCCAGGTCAGCACCCCCATACCGGGGCCGATCTCGATCACCCCGGCCGCCTGATCCGCCCCGCATTCCGCCGCCATTCTGGGGCAGATGCCGGGATTGATCAGGAAATTCTGCCCCATGGCCTTGGAAAAGTGAAAGCCGTGCCGGGCCAAAACCTCTTTGATATAAGATAACTCCGAAAGCTTGCTCATTGGTGCTCCTTTCTTGAACTCCCGTAACTTTCAGGCGGAAAACAGCCGATCACTGCCGCGCGTCATACAGCACACGCACCCCATCGTCATAAATTTTAGAAAACCTTCCGGCGATCCATTCCTCGTTCACCTCATAGGTGGAGCGCTCAAAATCGCTGACCAGAATATACTGTACGCCGTATTCCCGAAACAACGCCTCGTTCTCCTCCGGCCGTTCATACATCAGCTCTACCGCATGCTCCCATTTTCCGTAGGGCAGGCCGTGAAAATACAGATAGGAAGAGGAACCGCACAAAATATTGCGCCCAGCCAGGGAACAGATCTCGTTGTTGTGCCGGGTGTCTGTTAAAATCAGGGAATCCGGCGCGGTATGCTCCTCCACAAATTCACACAGAGCGATAGCGCCGTCCCCATAGATCTCATACCGGGCGTTCCATTCCCTTCCCACGGTCAGTACGGCGGAAAAGGAGCACAGCGCCACGGCGGCTCCGGCAGCGGCCCTTCGAACGCCCGTAAGCCTGATTTTCCGCAGCAGCCGGAAGAAAAATTCCGAGGCTCCGCAGCACAGCAAAAGGTAGGCCGTGTAAAGCAGCTTGTTATTATCATAAGGATTGGGCTGGAACACCGCGAATTCCGCAAAAAACCAGATCACAAGAGCCGGAGCGTATTTGGAAAATTCCCGGCTTTTGGCCGTAAGCAGGCCGCCCAGCGCCAAAAGCCCGCCAAGGCCGATATTTTTCAAGTAAAACCACAGATAATTGTCCTCCCCGATACTCCACCCAAAATGCCCGCGGATAAAGCCGTCGCTTCCCGCCTGGCGAAAGGTCCAGAAACAGAGCTGGGGCAAGGCCAGCACACAGGCCGAGAAAAGGAGAACGCCCCAGGTAGAAAGCAGTTCGCGTCCCGCGCCCTGCCGGAGCCGCTTCCACAAAAGCCAGCCCAAAAGCAGCAGAAGCAAGCAAGCGGCAGCGCAAAGCGTCCAAAGCAAGCCGGGGGAATCCAGCTTTCCGGTACGGCGCAATAGCTCCTGCAAGCCCCACATGACCGGCAGACCCAGCAAAATGAGAAGCTTTCCCGCCCGGGCGCCCCAATTCTCCCAGGAAAGCTCCCGCAGTAAAAAGCCCAGCAGCCACACCCCGCAGATCAGAGCCATCGCCACAAAGGAATGGGTGTGGATCATGGGCAGCAGCCCCGCCAGCACCCCGGCATACAGGAAATAGCGCTTTTCTCCCTCATAGACCGCACGGTACAGCAGATACAGGGTGGGAAACAGTACCGCCCAGCCAAACAGAGTCGCCCGCTGGGGCAGCAGCATATCCACGATCACATTGACCCAGCGGATATTTCCCTCCACGTAATTGGTGGGAGTCTGGTAAAAACCCGTAAAGATCCGGCAAAAGTCTTTCCCGCTCCCCAGAAAATAGAGGAACCCGAAGCCGCCGTTGAAAAAGAACAGCGTCCAGGCAAAGTCCGCCTTCCTTTGGTCGGACAGCAGCCGGGAAACAAAGAGATAGCCGCCGAAAAGCACCTGGGCCCCGGCAAAAGCCATCGGCAGGAAATATGACCATTTCAGGGCCTCGACCCAAAAGCCGGTCAACCCCTTCGCCATATGATAAAACAGATAGAGAGAAGAGGAAATACTGTCGCTCAAAAAGGGATAGGAAAGCCGGAAGCCCGGCAGCAGCGAGTATTCAGGCGGGAAAGTCCCCTGCCGGGCAATGCTGGTGAGAAAGCTCAGGTGCATGCTCATATCGCCATAGGTGGCCTGGCTGGAGCATATCCGGCCGTTTTCCCAGCGGAAGGAGCGCCATACCAACGCCCAAAACAGCAGCAGGACCAGCAGGATCACCCACAGAAATTTCCTGCGGGCAAAAGCGGAAAAACCCAGCGGCACACGCTCTCCCTTTTTTACGACCGCAAGGCAAAGAACACAGAGCAGCACCGCCGCCCCCAGCCCGCAAAAGCTGGACGCCGCCGTAAATCCCAGAAAGAAGGAGAAAGGAACCGGGCACCATTGCAGCAGTACGCTGCCCAGCATGCTGCCCAGCAGCAGCCGCGCGCCGCCGCTTTCCCCCGGCAGCAGACGCCAGGCTGTCAGCACCCCGCAAAGCTGGAAGGAAAAAAAGAAAAGGCAGGAAATCAGCAGGAAACTCAAATACCAGATAAATTCCGCCAGAATCATTTTCTCCCCTCCTTTTCACGCACGTCTTTCTCCTATTATAACTGCCCTGCCAAATAAAGTAAAGGCAACGCCACATAACGGCCTCTTAAAAATTTGCGCTCGGGGAAAAATTGTTGTATACTGTATAGAAAACGGCGGCACGGCCGCACGGAGGAATGGCTATGGAAAAGCTTGTACGCAGAGACAAAACCAATTACTATCTGGACCTGGCAGAAACGGTTTCCCAGCGCTGCACCTGCTTGAGAAGGCATTACGGCGCTGTGATCGTGAAGGACGACGAGGTGATCTCCACCGGCTATGTGGGCGCGCCCAGAGGGCGGCAGAACTGCTCTGACCTGGGCTACTGCCTGCGGACGAAAATGGGGATCCCCAGAGGGGAGCGGTATGAGCTGTGCCGCAGCGTTCATGCGGAGGCCAACGCCATTATCTCCGCCTCCCGCCGGGACATGATCGGCGCTACCCTGTACCTGGTAGGCAGAAACGTGGACAGCGGAGAGTATATTGAAAACGCCGTTTGCTGCTCCATGTGCAAGCGCCTGGTGATAAACGCCGGCATCGAAAGAGTGATCGTGCGGGACGATAAGGAAAACTACCGCGTCATCTCCGTGGCGGACTGGATCGCGGACGATGAATCCCTTCGGGGCGTGCTGGGCTATTGAGCGGCGAAAAAGCACAGGGCCGCTATGGGCTGCTGGATTCCCTGCGGGGGCTGTGCCTTCTCAGCATGATCGGCTACCACGCCGCCTATGACCTGCTCCATCTGGCCGGGCTCTCCCTTCCCTGGCTTCACGATACGCCGGGGCACTTATGGCAGCAAAGCATTTGCTGGAGCTTTATCCTGCTTTCCGGCTTCTGCTGGAGCCTGTCCCGGCGGCCCCTTCGCCACGGCTTGGTTTTGACGGTCTGCGGAGGCGGGATCACGCTGGTCACTTATTTCATCATGCCCTCCGAGCTGATCCAGTACGGTGTGCTGACCCTGCTGGGGCTTTCCGCCCTGCTGCTGAAGCTGTTTTCAGAGCTGAGTCACCGCCTGAAGCTGCGTTTGCCGCCCACCGTGGGGCTGTTTCTTTCCCTTGCGCTCTTTTTTCTGCTGCGGGGTGTTCCTCAGGGCTATCTGGGCTTTGAGGGCCTGCGGCTCTGTCCGCTGCCGGAAAGCCTGTATCAAACCGATTGGACGGCGGTTCTGGGTTTTTCCTCCCCTTCCTTCTATTCCACAGATTATTTTCCCTTGCTGCCCTGGTTCTTTTTGTACGCCTCCGGCTTCTTCCTGTGGAAATGCCTTTCCCGCCGGGAAAAAGCGCTGGAGCTGCTGCGCCCGGGCTTTTTCCCTCTCTCCTTTTTGGGGCGGCACAGCCTTTTGATCTATCTATTGCACCAGCCGGTGCTGCTGGGGATTTTTCTTCTGCTTGCGTAAAATACAACAGGGACAGCGCTTCCCTTTTGAAACGCCGTCCCTGTTTTTTATTTTGTGATTTACTTACTTCGCCTCAAAATAGGCCTTAAAGGCCTTGTAGGCCATATACACGTCCAGCTTGGAGACCACCTCGAAGGGGGCGTGCATGGAGAGCACCGGTACGCCGATATCGATGACATCGGCGTTCAGGCGGGCGATATCCAGCGCCACGGTTCCGCCGCCGCCCTGGTCTACCTTGCCCAGCTCACCGATCTGCCATACCACCCCGGCATCGTCCAGAACACGGCGCACCCAGCCCAGAAACTCGGCGGAGGCATCGTTGCTGCCGCTCTTACCGCGGGCACCGGTATACTTGGCCACCCCTACGCCGCGATTCAGATAGCAGGAATTTCCCGCTTCATAGGCATAGGCATAGGTGGGGTCATAGGCGGCGGTCACGTCGGCGGAAAGGCAGCTGCTGGCGGACCACACATGGCGGGGCTCCAGGCCCTCGGCCGCCGCCAGATCGGACACAAAATAGTTCAGATATTCGGAGCAAAGGCCGGTATTGCCCACGCTGCCGATCTCTTCCTTATCCGCCAGGCAGGTCACCACCGTATGCTCCGGCGTTTTGCAGTTCAAAATCGCTTCCAGGGCGGGATAGGCGCACACCCGGTCATCGTGGCCGTAAGCGCCGACCATACTGCGGTCAAAGCCGATATCCGCCGCACGGAAGGCGGGAACAAAGGAGATCTCTGCGGAGATCAGGTCGCTTTCCACAATACCGTACTGCTCATGGAGCAGCTTCATCACGTTCAGCTTGTAAAGCTGCTCACCCTCGGCGTCCTCCAGAGGCAGGCTGCCGATGAGAATGTTCAGGTCTTCTCCGGTAAAGGCCTCCGCCAGCTTCTTGCCCATCTGATCCCTTCCCAGGTGGGGCAGGATATCGGTGATGGTAAACTGGGGGTCTTCCGGCCGGTCGCCGATATTCACGGTGATCTCTGTGCCGTCCTTCCGCACGATCTTTCCGTGCATGGACAGGGGGATCGCCGTCCACTGGTAATGCTTGATCCCGCCGTAATAGTGGGTCTTCAGCAGCGCCAGCTCATTTGCCTCGTACAGCGGAATGGGCTTTAAGTCGATACGGGGGTTATCGATATGAGCTGCAGCAATGCGCACGCCCTCCTTCGCTCCCTTTTTGCCGATCACGGCCAGGCAGATAGCCTTGTCCCGGTTATTGTAATACACCTTGTCGCCCGCCTTGTACTTGTGAGCGGGATCGAAGGGAACGAACCCGGCGGCTTCCGCGGCCTTTACGGTGTAATCCACAGATTCCCGCTCCGTTTTGGCCTGATCCAAAAAGTCTTTATACCCTTCGGCGAATTTATCCGCCTTTTTCATTTCCTGCGCCCCGGCCCTCTTCACGCCGTGAGTGCGGTCATTGAGAAGCTGCTTTGCAAGCTCCTTCGCGTCTACCTTTTCTGCTTTTTTAGCCATCATTGTACGCTTCCTTTCTCTGTAAAATTCTCATAAAGCCCTTCGGCGGCCGTAAACCCCGGTGCTTTTCGGCTTACCGGCATACCGCGGGGCTCCTGAATTTTCCAAATCCACTGATTACTTTACTCCCCTTTTGGGAAATTGTCAATCAGATTCCGCCCAGGGATTTCAAGGCCATATAGTAATAGGCGGAGATCCGATAGCCCACCCGGCCATACAGCTTTTGCAGCCCGGAATAAGTATAGCCGATAAAGCCTCGCTTCAACCCGGTCTCCTGCAAATATTTTGTACCCGCCAGGGTCGGATTCGTTCCGATCCGTCTTCCCCGGTAGGCGGGGGAAACCACCGTACAGCCAAGGCGCCCGTGCGGGACGCCTCGGTTTCCACGCCTACAAGAATCGCGCCGCAAACCGTACTTCCCGCTGCGGCCACCGCCGGTTTCCTTTCTTCTGATAAAGAGCGCCTGAGCGGTAAAAACCCACAAAATCCGCCTCGCTGCCGTGACGCGCCGCAGCACCTCCGGCAGATCCTCCGCCCCGGCCCAGCGATAGGTGATCCCGTCTATGGTATCTCCGGCGGCACAGCTGAAGCGCTCCGGCAGCGAGAGCTCCGCTTCCATATCAAAGCAGTTTGCTTCTCCCCAGCTGTGACGGTAGCCCCGCTTTTCAAAAAAGGCCGCCGCGTTCTGCCCTGCCAATTCCCGGGGCAGCGCCTCCGGCCCCAGCTCTTCCCGAAAGGGCTGAACTCCCACCGGAACTCCGGGCGTGAGATAATCCTCCCCGGCCCCGATCTGAATACTGCCATACCCCGCCCGGCGCAAAAGCGCCTCTGTTTCCTGCAAAAGCGCGCTTCCCAGCCCATGGCGGCGATACCTGCTGTCCACGCAAAGGAGGTACACCGTGTTTTTACAACTCACGGAAGCGCCGATCAGCTCTCCCGCTTCAGTTCTTCGTGCCAGAATCCGGTTTTCCTCCTGGGATAAAAGCTGTCTCACCGTCTGCTCCGCCCGGGTGACATAGGAAAATTCCGCCGGAACAGCTGATAGCATTCTTCCCGCATTTTACTCTTCTTCCCGCCGCAAGGAAGCTCTTTCCCTACAGCTGCTGAAACCAGGCCTTCAGCTCCGCCTTACAGGCAGCCGCAAGGCCTTTTATTTCCACACCCTGAAGAGCGGCCTCCAGATGATAGAGGATCACCACACAGGTATTCGGGCATTGCTTTTTCAGCCGAAAAACCGCCTGTTTGCTGCCGATCTCCCGCAGCTCTTCCGCCGAATGAACACCCACTGAATGAAGCTTCTTTTCCATGGTTTTTCCCAGCCCTAGAGTTGTGACCGCCGCCATATGCTTTCCTCCCACCGCTATGTTTTTACTGATCGCCGCTGTGGTCAGTCCGCGGGCGACAGCTTCGCATAGACATAAGTATCCTTCCAAATGGGCTTTTCGTTCTGATCCTTCCAAAAGAAAACGTTTTGCAGAAAGTGCGCCTCCCGGCGAAATCCAAGAGCCTCCAGCAGCTTCCAGGAGCTTCTGTTTTGGGGATCACACTCTGCGTAGATCCTGTGAATTCCATTGGTAAAGGCCCGCTGAATCAGAGCTTCACAGCTTTCCCGCGCATAGCCCTTTCCCCAGTAATCCCGATGAAACACATAGCCCAGCTCCAGAGCTTCAAAGTCCCGCTTTCCCAGATAAACGTTCCCGATCATCTTATGGGAAGTCTTCAGTTCCACCGCGATCATTTCCTCTGTCCCGATGCGCCACTCCAAATTGCTTTCCGTTTCCTCCGGCGACAGGGGCTTGTACGGCTCGTACTCCACCACCTTTGCGTCGGACAAATATTCAAACAGATCTGGCAAGTCGCTTTTTCTGTACCTTCTCAAAATGAGCCGCTCTGTCTCCACTATGACTGCTTCATTTTCCATATGTGATTTCCTTTCTGAGGGCGAAAATTAGTAGTTAGCTGTTAATTGCAAAAGCAAAGCAAGGCCCTTTTCCCCGCCCAAGAATGAGAAAAAGGCTTTTTCCCGTCTTTCAAAAACCAGCCCTAGTATTTTTTAAGGTCAGGATTTTGTGACTGACCGCGGCAAGAGTAAGCACCCCGCGCCGCAACAGTTAGAATACTCCTTTTTTGAAAAAAATCAAAGAGGAAGAGGAGCGCTATTTAGAGTGCAGTGAGGAATGAGAAATTAGCAATGAAGGGCAAAGGGAACAAGCGTTGTAACCAACGCTTGGTAAATTATAGTTTAGCACACACCCTTGGCTCCCCTGAAAGGGGAGCTGTCAGCCGCAGGCTGACTGAGGGGTTCCGACAGAAGAGCAGAAAACACAGGCTTTATGCGGTCCGCTAGCACCCTATAACCCCTCTGTCACGGCTTCGCCGTGCCACCTCCCCTTTCAGGGTGGCGCGTCCCGGTGGGGGGAAGGTCTCCAGTGGAGACCGCTCTGACCCGACCGAGCCGATAGGCGAGACCGCTGGTGCGAACCGTTCTCAGCTGTCGCTTCGGTCGTTGCTGGGCGTGCCCCACCGGGGCACAGCAACCGAGCCGACAGGTGAGAAAGGCAAGGATTTTCTGCTGGTCGCCAGCCTGCTAAATTCCAATTTACCGGAACTATGTCCTTGATCTTAATAATTGCTCATTGCTCATTTCTAATTGCCCATTCCCAATGGTTCCCCTCACTTTACTCCAAGCAAACAGGGCTTAACTAAGCGCACCCCACCGGGACGCGCTTGTCTTAAGCCCTTGCCCTTCTCTAACAACTAACTACTAACCGCTAACAACCACTCAGGAAAGCCCGTTGAAATTGGAAACCACCTTATCCACCGTATTCGCTTCCGACATGGCCATCAGGATCAAATTTCCCCGGCGGAGCACGGCGGTTTTTTCCGCCTCCACGCAAACCCATTTTCTGGGATCCAGATTCTTTTCGATCTCACCGCGAACCTCTTCGGCGTCTACGGAATCCGGCACGCGCAACAGCGCTACGCAGTGCGGAATAGAGCCGATTCCCGGCTCGGAAACGATGGCCTCGGCGCCTTCGATCGGTTCGATAAACAGAAACCAGGAAAAGGTCTCCTCCGTCACTTCGGTTTCCATTAGGGAAAGCTCCGGATCGGTAGCGTCCTTTGTCACCTGGGCCAGCAGTTCGGAAAGAGAACCCTCAATGTTTTCTTCCCCGCTACCCCCGGCCGGCTGTCCGCAGGCGGCGCAGGCCACAAGCAAAAGAACCGCAAGCAGTACAAGAATTCCTCTTTTCAATTTGAATGACCTCCCTTTTGAAATATCTGTGATGGAATCTATGGAACATCTATCTATTATTGACTGATATACTCCCGAATATAGAAATCCGCGCCCACACTTTCGCACACCTTCCGGCAGGCGTCGATCTCCTCCTTCGGCATGGTGCTTACCACCGTCATGCGGACATGGGGCACATTGAGCACCGCCCCGGCGGTAAAGCGCAGAATGGCAGAAAAGGCTTCCAGCCCAAACTTGCTGTGACAGAGCTTATCATACTTTTCCGCGGTGCTGGCGTTTAAGCTGATGGAAACGGCGTCCACCCTTCCGTCCAGCTCCAAAGAGGCCCGCCTTCCCGTGATCAGCTCTGCCAGGCCGTTGGTATTGATCCGAATAAAGTGAGAGCCGTGGGCCCGAAGCTGGTCGCAAAGCCACATCATATCGTCCCAGCGGCAGGCGGGCTCCCCGTAGCCGCAGAATACGATCTCCGTATACCGGTTCAGGTCCCTTTTCGCAAGCTCCGCCCAAATTTCCTCCTTGGAAGGCTCCTTTCCCTGATACCACAGGTTTTCCGCGTACAGGCTGCCGGAGCTGTTTTTCCGCAGACAGAAATCACAGCTGTTGGGGCACTGATTTGTCATATTGACATAGAGGCCCGTTTCGTACTCATAGGTAATGCTGGTGTTCCCAGCCTTTTGCCTTACTTCCATATCCCCTGTCCTTTTGTTCCTTTCTATCCATTCTCAGGCCGGAAGCCGAAACAGCCGGCGGGTATTTTCCCCGGCTGCCTGTAAAATGACCTCCGGCGCTTCTCCCCGCAGCTCACCGATACGCTTTGCTACATGGAGGATCAGGGAAGAGTCGTTCCGCTTGCCGCGATAGGGCTCCGGGGCCATATAGGGCGCGTCCGTTTCCAGCAGCAGCCGGTCAAGAGGAAGCTCCTTTGCCACCTCCACGGCATGGCGGGCATTTTTGAAGGTAACGACCCCGCCGATCCCAACATACATGCCCAGTTTTACCACCTCGCGAGCCATTTCCACACTGCCGGAAAAGCAGTGCACCACACCCTGGGGGCGATACCGCCGTAAAAACTCCAGGGTATCGGCGTGGGCCTCCCGGTCGTGGACGGCCACCGGCAGGGAAAGCTCCCTGGAAAGCTCCAGCTGAGTGGAAAACACCTCCTGCTGGCGCTCTTTCGGACAGGAATCCAGCCAGTGATAATCCAGTCCGATCTCCCCTACCGCCACGATCTTTTCCTTTTTCAGCAGCTCCCGAAGGACAGTCAGCCAATTTTCCGGCAGCTCCTTCGCGCATTCCGGGTGGATCCCCACCGCGCCGTACACATAGCTATATTGCTCTGTCAGCGCCGCCGTGTCATAGCAGCCCTGCAGATCCGCTCCCATATTCAGAATACCGCAGACCCCGGCTTCCGGAAGGGCTTTGCCGAGAAGCGCCTCCCGGTCCGGATCAAACTGCTCGTCGTCATAGTGGGCGTGAGAATCAAAAATCAAAGCTTCCATCCTTTTTCCTTTTCCAATGGGCGGCCTACTTTAGCACAGCTTCGCTCCGGCGGGAATGCTGTCGTCCACCATCAGCAGGTGCAGGACTTCCTTGCCCTTTTCCTTGTGGACTGCCGAAATCAGCATGCCGCAGCTTTCCAGCCCCATCATCTTCCGAGGTGGCAGGTTCACAATGGCCACCAGCGTTTTTCCGAGGAGAGCTTCCGGCTCGTACCATTTGTGAATGCCGGACAGGATCTGCCGGTCTATGCCGGTGCCGTCGTCCAGTGTAAAGCGAAGCAGCTTGTCGCTTTTTTTCACCGCTTCACAGGCCTTTACCTTCACCGCCCGGAAGTCGGATTTACAGAAGGTCTCAAAATCCACCTGTTCCTCCGCCTGAGGCTCCAGCTCGATTTCGGGAACGGGCAAATTTGCCAGGCGCTTTTCCTCCGCCTTGGCGATCACCTCGTCCTCGTCAAGCCTGGCAAACAGGATCTCCGGCTGATCCGTCACCTTGTTTCCGCTGGGGTACAGGCCGGTTTGATCCAGCTCTTCCCAGCCTCTGGGCTGCGTGTTCAGCTGGCGGAAAATGCTGTCACAGGCGCCGGGCAGGAAGGGCTGCAGCAGAGACGCGCCCACACAAATGGAATCTACCAGGTTGTAAAGCACCGTTTCCAACCGGGGCAGCTTCGCCTCGTCCTTGGCCAGGGCCCAGGGCATGGTCTCATCGATATATTTGTTGCACCGCTTAAAGAGATTCATGATCTCCGTAATGGCGTCCGCGGCCCGCAGCTCATCCATTTTGGCGGCGGCCTTGTCCCGGCAGGCGGAAACCACGGCCTTCAAGTCCTCGTCCACAGGCTCTGTAATGCCAGAGTCCTTTACAGTACCGCCAAAATACTTGTTGCTCATGGAAACGGTGCGGTTCAAAAGGTTCCCCACGATGTTGGCCAGGTCGGAGTTATTCCGCTCTGTCACCAACTCCCAGGTCAGGTTGCCGTCATTTTCATAGGGCATTTCGTGCAGGACAAAATAGCGCACCGAATCCACACCGAACACGTCCACCAAGTCGTCGGCATAAATGGTGTTCCCCTTGGATTTGCTCATCTTGTTGCCGTTCATCAAAAGCCAGGGGTGACCGAACACCTGCTTTGGCAGCGGCAGATCCAGCGCCATCAGGAAAATGGGCCAGTAGATGGTGTGGAACCGCACGATATCCTTGCCGATCAAGTGAAGGTCGGCGGGCCATTCCTTTTGAAACTGTTCCGTGCTCTCATTGCCGCAGTGGTAGCCGATGCCGGTAATATAGTTCGTCAGGGCGTCCAGCCAGACATACACCACATGCTTCGGGTCGAACTCCACCGGAATTCCCCACTTGAAGGAGGTACGGGACACGCACAGATCCTGCAGGCCGGGAAGCAGGAAATTATTCATCATCTCATTTTTCCGGGAAACAGGCTGAATGAATTCCGGGTGTTCGTTGATATAATCGATCAGCCTGGGAGCGTATTTGCTCATTTTGAAGAAATAGGCTTCCTCCTTAGCAGGGTGCACCTCTCTGCCGCAATCGGGACATTTGCCGTCTATCAGCTGGCTTTCTGTGAAAAAGGACTCGCAGTCTGTGCAGTAAAGCCCCTCGTAAGCGCTTTTATAGATATCGCCCTGATCATAGAGTTTTTTGAAGATCTTCTGCACTTCTTTTTCATGGTAGTCGTCGGTGGTGCGGATAAAATGATCGTAGGATACGTTCATTAAATCAAACTGGCCCTTGATGACCCCCGCCACCCGATCCACGAATTCCTTGGGAGTAACGCCTTCGGCCTCCGCCTTCAGCTCGTTTTTCTGGCCGTGCTCATCGGTGCCTGTCTGAAACCACACGTCATAGCCCTGCAGCCGCTTAAAGCGGGCGATGGCGTCCGCCAGCACGATCTCATAAACATTGCCGATATGCGGCTTGCCGGAGGTGTAGGCAATGGCGGTGGTAAGATAATATTTTCCTTTGCTGTTCATACTGTGCTCGTTTCCTTTCTATAGCCGGACGGGGTACCCTTACACCGGCGTATATCCGGTTTCCCGGACGATAGTTTTCAAATCCTCTTCTGTGAGCTTATCGGCGTCAAACACGACCCGCGCGCTCTTGTTTTCCAGATCTACTTCGGCCTCCCGCACGCCCTTGGCGTCCTCGAAGGCCTTCCGCATTCGGGAAGAGCACATGGCGCAGTGCATTCCATTTATCATAATAACGGTCTCTTTCCAATTTTTCTTTCCAAACATATGGTATCTTCCTTTCTTTATCATTTCAGGGGAGCTTTTGATAGCTTCCCCAGGATTCTCTAAGATCCTCTTAAGGCAACACCGCACAAAAATTGTGTACAAAGGCCTTTGGCCGGTCTTTGTGCGAGGTTGCCTTAAAACCTCCGCTTACCGGAAAATCAACGCCGAAAACGCGCTGGCGATCATCAGCAGGGCCAGTACAGCGGCCGCCACGCGGATCACAAGCGCCCTGCGATTCGTAGGGTAGCCCTTCATAGCACGAATCCTCCCCTTTTTCCACAAATTGAAATCGTTTTATAGTCTACCACTTTTTTCCCGATTTGTAAAGATTCAGGCAGCGGCAGCCTCCTGATCGCGGCAGCCATAGCTCAAGCCTTGCCATCCTCAGAAAAGTACGCTATGATGGAACCGTAAAAACTTCTTTGCGGTCTGAAAACGCAACCGGAGGTTGCGCTTCTTTCAGCCAAAGCTGATGGAATGCTACCGGAAATTATGCTATTCTTTTAGCAAGGAGGTCATACAGAATGTTGTCCGAAAAAATAGTTTCCCTGCGGCGAAAAAACGGACTTTCCCAGGAACAGCTGGCGGAAAAACTCGGCGTTTCCAGGCAGGCGATATCCAAATGGGAGGGCGGGCTGTCCACCCCGGAATTGGATAAGCTGAAGGCATTGAGCAAATGCTTTCACATTACCATAGACGAGCTTATCGGAAACGAGGGCGCAGCCGACTCCGAGCCCGCAAGGGAGGAGGAAAAACCCCCGATGGCCCGAAAAGCGAGAGAAAGCAGGCTCGGTATTTTCCTCTGCCTGGGAGGCGCCGTCTGCCTGATCCTGTTCAGCATTTTAGCGGTGTTACGCCCGGTGGCCGTGGACCGCGTTGAGGAATCCTCGATGCTCACCCTGAACGGAACTGGAATTCTCATTGCTTTGTTTTCCGTGCTGATGCTGTTGGGAATGATTTTGATTTTCAAAAAGAAATAGGGCTTGTGCGAAAACAGCAAAAGTGGCAAAGCCTTGTGCAAAACAAGCTGGGCTGCCGCCCGATCTCCAACACAAAAAAGCTCGCATTGCCAAAAAGCGATATTATCGGTTTTTCAAGCAAGCCCTAAATCCAGGAGGTATTTGCCATGAAAAAACACAAGCGTTTGGCCCGTCTTTTCGCCCTGCTTGGGCTCCTGTTTTCCCATGTCATGTGCGCTGCGGTTGCGTACAGCTATTGTGCCCTTCAGTGGGGCGGGCAGTACGCGGCGTACAGCGCCCCCGCCAGCGTTGCCTTTTTACTATGTATTCCCTACGGAGCCGGAATCGCGCTGTGCTCTTTTTTGGCTTGGTTTTTCCGGAAAAGATGTGAAAAAGACTAATTACTTGTAAGAAAAGAGGACTGCTGCAAAGGGGATCATTTTGCGGCAGCCCTTTTTTAGATGCTGGATACTAGATGCTAGACGGCGGTGGCACCTTCGGTGCAATAAAGAAAGGGCTGGATATAGAGCGATAAATGATAGTTTAGCGAAATAGTAGTTAGCTGTTAGTTGTTAGTCGTTAGTCGTTAGTCGTTAGAGAAGGGCAAGTTCCCTTCCTTGTCATCCTGAACAAAAAGCAAAGCAAGCTTTGCTTTCTCAGCGAAGGATCTCGTCCTTCATTCCAGAAAAGGACAAAGGACGAGATTCTTCACCGCTTTCAGCGGTTCAGAATGACAGGAGAAAAGCGAGTGGCTCGCCGATAAATTATAGTTTAGCACACACTCTTGGCTTTCTCGCCTGTCGGCTCGGTTGCTGTGCCCCGGTGGGGCACGCCCAGCAACGACCGAAGCGACAGCTGAGAACGGTTCGCACCAGCGGTCTCGCCTGTCGGCTCGGTTGCTGTGTGCCGGTGGCACACGTCCAGCAACGACCGAGTTGACAAACGAGAACGGGTCAGAGCGGTTGCTGTGCCCCGGTGGGGCACGTTCAGCAATGTCTGAAGCGACAGCTGAGTTCTCCACTGGAGACCTTCCCCCCACCGGGACGCGCTCACCCCTGAAAGGGGTGCTGGTCTCCGGTGGAGACCGTCCAGCACCGACCGAAGCGACAGCGTAGAAAGCTGTCACGGCTTCGCCGTGACGGAGGGGTTCCGACAGAAAGATAAAAAACACAGGTTTTATGCTGGTTTACAGCGAGCTGGAACCTCTCCACCACCTGACGGTGCTCCCCGCAGACTGCGAAGCAGTCTGTTTCCCCTATTCAGGGGAGGCAAGGGGTTAACGCTATTCGCTAGTCTGCTAAATTCCAATTTATCTGCCCTTTCCCTTAAATTGCTCATTCCTAATTACTAATTGCTAATTACTAAGTACTAGTTCCCCCTACCGCCCGCTCAGTATCCCTCTCGCTTCAGCCATTGCACTGACTTTTTCAAGGCCTCGGCGGTTTTGGTTTCCAGAACACATCTGGCGCCGCAGAGGCTGGCAAAGCTGAGCCTTTCCCGCAGGTCGAGCTTCCCGTCTCCGAGGGGCAGATGGTTTCGAGGTGGCTGCTCTGAGCCGTCGTGAATATGAAAATGGACCAACTTTGCCCGGTGCGCCCGAAGGAAGGATGCGTCCCCCTCCCCCGCCGATTTGGAATGCCCGATATCCCAGGTCAGGCCGAATTTTGGGCTTTGCAGAAGCTCCTCCAGCATTTCCCTTTCATAGTCCCAGAAGCCGTCTGTATTTTCAATCGTGAGCATGAGATCATCGTCTCCGATCCATTCCTCGCACTGCTTTCGAAAGGAGCGGTAGGCCTTTTGATAAGTGCTGAAATGTCGCTCATACATTTGCACCTTGCGGTCGGGAAGGGTGATATAGATCCCGTGGTTCAGGTGCATGTTAAGAATAAGAGGATGAGCGGGATCACCGCGGCTGTTCCGCAGGCAGAGCAGCTTTCCGGCGGCTTTGATGGTTCTTCTGACGGTTTCCAGATACGCGCCGGAAACCAGCCGGTTAAAATCCGCGACATCCAGATTTTCGTCCAAATGAATGGTGTAGTAGATCCCCGCCGCAGCCGCGGCTTCCGCCAGGCGCTCTGTTTTCTCCAGCTCCGCAAGCTGATATTCCGGGAAATTCATGTTCAGCTCCAGAAACCGCAACCCCAATTCTTTGCACAGAGCGATATTTTCCTCCAGCGTTTGGTTTTCCACCAGCGTTGGCATTCCAAACTGCATAGCGCCCTCCAAAACAGAAATTCAGTGATTGGCTGTCTGCCGTGAAAAACAGCTTTTGCCTCTCCTTTTACATTGTAAAGCAGCCTCTGCCAAAAAGCAACCGCTTTCCCGGGGAAGCCTGCATTCCTCAAAATCCGCACATTTTTTTCCTTCCGGCATACTCTGATAACAGGGACAAGGCCCGGCATGGCCGGGCCAGCCCGGTATTTTTTGGAAAGAAGGAATCACTTTGTCAGAGGAAATGAACGGCATGGCCTGCGGCCTGTACAGCGATCCCACGCCCCTGCCTCCGGATCCGGTACCTACCATGGCATACGTGCCTTACCAGCAATGGAGCAATCAGCTCCACAGCGCGGAGCGTGCCCTGGAAGCGGGCACCCTGTTCCCCGTGCTCGACAAGCCCTTTCTCGGTGGAAGGAGGGAGCCCAGATGAGTGAAAAAGAAGCCCTGCGCCGCAGGATCTACGCGGCGGAATTCGCCTCCTGGGAGCTTCACCTCTTCCTGGATACCCACCCCAACAACAACGAAGCGGCCAAGAAGCTGGAGGAATACAGAGAACGCGCCAGAAAGCTTCGCAAGGAATACGAGGAAAAGTACGGCCCCATCGGGGAAACTCCTCACAACACCAGCCGCTGGGCCTGGATCTGCGACCCGTGGCCCTGGGAAAAGGAGGCAAATTAACCTATGTTCATGTATGAAAAACGCTTGCAGCACCCTGTTAATATTAAAAATCCCAACCCCAAGCTGGCAAAGATCATCATTACGCAATACGGCGGGCCCCACGGAGAAATCGGGGCTTCTCTGCGGTATTTGAGCCAGCGCTATGCCATGCCCTATCCTGAGCTTCGGGCCATTCTCACCGATATCGGCACCGAGGAATTGAGCCATCTGGAAATGGTCGGCACCATCGTATATCAGCTTACCCGGAACTTGACGCCTGAGCAGATCCAGGAGGCCGGGTTCGACACCTATTTTGTGGATCACACCACCGGCGTATACCCCATTGCGGCCTCCGGCACACCATTCAGCGCCTCTACCTTCGCTGTTACCGGCGATACCATTGCCGATCTTCACGAGGATCTAAGCGCCGAGCAGAAGGCCCGCATGAGCTATGACAACATTCTGCGCTTCGCGGACGACCCCGATGTACGGGAGCCCATCAAGTTCCTGCGTGCCAGAGAAATCGTACACTTCCAGCGCTTCGGCGAGGGTCTCCGAATTCTCACCGACAAGCTGGATTCCAAGAACTTCTACGCCTTTAACCCCTCTTTTGATAAGCACTGAGTTTTGCAGACCAGCGGATTTTTTCGGATCGCAAGCGAAACCTTAAAATTATGTAAACTAAAATTCAATGAACCGCCCGGTGATATCGCCGGACGGTTCTTTTCTGTTACCACTTTCATACCAATGTCCGCCGAGGAGTGAGTCAGGACATTTTCCATGAGGTACTGAAAGGCTCCTTGGGATCCCAGCTGGTTTATCAGGGCGTGAGCCCCTGCTTCCGGGACCTTGCCCAGCAGGCTGGAGTTTAACGGGATCATGGAGACTCCCTGCTGAGTGGCGCTTCCCGGCTGCCAGGAGAAGCCGCCGTTCTGTACCGTTCTTGACAGCTGGGATAGTCTTTCCAGCAGTATTCCCCGCGCCATACTTTCTTTCCCCTGCCGCTGAGTGTCCGCATTTTCCCCAGATAACAAAACAGCCAGTAGCATACCCTTTCAGGCATACTGCTGGCTGTTTAGTGATTTAAGAGCTCTTTAGATTCCTTCAAATTTGCAGGCGATCAGCTGCTTTGCATGGTCACTATTGCCTTGGTACTTTTCAACCCCGCATACATCCAAAGCCGCCCGAGCCACATCTTCAATACTCCATCCCATAATGGCGTTAGGGTTATTTTTTGCTATCTGAAGCCCCTCAATAAATTTCGGACTTCTCTCATGAAGGATCATTCCGGCTAAAATGGCATTTCCAACCAGATACGTGGAATTACTCTTAATTCCATTAAGAATATCTTCCCGTGATCCTTGATACATTTTGTTGACCTGCATTTGATCTTGATCAATATAATCTCGGCTAATATCGTTCATATTTTTGCAATCTCCTCGTCACGTAGTATTTTCAATTTTTCAGCAATATCCGGGCGGCCGTAATCCAAAGCCAAATCAATCTCCAGCTGATATGCGTCATGTTCCATTTGCTTCCACCTTTCTTTATTCGTAAACGCCCCTCTCATTCCAGGGAATCCATTTGCACGGTCATCACAAAAATGCTTGTACTCATGAAGCCAACCGCTGTAGCTGGTTCCCGGAGCAGCGTGAAATTGTCCAGGTTCACCAGGATTTATACCGGGGGAATACCCAATCGAACCTTTTCCATAACGCATCTCCACGCCGGAGTTTTCCATATCGGTTTTCATTTTTTCAATTTCCTCTGGGTGAGAATCCTCCGCCGCACCAGTTATTTCAAACGTGGGATCACGCCGCTTTTGCTCTTCACTTCTTTCTATTGTATCAATCTTTCTGGTTTTTTCAACCTCTTTCTTATCTTCTTTGAATTCCTCCCCGATTTTCGGTAGTTCAAGCATTTCTCCCGATAAGCCCTCGTCTCTCTGCAACACCTCCCCCGTATCGTCCCCAAGCAAATCCGGAAGCTGGGAGGTATCGTCTAAACGGTACCCATTCCTTTCCAGCAGATACCGCGAAGTTTCGGGGCTGAAGCCCTCGGCCTTCAGAATATGGTAGGCCTGTTCCACCTGCTTTGGCGCAGCTACATTTTCCTGATAACAAAACCCGGGAGCACAGCCTTTTAGGTGCACTTCCGGGTTTTGCAGTAATTATAGAGAAGCCTCCTTAATGGCTCAAAAGCTTCTATGCCTTCTCTGCCATTCCGCAGTTACATCTTGAAGATATTTTTCAAATTTCTCCCAGCTGTAGTTCACCACGGTATCAAAGTGCTTTTCTTTTAGAGTTTCAACTCTTCCTTCCTTTAGATATTCTTCAAATTCTTCATCGCTCAAATTTCTACACTTGTCAATAGTTCCTCCTGGATCAAAACACCTGTCATCAATCATGTATTTGTTATAGTAATATTTCCTTCTCCCAGTTTCTTCTTTTTCTTTTTTCAGTTCTTTTACATACGCCGCGAATTCCTCCTCGTCCAGCGCATAGATAAGATCGATAAAGTCTTTGGGAACAGGATTTCCTTTGGCAAGGTAACTTTTACAATAATCCATTTTCTTCACCTCAATTTCTTCCATGTAAAATGATAACGTTCGGCCAGTTCATCCAGTGCTTTTTCTTGTGCTGTTTTTTCAGTATACCTCTTATACTTTCGGATAGCAACTTTAAAATCTTCCTCCGGTATTTCTGTTTCCGGTTTAGTATAGTAATATACACTACCGTCATGCCCAACAACAATTCCGGCAGCACGTTCACTTCTTAACAGTGCATTTATGTCTGTACTGCTGGGCGGCAAACCTTTTGGGTGATTATGAATCAGTAAAATTTGTGATCCCATACTCTCAGCGGCATTGAGCTTTGCTTCAAACTTTTCTGATCGTTCCACACCGGAATGGCCTTCCACTCCTGCTCGGTTTCCTATTTCCGTTCCATCATTCAGGTCAATGGCATAGAGCGTTTCCATTTTCCTGCCGTCATATGTATTTAGCAGCCACCCCGCTCGGGTAGAAATGACACGAGAAACTTTTTCGTTGTCTGTCAGTTGCGAAAAACACGCTTCGTAGTCGGTTTGATCGATACTGCTCCAGGAGACTCCGTAATCTCCGCCCTTTCCCTTCCGATGAGACCACTCTTCTTCACGAACAAGAGCACGGTTTTGATTTATTTCTCCTTCATGGAACAGATCCGTTCCATACCACTTTAATCCGGGGGACTGTAAGTCAGCACCACTTTCCGCCACCGAGGGAAGTTCCAGCAGGTTATCTGCGAAATACCCGCTATTTTCTGGTAAGCTCAAGATCGCTCGTAAACCGAATTAAAAACTACTTGGTTTCTATAGATAGCAAACCCCAGCAGGCTGCTGAGTGGCAGCCTGCTGGGGTTCGCTTTTCCTTTTCTGAGCGGTTCAGAAACTAGAATATTTTATTCTCTTTGCGCAAATCTTCTTCTGAGCCTTCTATAACCTCAAAAGCCTCCGGGGGAAAAAGATATGATTCATCAAACAGAGTCATAATCCTATACCAGCCTTTTTCAATGGATAAAACCTCCCAGACTGATCCAGTAGGAAGTGCTACAAAATCATGCCCCAAATATTTTACTTTCAATTCAGTCGCTCCTTTTCAATATAGAAAGAACCGTGTATATCCTGCCCTTTGCCAACATTAAAAACCCTGTTTTTCCTTTCCAACGAACTTTCACTCATAAGCCCCCTAATCCAGCCACTCAGGCTCATATTAAGCCTTCAAATTTGCATGCAATGAGATCTTTTACGAGCTTTTCGTCTCCTTGATATTTTTCAACACCACAAACCTCCAGAGCTGCTTGAGCAACATCGCTAATTCTCCACCCTAACAACGATTTATGATTATCTTTTGCCATTAGCAGGCCCTCCAGAAATTCGGGACTCCTTTCCTGAAACATCATTCCAGATACAATAGCGTTCAGAACAAGGAAGGTTTTCCCTTCTTTTATTCCATCATTTTTGATTCCGTCAAGAATATCTTCCCGTGATCCTTGATACATTCTATTTACTTGCATCTGTATTTTATCGGGTGATTCTTTAATCATAATCCTGCAATCTCCTTATCACGAAGTATTTTCAGTTTTTCAGCAATATCCGGGCGACCGTAATCCAAAGCCAAGTCAATCTCCAACTGATAAGCATCAAATTCCCATTGCTTTGTTCTTTCCCGATCCATTCGCCCTCTCATTCCAAGATATCCAGCAGCACGGTCATCACAAAAGTGCTTATATTCATGTAGACAACCACTATAGCTGGTTTTTCCCGGCGCAACATGGAATTGTCCAGGTTGACCGGGGTATATACCAGGGGAATATCCTATGGAACCATCTCCATAGCATATCTCCACGCCGGAGTCTGCCATATCATCTATCATTCTTTCATAGCCCTCAGGGTCAAAGTTCTCCGCCGCGCCGGTTACTTCAAACATGGGATCATGTTTTATCAGCATCTCACTTCTTTCTATTGTATCAATCTCTCTGGATTTTTCAACCCCTTTCCTGTCGTCTCCAAATTCCTCTCCACTCTCCGGCAGCTCAAGCATTTCTCCTGAAGAGGACTCGTCTCTCTGCAGCAAGTCCTCCTTGCCATCATCAAGCAGGCTCGGAAGCTGGGAGGTATCGTCTAAACGGTATCCATTCCTTTCCAGCAGATACCGCGAAGTTTCGGGGCTGAAGCCCTCGGCCTTCAGAATGTTGTAAGCCTGCTGCGCCGAGGGACGGGACAAAGCGTTATCCATGGAAAAGCCTCTGTTTTCCATGAGGTACTGAAAGGCTCCCTGGGCTCCCAGCTGGTTTATCAGGGCGTGAGCCCCTGCTTCCGGGATCTTGCCCAGCAGGCTGGAGTTCAATGGAATCATGGAGGCTCCCTTCTGAGTGGCGCTTCCCGGCTGCCAGGAGAAGCCGCCCTGCCCGCTCCCCGTACCTCTCAAGGCTCTGTTTCCCAGGAACATTGATACCGCTCCGTCTATTTTGGCTTGCCGCAGCGCGTCCTCTACGGTGGCTCCCCGGAAGGCCGCCTTCGCGTAGCTGTCGGCGCTTCGCATAGCTCCCAGATAAGCCGTGCCCATTCCCGGCATACCAACGGCACTCATGACAGCCGCCGGGGCCGTATCCGCTATGGAATAAACATCTTCCACGCCTTTTTTCAATATCGGGTTGTCAATTTGCTCCAGCCCCGTCTGACGGGCAAGGTCACTTCCGATAAGCTTACTCTGTCCCGGAGTGTAGGGATCTGCCAGCAGTCCTTTTCGTTCCTCAGGTAATGTGGCGGCTTCCATCATGTCGCCGAAAACCAGTGCTCTGCCGATAGCCTTTTCAGGCACAGAATAGATTCCCGCAATTACCGGGTGTTCTTGCGCGACTGTTTGAACGTCCTCAAGATGAGATTTTGTCCTGCTTTCGTTGATCTCCCGCCGCAGGCTTTCCATGTATGGCGTTGCCCGATTTCCATTTTCGTCTTTCCCGTAGTAGTAAGCGATCATGTTTTGATCTATCGGGGCTAACGACTTCCTATCCCGTTCCAGTTCTATCTGGGCCTGCGTGTAATCCGGTTGATCTGAATCAGGAACATAATGCCCAAACGAATCGTTTAGCTGATTCTGTAGAAAGGTATTGCCCTTCTCCACATACTTCCAAAAGTCAGGATCCTTCAGGGCCTCAAATTTTTGGTGGGCGCGGTCCTTTTCCCCTTCCGCGAGAAACAGCTGGGTTCTCCAGAAAGCTTCCGCTTGATCCAGCTCCTCCCATTCGTCCAGATCCCGGAAATACTGGTCGTTTGCCTCGTTGGCATAGTCCGGGTCCACAGAGAAGGTACCGGCAACTCTTTTCTCTATTTCCGTTTTTTTCTTCTGAATTTCGGAAATTTGATCTGTCACCTGGTTTATTACCGAGATATACACCAGCTCCTGCACGCCCTGCACCTCCGGCCGGACTTCCTCGGAAAGCTCCTCCAGGTCGTCTCCCCGGTAGCTGTTTAAGAGCGCCGCGTATTGGCTCTGAAAGGTCTTCTGGCCGTCAGCGGCCTGTTGATACGTTTGCTGATCGCTGGAATACTGCTGCCGCAAAGCTTCCTCGGAGGCTTCAAAATCCAGATAGTCTTTTTTATATACCGTCAGAGCGTTTTCCTGCCGTTTAATACTTTCCGCCAGCGCGTCCCGTTCTTGCTTCAGCTCCGGGGTGGGGGTCATTTCATAGTCCTGATTCAGCTGCGCCAGCTTTCCCTTATCCTGCTGAATTCCCGCTTGATAATCAAGGTAGCTCTGCTTCGCGCCGGCCGCGATCCCCTTTTTTGCGCCCAGATATTTTCGCGTGTAAGCAGCATCTTTTTTGGTCTTTTCCACCCTTTGATCCTGTTCGCTTTTTTCCCGATACGCCTGATTGAGCTCCGCCGCCGTTGGCCCGGCGCTTTCGCTCTTTCGGCGCTTGGTGGGCGCGACAACTTCAAAATGCTTTCCATCGCTGCTGATTCTTGCCATTTCGTCCTCCTCTTCTTTGTTTTCTCCGCATACGTTTGAAAAAATCTTAGAAATTAAGATAATTTTAGTATAGTCTTATGCACAAAGACTGTCAACCCCTTTTTCCCTCTTTTTCTTATTGGCTAAGATTTTTCGTTGACCTCGCGGAAAAAACGTGATAGGATAAGAGCATCAAGTGTGGAAATGCTCCGCTTTCACGCCCAAAAAGGAGGAACCTATATGAAACGCGTTCCGATCCCCCCGCTGCTCAAGCAGCTCAGAAGCGCCTCAGGGCTTTCCGGAAGAGATGTGGCCCGGAAGCTGGCCCTTTACGGCATTTCCCTTTCCGAAAAAACGCTGTACGGATACGAAAACGGCGTCAGCATGCCAAATGCCGATGTTTTTCTGGCCCTTTGCAGCATCTACGACTGTGAGGAGTTGGCCGGTCTCGGCTCAGCGGCAGATTTTTCCATGGAGGAATACGGCCTGATAAAAAAATACCGTGTACTGGATGTACACGGGAAACGGGTGGTCGATAGCGCTCTGGAGCTGGAATATGACCGCATCACCCACGTTGTGGAGCGGAAGGAAACCGGGAATATCACCTACATCAACTGCTATGATCTGGCGGTTTCCGCCGGGCCCGGCGAGCCTTGGGCAGACGACAGCGGCTACAAAACCATGCTGGAGATCCCCACGGAGCAGGTGCCGGAAAACGCCCATTACTGTGCCAGAGTCAACGGAAATAGCATGGAGCCTGCCTATAAGGACGGCGATATCGTCTTTGTGGAGCGGCTGGACGAGCTGGTGAGAGAAGGCGAGATCGGTATTTTCGCCTTAAACGGAGAAGGCTATATCAAGCGTCTGGGAGACCGGGAGCTGATTTCCCTGAACCCCGAGTATGACCCCATCCCCCTTCACGAATTCGACGACCTGCGCTGTCAGGGCAGGGTGCTGGGAAAATTGGGCATAAGCTGATAAAACCTGTATTCATAACCGGAGAACGACGGCTGTGAATACAGGTTTTTCTTTGCGGATTTTTTGGGGAAAGGGCAGGGCGGCAGATGGAATGAGCAATCAAGGGCAAGGGTGGGGCGATAAATTATAGTTTAGCGTCCTTAGAGGCTCCACTTGCGCGAGTAAGGGGAGCTGTCACGGCTGTGCCGTGACTGAGGGGATTCTAACTAGCGATTCTATGGCCTTTCTGCGTGTGACTATCCCCTCCACCACCTTACGGTGGTCCCCGCAGACTGCGTAGCAGTCTGTTTTCCCTCCGCAAAGCAAGAGGAGGCTTTTCTCACCGCCAAAATCCAATTTAACTGGCATTGCTTCAACGCTTGTGACCCTGCCCTTCATTGCTCATTGCTAATTTCTCATTGCTCATTTATCTGGCGCCGCTGTCCGGAATCCAAACTCAAGCAATGGGGCTGAAGCAGAAGCCCTGCTCTAATTCCTTGGAAAGGCGAAGCAGGAACTGGGCGATGAGCTCAATGCAGCTTTCCAGGTCTTTCCAGCTTCCCATCTCTACGGAGCTGTGCATATAGCGGAGAGGAATGGACACCAGCGCCATGGGGACGCCCTCGCCGGTGAGGTTCACGGAATCGCCGTCGGTGCCGGTGCGCCCTGTGGCGATCTCCCACTGTATGGAGATCCCCACTTCCTCCGCCGTTTTTTTCAGAAGCTCGTTCATTTTTTTATTGACCGCGGAGCCCATACAGAGCACCGGGCCGCTTCCCAGCTTTACCTCTCCAGTAGAGGCGGGGTCGCCTCCCGGCGCGTCGCTGGCCCAGGTGACGTCCACCGCCAGCGCGCAGGCGGGCTTTATTCGGGAGGCGGCATAATATGCTCCCCGCATGGTGGTTTCTTCCCCCACGGTGGTGGCGGCGTAAATTCCGGCGGAAGCGCCCAGCTCCGCCGCCCGCCTGACGGCTTCCAGCACCACAAAGGCTCCCGTGCGGTTATCCAGCGCCCGGCAGGTGAAGCGATCGTTCAAAAGCTCCTTGACCTGTACGTCCGCGCACACGGGGTCTCCTGCGGAAACCACCTGCGCCGCTTCCTCTTTCGTGCCCGCGCCGATATCCACCACCAGGTCAGAGACCTCTGTTTTTTCCTTGCCCAAAAGCTCGGAAGAGACAGCTACCACACCGCTGACCATGCTTTCTCCGTGCCACACCTGCACCGGGCTTCCCAGATACAGCCGGGGCCGAACGCCCCCGGCCTTCGCCAGGTGCAGCCTGCCCTCACCGTCGATATGGGTCACGATAAAACCGATCTCATCGATATGCCCGCAGAGCAGCACCCTGTGCTCCGATTGAGGGTTCACTACAGAAACAGCGTTCCCGCTGGGATCTGTCAGCTGCTTTCCGGCAAATTGCTTTCCAAACGCCAGCGCCTTTTTCTGGATTTTCTCCTCATGGCCGCTGACAGAAGGCGTTTCCAGCAGCTCCTTCAAAAATTTACGATCCATGCTTTTCCCTCTTTTCCATTCTTAACATCAGTGTTCAGTATACTATACTTTCCCAAGAAATCATAGTGAAACGACTGAAAATTTCCTAAAAAAGGTTCCGTTCTGCCTTTTCACAGACAGGACGGAACCTTTTTATGCAGCAGATTTTCTTTACGCAGTGGTGAGCTTTTTGATCACCGGAGAAAGACGCTTATACACCAGGAAGGTCAAAACCACATCACAAATGCCTTTAAAGAAGGTAAAGGGTACGTTGAACCACAAGAGCGCGTCGAACAGCGTATTTACATTGGGGTTTATGGCCCGGTACATTCCCAAAATGATATCTGTGCTGAGACCGTAAAACAGGGAATAGGCCGGGTAGCTGATAAAGTAATTGATAGGCAGGCTGCACACCGCCATGACCGCCGCCCCTACCAGAGAGCCGACCACCGCGCCCTTTAGATTTTTGTGCCGCTTATAGATCCACCCGGCAGGCAGTACGAAGGTAACGCCCATCAGAAAATTACAGATCTCCCCTGCCCCGGCGGTAGAGGTAAAAATCGCGTTGACGGCGTTTTTTACAAAACACACCAGTACGCCGGAAAGCGGGCCCATGCTGAACGCTGCGATCAAGGCGGGCAGCTCGGAAAAATCCAGCTTGATAAAAGCGGGGATCACCGGCACGCTGAAGCTCAAAAACATGAGCACCGTGGCGACTCCGCCCATGACGGCGGAAACCGCCAGCTTTCGTAAATTGAATTCCTTTTGCATCAAAACCATCCCTTTCTGGAAATTTGTTTGCAAAGGATCCCCGAAAAACAAAAAAGCCGGAGGCGCACAGCGCTCTCCGGGGTACGAGGCCGATTTCCGAAGCACGGAAAACAAGCGCTGAAGGCGCTTTTCAGCCTCAATCTTCTTCCATCCGGACTGTACCGTCGGTACCGGAATTTCACCGGTTCAACAGCGGACGTTTCGCCCGCCGCTCGCAGACTGGAACCCAAAACACGGGTTTTTCACTGCCGGTCAGGAATTTCACCTTGCCCCGAAGATCATTTGCTGTTATTATTTTACTGAGAACTCACCGTTTTGTCAAGAGAATCGATCAAAGCAAGGGGGATTTTTCATGAAGCTGTTCTGCAAGGAGGAAATGCAGCGCCTGGAAGGTATGGCGGAGCGCTCCGGCGTTTCCCTGCAAACGTTGATGGAGCACGCGGGCGCGGCGCTGGCGGAGGAAGCGGTCAGCCGCCTTCGGCCCATTGCCGGAAAACGGGCGGTACTGCTCTGCGGCAAGGGAAATAACGGCGGCGACGGCTTCGTCTGCGCGCGATATTTAGCGGAGCACGGGGCCTTGTGTACGGTGCTGCTGCTTCAGGGAGAACCAAAAACGCCCCTTGCGAAAAACGCCTTTCAGGCGATGCCGACTTCGGTAAGGGTGCTTTCCGTGCTGGAACAGCGGGAGGAAAGCGAAAAGGCGCTGGAGCAGGCAGAGCTGATCATAGACTGTGTGTTCGGCTTCAGCTTCCGGGGAGAATTTTCCGGAGAGGGGCTGGACTTTCTGGAGCTGGCAGGCCGCCAGGACTGCCTGCGGATCTCAGCGGACTTACCCAGCGGCGCAGTTTGCGATACAGGCCGTGTGAGCCCCGGGGCCTTCCGGGCGGACGTAACGGTGACCTTTACCGGAAAAAAGCCCGCCAACTGCTCTTATCCCGCCAGGGAATACTGCGGGGAAACGGTGGTGAGGCAAGTGGGCGTTCCCCCGGTGCTGCTGGAGGCGGCGGAGACCCGTTTTTTTGAAACGGACGGCGCCCTTCCCCGCGCTGTTCTGACAGAGCCCGCTCCCCAAAGCAACAAGGGAGATCTGGGAAAGCTTTTGCTGGTGTGCGGCAGCTACGGCATGGCGGGGGCCTGTATCATGGCGGCAAGAGGGGCGCTGCGCTGCGGCGTGGGGCTGTTGAAAATTGCCGTGGAGCAAAGCATCTACCCCATTCTGGCGCAGGCCGTACCGGAGGCGGTCTTTCTTGTTCTGGACTGGGAAAACCGGCGGCAGGAAAGTGAGGAAAAGCTGAAAAAGGCCCTTGACAGCTCCACCGCCTGCCTGATCGGCTGCGGGCTGGGAGAGCTTGCAAATACAGTATGTCCCCCGGTATTTTCTCATTGCTCCGTGCCCCTGGTGGTAGATGCGGACGCTCTGAATTTTGCCGCCCGGCGCCCTGGCGTTTTAGAGGAGCTTGAAACGCCCCTGATCCTGACCCCCCACCCCGGGGAAATGGCCCGGCTTTGCGGTGACGATATTTCCGAGATCCAGGCGGATCGCCTGGGGGCCGCCCGGGAAAAGGCCCGGGAGACCGGGGCCGTTGTGGCGCTGAAGGGCGCCGCTACCGTCGTTGCCGGGCCGGACGGCCGCTGCGCCATAAACCCCACTGGGAATTCCGGCATGGCGAAGGGCGGCAGCGGCGACGTGCTGGCGGGGATCATTGCCTCCCTGGCGGCGCAGGGAATTCCCGCCTTTGAGGCCGCCGCCGCAGGAGCTTACCTCCACGGTCTGGCAGGCGATTTGTGCGCGAAGCGCCTTGGAAATCGCTCCATGCTTCCCACAGATCTGATCGATGCTCTGCCGGAAGCGATTCAGAGCATCAGAAGAGGATAGTTGTTTAGAAGGGTGCTGACCATAATAATGAGGAATGAGCAATTAGCAATGAAGGGCAAGGGGCACAAACGTTGTAACCAACGCCGGGAAATTATAGTTTATATGGCACCCCTTGGCTCCCCTGAAAGGGGAGCTGTCACGGCGAAGCCGTGACTGAGGGGTTCCGTGCTGGAAGGCTATAAAAATCAGGTTCTATATGGATTTTTAGCGAGCTGAACCTCTCCACCGAGTCTCACCTGTCGGTTCGGTCAGTTCGCACCAGCGGTCTCGCCTGTCGGCTCGGTTGCTGTGTGCCGGTGGCACACGTCCAGCAACGACCGAGTTGACAAACGAGAACGGGTCAGAGCGGTTGCTGTGCCCCGGTGGGGCACGTTCAGCAATGTCTGAAGCGACAGCTGAGTTCTCCACTGGAGACCTTCCCCCCACCGGGACGCGCTCACCCTAACGGCGGTCCCCGCAGACTGCGAAGCAGTCTGTTTCCCCTATTCAGGGGAGGCAAGAGTTTTCTGCTTTTCGTTAGCCTGCAAATTCCAATTTATCAGCGTTGGTTACACCGCCGATACCCTTGACCTTCCTAATTGCTCATTGCTAATTCCTCACTGCTCATTGCCTTCTCGCTGCTCTAAAGCGCCCTTTACATGAAAAGCATAATTTGCTACAATATGGTACGCAAATTTTATCGGAAGGAAAAGAGGGAAGCCGGGCGGTTCCGGCGGGGTTAAAAAGTTATGTATACTTATCTGTGGTGTTTTTTCATTTTTGCTTTTCTTGGCTGGTGCAGCGAGGTGGTATTTGCCGCTTTCGTGGAAAAGCGATTTGTGAACCGGGGCTTTTTGAACGGCCCCCTTTGCCCCATTTACGGTTTTGGCGTGGTGCTCATCGATTTTTGCCTGCGTCCTGTAAGCTACAATATTCCGGCGCTGCTGATCGGCAGTATGCTGGTGGGTTCCACGCTGGAATGGGTGGCCGGGTTTCTGCTGGAAAAGGTGTTCCACCAGAAATGGTGGGATTATTCCAATGAACCGCACAATTTAAGCGGCTATATCTGCCTGAAATTTTCCCTGCTGTGGGCCTTTGCCGGCACCGCTGTGGTGGGGATCGTGATGCCTGCTTCCCGGTATCTGGTATCTCTGATGCCCCGAACGGTGGGCTGGGTGCTGCTTAGCGTGCTTTTGGGGCTGATCGCCGCGGATTTTGCGGTGACGGTGGTTTCCATTATCGGCCTGAACAGAAAGCTCAAAAACCTGGAATACGTTTCCGGCAAGCTGAAGGCTGGGTCGGATAAGCTGGGAGAGGGGCTGTATGCCGGAGCCGCTGTTCTGGAGGAAAAGAAGCTGCTTCTGGAAAAGGACTGGCAGAAGGAGGCCGCCCGCCTCAAGGAAAAGTACGAGGAAAGCCTGCGGGCCAATCCCCTGCACCGCCGCTTGCTGAAGGCCTTCCCCGATTTGAAATCCTTAAAGCACAATGAACAGCTGGAACTTTTGCGGCAGAATGTAAACGGCATTCGCCGCCGTTCCTCTGAAGCACTTCGGCGGCGGAACGAAGCGGCTATCGCCGCCTATGAGGAAAAGCTGCCGGAGGGAGCGGAAAAGCCCTTTGCCTTTGGCCTGTGCTATTCCAAGCTGTTCTGGATCTTTATGATCGGCAACGTGACGGGCTTTGTGCTGGAAACGCTGTATGCTCTGATCGTTCCGCCCCATCGCCTGGAACTGCGGGTCAGCGTGGTATTGGGCCCCTTTATTCTGGTATACGGCTTCGGCGCGGTGGCCATCACCCTGTTCCTCTACAAAATGTACAACCAGAAGGATTCCCTGATCTTCATTGCCAGCATGGTGATCGGCGGCGGCTTTGAATACCTGTGCAGCTTCCTTCAGCAGGCGGTGTTCGGCACAGTCTCCTGGGAATACAGCGATTCGCCCCTGAATATCAGCGGCAGGACTAACCTGCTTTACTCCTTCTTCTGGGGTGTTTTGGGCCTTCTCTGGGTCAAGGATATGTACCCGGTGCTGTCCCGGGCCATACAGAAAATCCCCAAAAAGATTGGGAAGCCGCTCACCATCGGCGTTACTATTTTTATGGCGGTGGATATCCTGCTTTCCTCCGGAGCGGTGTACCGGCAGTCTGAACGAATCAACCGGATCCCCGCCACCAACCCGGTACAGACCTTCTTCGATACCTGGTTCCCCGATGAATTTCTGGAGATCATCTATCCCCATATGGAATATGTGGGCAAACCGGCGATCGTGAAAAACGAGCCTCCCCTGCCACCCCATCAGGATTAGCTTTTATTGAAAAAAGTTCGGTAAATTGGAATTTGGCGGCGAGAAAAGCCTCCCCTTGCTTGCAGAGGGGAAACAGACTGCTCCGCAGTCTGCGGGGACCATCGATAGGTGGTGGAGGGGATAGTCACACGCAGAAAGTGGGATAGAATCGCTAGTTAGAATCCCCTCAGTCACGGCTTTGCCGTGACAGCTCTCCTTATAAATAAGTGGAGCCTAAGGGCGATAAACCATAATTTAGCGGTGTCCCTGCGGTCGGGTCAGAAATCATTTTCCTGCACCAAGTAGGGGCACGAGTGGCCGCGGCGCCTCGCCGCTAAACTATAATTTATCGGCGAGCCACTCACTTTCTCCCTGTCATTCTTCACCGCTGAAAGCGGTGAAGAATCTCGTCCTTTATCCTTTTCTGGAATGAAGAACGAGCTCCTTCGCTGAGAAAGCAAAGCTTGCTTTGCTTTTTGTTCAGGATGACAAGGAAGGGGACTTGCCCTTCTCTAACGACTAACAACTAACAGCTAACGACTAGTCTGCTAAACTATCATTTACCGGTTTCCCGTAAAATAGAAGCGCCTTGACTTTTTCCTGCCTTCGGCTATACTGAAACTAAGAGAAAGGTGGTGCCGCAATGAGTGACCGGACAAAAAGCATCTGGAAAAGGGTGCTGGTTCAAATTGGGATCATTTTACTTACAGCGGCTATCTCCGCCATCATCTGGTATGCCTTTCACGGCTGGCCCATCGCCGGAAATCTGCGGCAGCAGGCGGAGCAGGGAAACATCAGGGAGGTGCGCATCACCCGGCAGGGGGAAAGCGTTACCCTTACGGACCCGGAGCGGCTTCGGCTTGCCGCGGGAACCGCCCAGCTTCTCTGCGTATCCCTTCCCGGCACCGCCAGCGAGGGAGAACCCCCCGAAATGGAGTACCTGTTCACCTTTTCCGATGGAAAAACCATGCGGATCGGCGTTTCGGACGAAACCATTCTAAAGGACGGCAGGCAGTACGCCCCCGGCGGGGACAAAAACTCCCCAACTTTGTTCGTAAACGTTACAGAGGGCCTTTTCTTTTTGAAATAGCGGGAAAAACTAACCGATAAATTATAGTTTATCCGCCCTTTGCCTCCCCTTATTTATAGAGGGGAAACAGACTGCTTCGCAGTCTGCGGAGACCGCCGATAGGTGGTGGAAGGGATAGTCACACGCAGAAAGTGGGATAAAACCGCCAGTTCTAATCCCCTCAGTCACGGCTACGCCGTGACAGCTCCCCTTACTCGCGTAAGTGGAGCCGAAGGAAGCTAAATTCCAATTTATTGAATGACAAATGGAGCAGGAAAACTTTATCCACTAAAAAAGCAGCGGAGAAAAACGAGTGTTTCGGTTTCTCCGCTGTTTTCTTCTTTTCTATTATGTTTTAATAGCCCAGCTTATGCAGGTTGTCGTAGCTTGTTTTCAGGCAGTCGAAGGGGCTGCCCTCGCAGATGTCCTGTTCTACCAGAAGGTGCTTTACGCCGCCCAGCTCTTCTATGGTGCGGAGAATCTTCCGGAAATCCAGGTTTCCCTCCAGCACAGGGGCCATCACAGGATCCCACCCCCGCACGGCCATATCCTTCAGGTGGACACAGGGCGTACGGTCCTGAAGCCTTGTAAGCCATTCGCACACATCGGCGCCGCCCATCTGCACCCAGTAGGTATCTAGGGTAAAGCCCAGCTCTTCCGGGGCAAAGCTTTCCGCCAGAGTTTCCAAAACCAGCTTGCCGCCGAATTTCTGAAACTCAATATTGTGGTTGTGGTACATTAAAAGCTTCCCTGCCGCCGCAATCTTCTTCGCGGGCTTCCGGTAATCCTCCGCAAAGTGCCAGAGCCATTCCGAGGAGCAGTACTTCTTCGGCATCATCCCAATGCCGATATAATCGCAGCCCATGACCTCGTGCTCCTTGATCACCGCTTCGGTATCGTTTAAGATCCGGTTGGGATCGGTATGGGTCAGCACGATCTCCAGGCCGTGCTTATCGCAAAGCTCCCTGACAGTTTCCGCCGGGATCGGCCCAATGGCTGAGATCTGCACGGTTTTGTAGCCCATCTCCGCTACACGGCCCAGGGAATAGTCCAGGTCGCTTACTGTTTGGGTGTAGTCCCGCAAAGTAAAAAGCTGCGCGCCTAAGGTCATCATACTGATAAACACTCCTCTTTATTTTTTGTGTTGAGCGATAGAAAATAAGCAATTAGGAATTAAGAAGGGCAAAGGAAAAGTTCGGTAAATTGGGATTTAGCGGGCTAATAAATAGCAGTAACCCTTGCCTCCCCTGAATAGGGGAAACAGACTGCTTCGCAGTCTGCGGGGACCACCGTTAGGGTGAGCGCGTCCCGGTGGGGGGAAGGTCTCCAGTGGAGAACTCAGCTGTCGCTTCAGACATTGCTGAACGTGCCCCACCGGGGCACAGCAACCGCTCTGACCCGTTCTCGTTTGTCAACTCGGTCGTTGCTGGACGTGTGCCACCGGCACACAGCAACCGAGCCGACAGGCGAGACCGCTGGTGCGAACCGTTCTCAGCTGTCGCTTCGGTCGTTGCTGGGCGTGCCCCACCGGGGCACAGCAACCGAGCCGACAGGCGAGAAAGCCAAGGGGTGCCATATAAAATCATTTACCCCTTCGCCCTCTGCCTGGAAGCCTCATAAAGCATTACGGTAGCCGCGCAGGCCACGTTGAAGGAGGAGGCGGAGGAGCTTTCCGCCATGGGAATGGTGCAAAGCACGTCGCAGACCTCCTTAAAGGCATAGCACAGGCCTTCTGTTTCATTCCCTGCCATCAGCAGCAGCGGGCGGGTGAGGTCCTGCCCATACAGGGGATATTGCTTATGGGCGGTGGTGCCGATGGTGAGAAAACCAGGATAACGCTCCTTCAATTCCCGGATAAACCGGAACACCGTTTCATTATCCGCCACCCGCACGGCGGGTACATGGAAGAAGGAGCCCATGGAAGCGCCTACCACCTCCGGGTCGTAGAGGTCCACGGCATGGCCTGTGAGGATCAGGCCGTCTGCGCCCAATGCGTCACAGGAGCGGAGGATCGTTCCCAGGTTGCCCCGGTTGGAGGCCCGGTCAAACAGCAGAAACAGCGGAGGCTTTTCCGGAGAAAGACCTTCCGTCAGCCGGGAAAGGCTGTCCTCCCGTGTTTTTACCACCGCCATCAGCTCAGAGGTATCCTCTTTGCCGCTGAGCTCCCGCATGAGCTCCGGGGCAAGCTCAAAATTCACCTGAGTTTTTACCTTTCCCAACATTTCCGCCGCCCAGCCGGAAAGCCCCAGCGATGGGGCATACAGAAAGGAAACGATCTCCCAGCCGTTTTTCACAGCCTCATTCAGGTTCCGCACACCCTCCACGAAAAACTCCCCGTACCGGTAGCGCTTGTTTCGGTTGGTTTTCAGCACTTCAAATTTCTGATAGTCCGCGTTTTTGCCGGATATCTGCTTTTTCTTCATCGTGTGCCGCCCTTTCTGGCTTTTATTCCTGCACGTCGATCAATACCTTCATGGTCGTTTCCCGGTTTTCGTCAATGTACTTGTAAGCCTCCAGGTACTTTTGGAACGGGAACCGCTGGGAGATCAGCGGCTTCAGCTGCACCTTGCCGGAATCCGCCAGCTCAATGGCCTTTTCATAGTCCTCCGAGCGATACATCATAGAGGTGTTCAGGTCCAGCTCGTGGTCGTTCAAAACCGCCAGGTCCACCTTTGCCATACCGGCGAACACCGCCACTAAAATAATCGTGCTGCCCTTTCTGGCGTACTGAATGGCCTGCCCCATGGTGATGTCGTTTCCCGCGCAATCATAGATCACATCGGCTTTATCCGGTCCGAAGCTTTGAAGAAGCGCTTCCCCGAAATTTGTTTCCTTGGTATTGATACAGAAATCAATGCCGCATTCCGCCGCCTTTTGCAGGCGAACCTCGCTGATATCGGTGATCATCACCCGGGCCGCGCCCATGCCCTTGGCTGCCTGGGCCACCAGAATACCGATGGGCCCGGCCCCCAGCACGCAAACATCCTTCCCGGTCATGTCACCCATTCGGCGCACGGCATGCACGGCCACTGCCAACGGCTCGATCATGGCCCCTTCCTCCAGGCTCATGGTTTCCGGCAGGGGCGTTACCTTTTTGGCGTCTACCGCAAAATAATGAGAGGCCACGCCCGTGGTCTGAAAGCCCATTACCTTCAGGCTTTCACAGAGATTATATTTCCCGTGGCGGCAGGGATAGCACTGCCCGCACACCACCTGGGGCTGAATGGTTACCTTCTGGCCGATGGTAAGCCCCGTTACCCCTTCTCCCAGCTTTTCAATGAGCCCGGAAACCTCGTGACCCTGGGTAACAGGATAGCTTGTAAAGGGGTGTTTTCCATGGTATACATGGATATCCGAGCCGCAGATCCCGATCTCCATGATCTTCACCAGCACCTCCCCCGCCTTCAGCTGCGGAATGGGCACCTCCCGAAATTCGACTTTGCCCGGCGCTGTCATGACCTGCTGTAGCATAAAATTGACCTCCCTGTTTTCCTGTTTTTCTAACTATGAAGCATTTTTTCTCCGGTGTCAAGTGTTTCCTGATAATTGCGTGAAAATGGGGAAAACCATCGCTTTTTGTCGAAATAAAACGCAAAAAAAGTGTTGACTTTCCCCGAAAAAACAACTATACTGAAAATTGCTTACATATCTAAAAATTATCTATCGTAAGGAGGTGAAACAAAATGGCAACAAAGCGTTTTACTCTTTCCAAAAAAGAAAAAGAGCTGATGAACATTTTCTGGGATTCCGATATTGCCCTGGCCCGTTCTGAGATCCTGGAGGCCGCCTCCAAGCGGAAGTGTTCCTGGAAGCCCAATTCCATTCACATTCTGGTAAACTCTCTGCTGGATAAAGGGGCTGTGGAGGTTGCCGGCTTCTATCTGAATTCCCGGAAGCTGGGCCGTACCTTCTCTCCGTCTCTCACCCGTGAAGATTACGCCATCATGCAGGTAGAGATCGCTGCGATCCAGGCAAGAGAGGAAAAGGTAGCGGTTCCCAGCCGTATGGCAGCCGCCATCGTAGCGGGCGCTACCAGCGTGGAAGCTCTGGACGAAATGGTAAAAGTGATCGAAGCCAAGAAGAAAGAAATTCAGGGGCGGAAGAAGTGAAACCGATTGGAATTTTCATTCTATTCGTTGCTGACGTCGGTAGCCTGGAGCGGCCTACTTCTTGGAATTTTGATGTTGTGCCGAAAAACAATACAAAACTTTTGGCGGTATGATACCGCCGCTTTGTATCTCCTGCTGCTGGGTTGTGTGTTTCGCTGCTTTTTTCCTCTGGAATTCTCCGGCTTCACACAGCCCCTTTCTTTTCGGAATGGCATTTACGTTCACGTCCATACGTTTTTGATCCGCCACGTGTCCATTTCCACCAGTGCGGGCGAACCGCCCTTTCGCATTCTCCCCATGGCGGTGATCACCGCCGTATGGTGGATCGTCGCGGTCATTCTGCTGTTTCGCTTCTTTTTCATGTACCGCTCCATGGTCCGCGGCTGGGAGCTTTACGAAGAAGTTTCCGATGGAAAAGTCTTCGATACGGCAATTTCCCTGTGCGAAGAGCTGAAGATCAAACGGATTCGCATTTTGCAGGACGAGTTGATTGCCGTTCCCCAAGTCAGCGGCTTGCGGTACCCCAGGGTGCTGCTGCCGGAACGGGACTATACAGATACGGAGCTGCATTATATTCTGCGCCATGAGCTGACCCATTGGAAAAACGGAGATATCACTCTGCGGTTTCTGGTCAACCTGGCCCGGGCCGTATTCTGGTGGAACCCTTTTCTTCATTTGATTCCCCGTTATCTGAAGGAGACACAGGAGCTGCGGTGCGATATCACAGTGGTTACCAACCAGTGTAAAACCGATGAAGAACGTATTGCTTATTTGGATATCCTGCTGCGCACGCTGCAGGAGGCCTCCCGCTTTCCGCGGCAATCAGATCCCGCGGCAGTCCTAGAGGCCGGATTGGTAGAATCTCCAAGGGAAAAGAAACTTTTACAAAAGCGAACCGACGCCATCGCAAACTATAAACCAAACACAAAAAGAGAACGCAGGGCCATTATTCTGGTGCTCTGTTTCTTGTTGATTTCCATGTTCTTTTCTTACCGATATGTATTCATGCCAAGCGGGGATCCTCCTGAAAAGGATCTCCGAAACGAAATGACCGCAGAAACAGCATATCTGGTTCCGGACGGGGATTCTTATTGGATTTGTGTTGTAAACGGTGATGTTCCGCCGCAACGCACTTCTAAAAAATTTGGCGAGATGATGCTGGAAAGCGGATTTCCGCTGAAAAATTCTAAAGAATAAAGAAGGCGTATCTTTATGAAACTTAGAAAAACAGTTTGCGCGCTTGTATGCGCTTCTCTGCTTGCCGCCTCCGCCGCCATGGGCGCCGGAGCGGAAGAAATGAATACCGCCGCCCCTGCCGCGGCCTCTCATTCAGATTCCGGAATTTCCCCACAGGCAGAAGATGTGATCGAAATCAGATACCGCTTGGAGCCCTATACAAAAAAGTGGCAGTATCGCCGCTGGAATGTGACGCAAAACCGCTGGCAGGATTCCGTATGGATCTATGTTACCTGATTTGCAGAAAGTAAGCCCTGAGCCGCTAAACGGCCCGGGGCTTTTTTGCGCCCACTGGCAATGTCCCCGCGGGCAACAGCGCCCCTGCTTAGTGCAAAAGAAACTGATAAATTATAGTTTAGCGAACTAGTCGTTAGCTGTTAGTTGTTAGTCATTAGAGAAGAACAAGCTCTCTCCTTTGCCATTCTGAGGAGCATAGAGACGAAGAATCTCGTCCTTAAAGCCCTTCAAAAAGGCCCGAAGAACGAGATTCTTCGCTTCGCTCAGAATGACAGATGGAGAGTGAACACCTCGCCGTCGGTCGGGTCGGAAACCAGTCTCCTGCATCCAACAGCTTCACGAGTGCCTGCGGTGACTCACCGCTCAATCCCAATTTGCCAAACTTTTTCTTTGCCCTTCCTCATTGCTAATTGCCAATTCCACAAAACTCCTTCCCCTTTTCAAAAAAGCTTATACTTCCGATGGGGCTCGTCAAAAAGCTTCCAGCGCAGCCAGTCGTCTAAAAAGACTGCCGCCAGGGAGATCACCGTCCACAAAAGAGAATAGGGCAAGCAGATCTGCCCCCATAAATTCAAAGGCATATTGGAATAATCCCACACGTTCCAGCCCATCCACACATTGACAAAGAGTCCCGTTGCAAGCTCCAGAACGGTAATGATCCCGCCGCCCAGCAGCATTTGCCAGAAAAGCCCCAGGTTTCGGCAAAATTTTTCATTGATCAGGCCGATCAAAAGAAAGCACATGCCGCCTAAAAGCAGCATGCTCCAGTGAGAGCGCCCTCTGGCGACCTCTTCGATCAAAACGTACAGCACCCCGCCGATACAAAACAGCACCAGGGCCCTGCACCATTTCTGCATGCTTCGCAAGCCTATCCCCTCCTCAAACTTTTTCCTTCCCATACGTATGCCGCCCTGCGCCTTTCCAGAAGCCATTTCTCCCGGGCCGGGCTTGAAAACCGCAAATCGGCGCTGTATAATGGTTTCAGCTTTGAACGATCCAAGGAGGTTTTTTCATGAAAAAGACACATTGCAAAATCATCAGTCTTTTTCTGGCGATGTTTCTTGTAGTCGGCATGCTCCCGCTGTCCGCTTTTGCGGCGGAGCTGCCCTTTACAGACGTACCCGCCAGCGCCTGGTACCACGGGGCCGTGGCCTATGCCTATGAAAACGGGCTGTTTAACGGCACCGGCGCCACCACCTTTTCCCCCATGCGGCCCATGACCCGGGGCATGTTCGTTACCGTGCTGGCCAACGCCACGGATAATTACCGGAAGGAGGATTGGACAGGCAGAACCAGCTTTACCGATGTGAACACCGGCCTTTATTACGCCGCCCCCATCGAGTGGGCCTACCAGATGGGCCTGATCAACGGCGTTGGCAACCGGAAATTTGCCCCGGATACCCCGGTGACCCGCCAGCAGATGGCGAAAATTTTCTATGATTACGCGGCAAAAACAGGCAACACCACGGCGTATTCCAACACCACCTTCCACAGCTTTCCCGATAAGACCCAGGTTTCCGCCTATGCGAAAACCGGCTTAAAATGGGCCGCTGACCACAAGATCATCAACGGCAGCAGCGAGGGCGGTAAAAATTATCTAAAGCCTCAAAGTACCGCTACCCGCGCCGAGGTGGCCCAGGTGTTCAAGAACGCTCAAAGCGTTCTTTTGAAGCACACGGTGGATCAAAGCATCGTCATTCCGGAGAAAGACCCCACCGATATCGACCCGGTAGAACCGGAGCCCACCTTTCGGGCTCCTGTAAAATTCAGCAAAACCGCCGGAGGCGTCAGCGTAAGCGGAGTGGAATTCAACCCACAGAATGGATATTCCGCTCAGGCGGTTCTGGCCAACAACAAGCTCTACAGCACAGAAAGCGCGGCGGCCATTGCCAAGCGCACCAACGCCATCGTCGCGGTAAACGGCGCGTTCTACCAGTGCTATGATTCCAGCAAAAGCGACTATCTGACCACCTATTCCACTTTGATCAGCAACGGAAAGCTCCTTCGCCTGGACAACACCAACGCCCCCTACAAGCCCACCTTTGTGGTGGACTCCAACGGAAAAGCCTCCATCGAATTTTTTAAGACCCTGCAAAGCGTCACACATTTTCGAGACGGCCAGGTGATCGAGGCCCCCGGTACGGATCAGATCGGACTGAACCTTTCCGTTCCCCAAAATGACGGAACAAAAATGATTGCCACCAGCGCCTTCGGCAGCAAAATTTCCGGCAAGGTGCTGAACGCCGCAGTGGCCGATGAAAACGGCACAGTCACAAAGGTTTATCACAACGCTTCCGACGTACCGATCCCCAAAACCGGCTTTGTCCTTTACGAACGTAAAATGCGTTCTCAGTGGGATACTCTGGTGGGAAGCTGCCAGGCAGGCGATAAGCTGGAGCTTTCTGTGAAATACCAGGGCTCCTCCACCCAGGATATCGTCGCCGCCCTGAGCTGCGGCCCCACGGTGGTGAAGAACGGAAAAGCCTACGGCAACACTTCCACCTACCAGCAGGAAGGCTTTACCGACGCCCATGTGACCGGCACCTCCGCCGCCAGAATGGCCATCGGTGTGAAGAAGGACGGCACCGTGGTCATCGCCCATGCCTCCTGCACCTTGGGTCAGCTTGGCAGCGCCATGGCGGCCCTGGGCTGTCAGACCGCCATGAACCTGGACGGCGGCGCTTCCTGTGCCCTGTATGTTCAGGGCAGCACGGCAGTTTCCGCCGGCCGCGCCATGAGCAATATGCTGGTATTTACACAGAAGTAAAAACGGATTTTCTTTAAGGGCGCGAAGCAAAAAAAGTAAAACAACCGCTGCAAAACGTCAAGTTTTGCAGCGGTTGTTTTACTTTTCGATGCTGGATTCTGGATGCCAGATGATGGACGGTGGCGGCACCTACGGTGCAACAAAGGAAGGGCTGGGTAATAAATTTATAGTTTAGCGCACAGTTCCCAACTGTCATTCTGAGGAACGAAGTGACGAAGAATCTCGCCCTTAATTCCGGAAAAAAGGCAAAGGACGAGATTCTTCACTTCGTTCAGAATGACAGGTAGAAAGTAAGCGGTTCACCGCCAAATTTCAATTTATCCATCTTTTTCCACCGGGCCATAAGCTCTCCATCAGCGCTTACTCCCTTCCCGAATCAGGTGCGGCGGCACGCTGCCTCATTCCTCGCTGCTGATTGCTCTTTTTCCCTTTTGCCCCAGCTTTTTCATCGGCTGCTTTTTCCGCTCTCCCTTTCTTCTGGAAAGTGCCGCCTCGCGGTGAAGCTTTCGGTAGCTTTCCCAGCGCTCCCTGGGGATCAAGCCCTCGGCAACAGCCTGCAAAACGGCACAGCCCGGTTCCGTTTCGTGGCGGCAATCGGAAAATTTGCAGTGCCCGGCCAGCTCTTCGATCTCAGGGAAGGCCTCTCCCAGGCCGGTGCTTACGTCCCACATGCCCAGCTGGCGCATGCCGGGGGTATCGATCACCAGTGCGCCGCAGGGCAGGCGAAACAACTGCCGGTGGGTGGTGGTGTGTCGGCCTCTACCGTCCTCCTCCCGGATTTCGCCTGTCTCCATCAGCTCTTTCCCCGCCAGTCTGTTCAGCAAACTGGATTTTCCCACGCCGGAGGAGCCTAAAAACACCAGGGTCTGCCCGGGCTGCAAATAGGGCTCCAACGCCTCCATACCCTCTCCGGTTTTCGCGCTGACAGCGGCTACCCGCACCCCCGGGGCCGCTTCGACCGCCGCTTTGCGCTTTGCGGCATGGTCACCCGGCAGGTCTGCCTTTGTCAGCACCACCACCGGCTGTGCGCCGCTTTGCCAGGCCTGGGCAAGATACCGCTCCAGCCGGGAAACATTGAAATTCTCATTGAGAGACTGTACCACGAACACCGTGTCGAAATTAGCGGCAACCGCCTGCTCTGTGGGGCGGCCTGGCATAGGGTCCCGCCGGGAAAAGAAGGTACGGCGCGGCAGAGTGTGCAAAAGCACGCTGTCTCCCGCCGGTTGATAGGCGATCTCCACAAAATCTCCCACCGTGGGAAATTCCTCTGTTCCTTCACCGAAATAAACGGCGCTTTTCAACCTGCCGTAGCACTCCCCCTGCTCACAAATCAGCCCATACCGCTCTTTGTGCACAGCAGTCACTCTGGCAAGGCTTCCCGCTTCCAAACAGTATTCCTCGGGCAAAAGCCCGAATTCTTTCCAATCGATCATGCAATTCCTCCTGTGCTTTTCTGTGAAATATTCTTTTGGACACGAAACATTTCATAAAGCATCACCTCGCTTGGTAGTTGTTAGTTGTTAGTTTTTAGTTGTTAGAGAGGGATTCTGGAAGCTGGGCGGTGGTTGTAAAAAACACTCGATAAATTATAGTTTAGCGCCCTTAGGCTCCACTTACGAGAGTAAGGGGAGCTGTCACGGCTACGCCGTGACTGAGGGGATTTTAACTAGCGATTCTATGCTACTTTCTGCGTGTGACTATCCCTTCCACCGTCGTTCGGCGGTCCCCCTCCCCTTATAAATAAGGGGAGGCTAAGGATAGACAAATTCCAATTTATCAGACTTCCAGCCTTTGCCCTTTCTAACAACTTTTGGGCGCAAAAATGCCGCAAAAAGCAGCCTTTTTCATGCTGCTTTTCGCGGCTTGTTTTGACATGCCGTATGAAACCTCACGAAAGGTCGCTTGAAGCGGCAGGGGAGCGCCCCGCCCCTATGAAATTTTAGAGAAACGCACCCTCAAACACAAATTTCATAACACAACAGCTCCTTTCGTTTCAGTCAAGGCGCGGCAGGCTTTCCTGCCGTTCCTGCCCGTATTCTAGCACAGGAAATGGGAAAAAGCAAGGAAAATTCACTCAGGCCAGGAGAATCAGGGCAGAAATTCCACGGGCTCCACCTTTTGAAAGCTTTTTTCCGCGCTGCATTCCTGTACAAAGGGAAGCATTTCGGCAAAGGCTTCCTGAGCATTCTCCGTATCGGCGGCGAAATACGTCCACTGTGATAAATTACTGTGGGCATAATTGCAGTGGATATTGGAGGTATAGATCTCCACAACAGGATCCGTGATCCAGCCGCCCGTTTCCACCGCGCAGTCTTCCCGATAGGTAAAATAGCGCTGGCCGTCCTGCACATAGATGATATGAATTTCCAGGTCCTCCAGGCTCAGCTCCAGCCGTTCCGTTTTTCCCGCCTGCTGGTTGTAGCTGTTTTCCGCCTCCACTTTTTCAAAGTAGAAATGCTCCCGCCAGGCGGAAAGAAGCTCCGCCTCCTGTGCCCGGCAGCTTTCCGGCACCAGAAGGTTCATGGTGTTTTCCTCAAGCTTCAGCAGCTCCTCTACCGGCTTCCCCTCGGTGGTTTTTACAGGGTGCAGCAAAAAAATAGTTTTTGCTGACCTGAACGGTCCAGCCCGCAGGGTCAATCTCCACAGGATAATTCAGCCTGTTTTCCTCATACAGCGGCGTTCCCTTACCGTCGATATCCTGATAGTTATAGGCGTTCATCACAAAAGCGCCCAAATTCTCCTCCAGCAGGGGAAACAGCTTTTGGCTTCGCTGTGCGATCTCCAGATAAGCTTCAACGCTTTCGTCCTCTCCGCTGTACTGTATGGCGGTGGCGTACAGGGTTTTCCCCGCCGAATTAAAATTTGTGCTCTGCTCCCTGTCGGCGCCGCAGCCGGACAGGAAAAGAGCTGCCGCTAAAATGGGCGGCAGCAGTTTTTTGAATCTCTTCATACAATTTCCTCCCCTTCTGTTTCTTCCAGAATCAGGATATCGCAGTTTTTCTAAAAAATCTTTTCCTGTTCCTGAAGCTTTTCTTACGCCTGAGAAGCAAGCCGGGGCTCTTCTTCCCTTTCGGCGTTTTTTCCGTTTTGCTGCTTAGCCCAGAGCAGGCAGAGCGCGACTCCTGCCGCCGTGGAAAGCACATCGGTAACGGTTCCGGCAAAAACCAGGCCCACCAGGCCGAAGGACGCTTCCAGCAGATACAGCACCGGCAGGTAGAAGATCCCCTTTTGCAGCAGGGCGGTAAGGGTGGCGAAGGTCACCTTTCCCGTGCCCTGTAAATACACGGAGCAAAGCTGATAGATCCCGTAAAGGGGGCTTGCGACCATACTGCCGAGCACCATAAGCTTTCCGTATTCCAATATCCGGGGATCGTCCAGAAAGGCGGTAACAAAGACTTCCCTTCCCAGCAGGAACCCGGCCCCCAGGGCGGTGCTGAGCAGGGTAGCCGCAGCTCCCGTTCCCACCAAAATACTCCGCAGGCGCTTTTGATCCTTCGCGCCGAAGGCATAGGAAATAGCCGGCTGGATCCCCATACACACGCCCATCACGATCATGGCTGTCAGCATTCCGGCCTTGGCCGCCACGCCGTTGGCGGCCAAGGCGATATTGCCGTATTTCACCAGAAGCTGATTGCTAAACATGGAGGAAAAGCACATCAGCACCGTACCGGCCGCCATGGGCAGACCAAGGCTTAAGGTCCGCAAGGACACCTCTTTGCGCAGAGTAAAATACTTGGGAGAAATGGAAAAGCAGTCGCTTTTCCGAATGTGCAGAAACACCAGCATGCTGGAAACCACATTTCCCAGCACAGTAGCGGCAGCAGCGCCCGCGATCCCCCAGCGAAACACCAGAATAAAAAGCGGGTCTAAAAGAATATTGGTAAACGTTCCTAAAAGGCTGATCACCATAATCTTACCGGAAGAGCCATCTGCCCGCACGGCGTTTCCCAAAGCCCCGCTGAACATCAGAAAGGGAGAGCCCAATGCCACAATGGTCAGGTAAATGGAAGCATAGCCTATGGTTTCGCTGTTTGCGCCCATCACCCCCAGCAGAGGCTTCATAAAAACGAGCATAGCCGCCGCTAAAATAACGCCCACACCTGCCGAACCCCACACACAGAAGGAACTGTAATACTTTACACTTTCCCGGCCGCCTTTCCCTAAGGCTATGGCAATGGCGGTACAGGCACCGGAACCAAACAGCGTGCCCATTCCGGTAAAAATGTTGAACGCCGGGCCCGAAAGGGAAATGGCCGCCACCTGCAGGGTTTCCCCGGTCTGCCCCATAAAAAATACATCGGCCATGTTATAGAGCACGTTGACGATCATCACGACCACCACAGGCAGCCCCATGGTCAAAATCAACCTCCACACAGGGGCTTCCTTCATCATTGTTTCGCTTTTCATGATCTGCCCTTCCTCTCCTGAGAAGCGGCGGTTATTAAACCGACACTTGTTCTTTTATTGCATTTTCAGTATAATGCGAACAGAAAGGAAGAACAACCGTCAGTATTACAATAAGTGTTGGAATAATAGCTCCACTTACCAAGGGGAACTACTGTCTTTTGAGAAAGGAAGGCTTTTATGAACACCAAAAACAACCGCCGGGCCCAAACTACAGACGAAGCTATCGTGCGGGAGGTTTATGCTATCATTTGGGCAGAGCATCGCCCGATCAGCAAAATCACAGTACGGGAAATCTGCGAGCGGGCAGGCATCAACCGCTCTACCTTTTACGCCCATTATCAGGATATCTTTGATGTGGCGGAGCAGGTGGAAAAAACCATGGCAAAGATGCATTACGACCGTCTGAACATTATTTTTCTGGAAGGCGGAAATTTTCGCAGCGTGATGGAAAGCGTATTTGATTTTGTACAAGAGTACCGGCAATTTTATCAGCTGTATTTTCGGGAGATCAGCCGTGCCTCTTACCTGGTTGAAACCTTGAATCTGCCATTTCAGAAGCAGGTGCAAAAGCTCCAAGAGGCGGATCAGGGACACGGAATTCCCAGAGAGGGCGCTTACCACTACCATTTCTTCACAGCGGGCGTAACTTCTCTTCTGACCACCTGGCTGGACAGAAATTGCAAGGAAACTCCGGCACAGCTCTATGAAATACTGGAACGGGAATACGGGCCGGATTCTCTGTTTCGTATTTGGTCAGGTGCTGCAAATCGGTAAAAGCAAGCATACCGCAAATTGGCCTTACAGCTAAACGAAACGCAAAAAAGGAGCCTTACGGCTCCTTTTTTTGATTTTTTATGCTTCCTGCTCTGGCAGGGTTTCCAGAAGCGCGGCGGCTTCGCCCAGCCAATCGCCTTCAAAAAGCTCAATGGCGCCTTTGTCGCAGGCGGCTGCCAGCTTGGGCTCGATAGGCAGCTTACAGAGCACCTTCAGCCCGTATTTCGCCGCCACCTCATCAATGTGGCTTTCGCCGAACACAGAAAACTGCTTGCCGCAGTCGGGGCAGGCAAAATAGCTCATGTTTTCGATGAGCCCCAGCACAGGCACGTTCATCATCTTTGCCATCTCCACGGCCTTGGAGACGATCATGCCCACCAGCTCCTGGGGAGAAGCCACAATGACAATGCCGGAAAGAGGCAGGGACTGGAACACCGTAAGGGGAGCGTCTCCCGTGCCGGGGGGCATATCCACAAACATGTAGTCTACATCGCCCCACACCACATCGGTCCAGAACTGCTTGATGGCTCCGGCGATCACCGGGCCGCGCCACACCACCGGATTGGTCTCTTCCTCCAAGAGCAGGTTCACGCTCATGACCCGGATCCCGGTTTTGGTCTCTACCGGGTACAGGCCGCTTTCATCGGACATGGCCCGCTGCTTTAGGCCGAAGCACTTGGGGATAGAAGGGCCGGTGATATCGGCGTCCAGCACCGCCACCTGGTTTTCCCGGCGGCGCAGGGCCGTTGCCAGCAGGGAGGTAACCAGGGATTTTCCCACGCCGCCCTTTCCGCTGACCACACCGACGACCCGCTTCACATGGCTCAGATCGTTGGTTTTTTCCAGAAAGCTCTGGGGCGCGCCCCGGGAGGCGCATTCCTCGCCGCAGGTAGAGCAGTCGTGCGTACAATTTTCGCTCATAGTAAAAACTCCTTTTATTGATATCTCAGGGTTTGGTTTTCCGCGTCCAATACCGCTTTTGCGCCAATGGGAAGAATGGCGTGGTTTTCCCCGTGGCCGAAGTCGTCGCAGTACGCCACGGGAATATGGTTTCGTTCCCCTAAAAGCTTTAACCGGGCATACAGCTCCGGGCAGGGCCTGTCGCAATAATTTCCGAAAATCAGCCCGGTGACAGACCTCATAAAATCGCTTTGCTCGATCCGGGCCAAAAAGGCGCTCACCTGGCCCAGTCCGCTGTATTTTTCGTGATCCTCCAAAAACAGAATATGGGGCTCGTTTGGATTTACCGGAAAATATTCTGTCCCCAGCAGTAGACAGAAATTCATGGTATACCCGCCGCAGAGCACCCCCTCCGCCTTTCCGGGGGTAAGAGTGCGCCAGAGGGAATTTTTCTCGTGCAGCTTCATGCTGTCACTTAAAATATGCCCCGCAAACTGGCGGCGGTTATACTCTGTGGGCTCTGCAAAGCACCCCGGGTTTTGCCCATAATAGGTGCAAAGCCCCGTTTTCGCCCAGATGGCGTTTAAGATGGTGGTGCCATCGCTGTAGCTGCAGATCCGCTTCGGGTTTTCCCGGAACAGCGAAAAATCCAGGTAGGGCAAAACCTCCGGGCTGCCCTCTCCCCCGCCGAACAGGATAGATTCCACCGCGGGATCGGCCGCCAGCTGGTTCAGATCGGCGGCCCGCTCCGTATCAGAGGCCAGATAGCCCCAGGTATCTTTATAGAGGTTCTCCGCCTCCACCACCCGGAAGCCCGCCTTTTCCATTTCCCCAATGATATTTTTATACTCCCGGCTTCGGGGGATCTCCTGCCCCGGCGCGGCCTCATACAGCGGAACATGGCTTGGCGAGCAAAGCCCGATGGTCCCGCCCGGTCTCAGGCAAGGCGCAAGCATAGCAAGGCCTCCTTTTCCTCCTTTTGCCTATTGTACCCGATTTCAGGGCGTGGCGCAAGATGAGAGCGCGCGCAATTAGAAATAAGCAATGATAAAGGCGGAAGCAGAATTCAGTAAATTGGAATTTGACGGTTACTTGCTCACTTTCCAACTGTCATTCTGAACGAAGTGAAGAATCTCGTCCTTTGTCCTTTTGCTCTGGAATTAAGGTCGAGATTCTTCGTCACTTCGTTCCTCAGAATGACAGTGGGGAACTGAGTGCTAAACTACAATTTAGCGGTGTCCCTGTGGTCAGGTCAGAAATCATTTTCCTGCACCAAGTAGGGGCACGAGTGGCTGCGGCGCCTCGCCGCAAACTATAATTTATCGCTCTGTCCTTTCCCTTCATTGCTCACTGCTCATTCCTAATTGCTCATTGAAAGAACTCTTTCCTCAGCACTCCAGCTCGAACCAGAAGGTGCTGCCTTTTCCCTCTTCGCTTTCCACGCCGTAGGCGCCGCCGTGGAGTTCCAGAATGTTTTTTACGATGGAGAGGCCCAGCCCGGTACCTACCTGGGCCCGTTTGTGCTCCTTATCCACCTTGTAGTAGCGCTCCCAAATATCCTTGAGCTTGTCCTGGGGGATCCCTTCTCCGGTATCGGAAACGGAGATCCGCACCTTGCCGTTTTCCACGGTTTGGCGCAGGGTGACGGTTTTATCCTCTCCCGCGTAGGTGATGGCGTTATTGACCAGGTTGTAAACCACCTGGGAGATCTTCAGCTCGTCCGCCGTAACGAACACGTCCTCTTCCGCTTCAAAGGGGAAGCTGTAGCTTGCCAGCTTATCGTACCGGCGCAGAATGGCGCGAATGCTCTGCGTCAAATCAAAGCGCGTCCGTTCCAGGGTGATCGCGCCGGATTCCAGCCGGGAAAGATCCAAGAGGTCGTTGACGAGGCTTGTGAGCCGTTCTGTTTCCTCGATGATGATCTGCACATTTTCCGGCGTGTTTTCCCCTGGAAGGTCCCGCATGACCTCGGCATAACCCTGGATCATGGTAAGGGGAGTGCGCAAATCGTGGGACACATTGGCAAGAAGCTCCTTGCGCAGGCCCTCCACCTTGGAAAGCTCCGCCGCCGCGTAATTCAGGGTTTGGGCCAGTTCGCTGACCTCTTTGGAGCCTCCGGCCGCAAAGTGTATCTCATAATTTCCCCTTGCCAGCTCCTTGGCGGCCTCGTTGACCGCCGCCACCGGCCGGGAAATGCTTCTGGCGATGAAATAGGCCAAAAGCCCGCCCAAAAGCACCATAACGCCGGTCACGCAGACCAGCTGCACCTGCAGGGTCTCCACTGTGGCGTCTACCGGGGTGATCTCGCTTTCAATGAGGATCATTCGGTTCCAACCCGAGGCCGTCCGCATGACCTCCGCATACAGGATCACCTCAGGGCGGGCCCCGTCCTGATAGGTAAAGGGCGAGGTGTAGGTGGTAAGCTTCCTGCCGCCCTGAAGATTCACCTCATTGAAAATCGCCCGCAGATCGCTGCGGGTCATGCTTTCCAGCAGGCATTCCCGCTGGGTGGGCTTCCAGGCGCTGTACTGGGTGCCCAGCTCGTCCGTGACCAGAATATTGATGCCCAGATCATTGGAAAGCTTTTTGACCCTGGTATCCAGGTCGCTGTCTTCCAGCTTTCGCTGGATCAGCTCCGCCGCGCTTTTTACCTCCGCCGTTTTGATCGCCTGGTAAAAGGTTCCCAAAAAGGCGATCTGAAATACCCACAGCAGCACCGCGATCACCAGAATGAACACGCCGAAGCCCAAAGCGATCTGCCAGCGGATCTTCAGCGGCCCACGCGCGGGCTTTTCCGCCGGGTGAAATTGAGGAGAATACGGCGTTTCCATCAGGTCACCTCAAAACGATATCCCACACCACGGAGGGTCACGATAAATTTGCTGTAGGGGCCTAAGGATCTGCGCAAAAGCTTGATGTGGGTATCCAAGGTTCGGTCGTCCCCGTAAAAATCATACCCCCACACATTGGTGATGAGCATCTCCCGGGTAAGGGCCAGGTTTTTATTGTGGACAAGATAGCAGAGCAGATCGTACTCCTTAGGGGAAAGCTCCGTGCGCTCTCCGTCCACCGTGACGATGCGGGCATCAAAATCGATGGAAAGGCCCTCGAAGGAAACGGTATTTCGCTGAGGTGCGTGGGCCCGGGGACGCACCCGGTTCATAATGGCCCCCACCCGCATCAAAAGCTCCTTGGGGGAAAAGGGCTTTACCACATAGTCGTCCACCCCCAGCTCAAAGCCGTGGATCTTATCGTATTCCTCGCCTCTGGCAGAGAGCATCAGTACCGGGGCGGCGGAGACCTTGCGGATCTCCTTTACGGCGGAAAAGCCGTCCAGCTCCGGCATCATCACGTCCATGATGATGATATCAAACTTTTCCGGCTCCCGCCTGCACAGCTCCACCGCCTGCATGCCGTTTTCCGCCTCTGTGACCCGGTGCCCCTCAAACTCCGCATATTTTCGGATCAGCGTTCTGATTTTTTCCTCATCGTCCGTAACCAGAATATGGTACACAAAAAACACCCGCCTTTTGTTTTTCGATTTCTCACACGGCATTTGATAAATCAGGATCTGTCTATTCGCTTATTTTATCGCATACGCGTGAATTTTCTGTGAAGATTCGGGAAAGCAGAGATGAGTTCTTTCCTTCCTGAAAAAGGATTTCCAAACTATTTTTAATAATAATCTGAACAGGGGAAATTTTCAAGAGTAAAAACTTCCTTATTGACTTTTTAGAAAAAAGAGAGTAAGATAATTCTAGGAGAACTATCTACATTTCTTCTATGTTCAAACAAAATAACTGGAAACTTGTTACAAGGAGGAACCGGTATGCTGCCTGTCATTACGATTGCACGCCAATACGGAAGCGGAGGACACGAAGTGGGAGAAAAGCTTGCGCAGAAGCTGGGGATCCCTTTTTATGATAAAGCCTTGATCGCCATGGCGGCAAAGCAGAGCGGCCTTTCTGAAGAGGTATTCGCCAACGCAGATGAAAAGGCTACCAGCAGCCTGCTGTATTCCATGGTCATGGGAGGCGGCTATGGTTTTGGCTCCCGGATCCCCGGGCTTACCGAAATGCCCATCAACGACAAGCTGTTCCTCATTCAATCCGATATCATTAAGAAGGCTGCGCAGGAAGGCCCCTGTGTGGTCATTGGCAGATGCGCCGATTATATTCTGCGGGAATTCCCCCATTGCCTGAATGTGTTTATCCATGCGGACAAAGCCTCCCGGGTACAGCGCATCGTTGCGAAGGAACTGTGTGAGGAGAAGAAGGCTCCCGACTTTATCACCAAAAAGGATAAGCAGCGGGCCAATTACTACAACTTTTACTCCAACAACCGCTGGGACGATTTGAGCAACTACGATTTTACGCTAGACACCTCGAAATTTACCATAGAACAGGCTGTGGAGCTTTTGGAGGACGCCACCAGGAAACTAGATGTGTAAAGCAATTCAGCTTTTCATTAAAACCCTGAAAATACCGCACTGCATCTCAGAAAGGAAGAAGCTGGAAAGGAATTTCCCTTTCCAGCTTCTTCCTTTCTTGGCAAAGCTTCTTTAACGCCGTCAAGCCGGATCCCCCAGCACGTCCCAGGGTGTGAGCATCCCCAAAAGACGCTGGCCGGGGCGGCCTGTTTCAGTAATAAAAACGACGGACACCCTCTGGTTTTTCCCCTTTACCTTTTCAAATTTTTTCCGCACGGAAAGGTAGGTCTCCTTTCGGGAAACAAATTCGTAATGTTCCATGTGCTCTTTGATATCCAGATATTTTTCCAGCTCCCGCAGAGTGGTTTCCGGAGTCAGGGCTTTTCTGTCCCTGAGCTGATAGCGGAACACCGCGCCGGCGCTGAACACACCGAAAAACCGTCCTTCCCGCATGACAGGAATATGGGAATAGCCGTTTTGATCCATCAGTTCCATAAGCTTTAAGACCTTCTGGTTCAGCTCCGCTTTCATAAGCCTCTCTCCCCTGGTGGCAAATTCCAGGGCCAGGGGCGGGCGCTTGATAAATTCCAGGGCTTCCTCCATGGCCTTCACCACCGAAGCGGAGGGGACCGCCACCGGTTCTCCGTTCAGGTTGGCATTGTGGGTCAGGAGATTCCGTATCTCCCGGCAAATATCCAGCTTTTCCCGAACAGGCTCGCTTTCTTCGGCTTTCAGAAATTCCATGACAATGCTGGAATGGCGGCGGCGCTCTCCCTGGTATTTTTCCTCCAAGGCTTCCTCCGCCTGCTTGTAGAGATCCAGAAACACATCGATCCTGTTTTCCTCTTGCTCGGTCATAGTTTGCCCCCTATAGCAGCTTATCCGATGAAAAGCCTTTGAGCTGCTCTGCCACGGAAGCGGCGTCCCGCTCGATAGAGGCCCGAAAAGCTTCTCTGAAATCCTGAAGAGCCTTGATATCCTGGATCAGCCTGTCCCGCTCCTTTTCCAGCTCCCGGCAAAGCAGCCTGCGCTCCGCCTCGTCCTTTGTTTCAGGAGAAGTGCGGGCTTCCTCCGCGCGGCCGCGAAGCTGGGCGTTTTCTCCCTGGAGGCTCTCCAGCTGCCCGGTAAGGACCCGAACCATGCTTTTCCCCTCCGCAAGCTCCCGCTCCGTCTCGTCCACCGCCACAAGCAGCTCTTCTAAAAAGGCGTCTACCTGACCGGCATGATACCATTTGCCGCGGCTGCGAAATTTCACAGTGTCTATCGCCTGCTTTGTCAGCTTCATGCTTCGTTTCCCCCTTCTTCCGGTTCTTCCAGCAGCTTCATAAGCTCCTTCTTTCCATACAGGGCGTTGAGCGCCTGCAAAAATCCGCTTGCGGAAAGCCGCTCCGGCAGACCCAGCCGCTTTTGCAGGGCCTTTCTGCGTCCGGCGCTGTCCGCCCAGCCGGAAAGCCCCAGGGCAAATAGATCTGCCTTTACAAGCTTTTCCCCGTCCTGCTCCCGTTTTTCATCGGAAGTGACACTTTCTCCGGGCGTTTCCAGAAGCGTGGCCCCCGCCCGCAGGATCGCTTCCCGCAGCGTGGGAAGGTCTATTCCCTCCACGCCCAGCGTGCCCGCTTTGGAGGGAGTGGCCTTTCGCCGCTCCTTTCCCGGCACATCGGGGATATAGGCATGCTTCAGCTGAGAGGGCGGAATGCAGGAGGAGATCTTCCCACGGATCAAAAAGCCCGCGCCGTCGCTGTCTGTCAGCACCAGAAGGCCCTGCTTTTCCGCCAGGCGGCGAAGGTAGTTCATTTTTTCCCTGTCCTGAAAAATGCCGAAGCCCTCTGTTACTACAATGGTGCCTTCCAGCAAAGAAGAAAGCTTGATCTTATCATATTTTCCTTCTACTACCACAGCTTCCTTGATACGGATCACGCCTTCTTTTCCCCCCTTACCGCCAGCAGGAGCTTCGCAATGAGCTCCTCCAGCACGATCCTGCCGGACAGTTTTGAACCCTTCAGCGCCAGATCTGTTTCCAGAAGGAGCTCCAGGCTTTCCCGCAGCACCTCCGGCTTCAGGCTTTTCACATTGCGCTCCGCGTTGCGCAGTCGGAATTCCTTGCCCTTATAGTCGCCGTAATCACCGGCGGCGGAAGCGGGCCGGCCGCTTCCCAGGGCGATCCACACCCGGTACATATCGATATAGGCGGAGCTGAGCGCGCCCAAAATGGCGATGGGCTCCTCGTTTTGATAAAACAGCACGTCCAGCAGGCTGTAGGCCTTTTCGTAATTTCCCGCCACCAGGGCGTTGCACATGAGAAACACGGTGGTCTCCGTGGTTTTCGGCACCAGCGCCTCGATCATTTCCTCCGTGATCTCCGGCAAGGCCCCGCCGCCCTGTTCCTCCGCCTGTCCTAAGGCAAAAGCACAGAGCTTTTCCATTTCGTGGAGAAGCTGGGTCACGTCCTGCCCGGCATATTCCACGATCCGCGCGGCGTTCTGCCGGGAAAGGGCACAGCCCGCCTTTTCCGCTTCCCGAAGCAGCAGCTTTTGCAGCTCGGCAGCGCTTCGCCGCTCATGGATAAGCACACCGCCTCTTTCTCCAACTGCCTTTAAGAGCTTCTTCCATTTGGCCGATTTTTTTCCGTCAAATTCCAGGGTGGGATACCAGAATACCAGGCTGGTGGTATCGGGAGAGGTTTCAATGAGCTCGTAGAGCTTTTGCAGCTCTACCGCGTCCTTTTCCTCCGCATTGAAATCCGAAACAGAAACGCATTTGTGCTCCGCGAAAAAAGGGAGGGCCAGCGCCGCGTCGGCAATGCTGTCGATAGAGGAATCGTTTCCGAACTCGTTGCGGTTGAATTCCGGGAAGGCTTCGCCCGCCGCCTTTTTCACCAGGCGGCTCGCGCTGCGCTTTACTAGGTATTTTTCTTCTCCCGCGATCAGGTACACGCCGCAAAGTTCTCCGGCGGCAAGCTGTTTTTTCAGCTCGGCTTCCGTCAATTCAGGCACATGCTCTCCCCCCTGAAGTTACTGGTCCCGTCCGGGAAAAGCTCCAGATACAGTCCGTTGCCGTCCGGCGCCAGATACCGCCCCGGCGGCAGCTCTCCCAAAGGAACGCTTCGGTATTCTCCTATTATAGCATCATTCTGCAAAACGGTAAACGGGGAATCGATCTGACTTTTCTGCTGGGTGGTAAACAGCACCTGGCATGTGCCTTCTCCGCTTTCCCCCGTTTCCACAATAACGGAAACACCGTTCGCCTCGATGGTGATTCGGGCCATTTCAGAGGAAGGCGTGAGCTTTACCCCGTCCAGCACCTCCAGTTCCTCTCCGTCCCGCCAAACCAGCTGCCACGCGTCTTCCGCCAAAAGCGTTACCTCACGGCCCAGATAGGCGTTTTCCGGCAGCGCCAGCCGCTCCACGGGAAACGCCTTTAGCAGGTAAGCGGCTCCTTCCCTGGCATCCCGATCCCGTACCGGAAAGCAGATCAGTTCTACCCGGCGGACTCCGTTTCGGGTCAGCAGTGCTTCCGCCGCGTCGGTTTGATATCCGCCCAGGGAAAGCACCGCCGCCCTGTCGCCCCGCAATACCGCCACACAGGTGGAATTCGGTACGGCGGCCACCGTCACCGTACCCGGATCTGTTCCGGTCAGAAAAGCGCCGCAGCCGGCTAAAAAGACGACGCCCAGCAGCACGGCGGCTGTCATGCCCCGGCTCCGCTTTACAAAGAGCAGCGTGAACAGAAGCAATACAATGCCCACCACGGCCACCGCCCACACCGGCTGAGAAAGATCCAGCACGGAATTAGGCAAAGCCGCCAGCCGCTCCGCCGTTTCCAGGGAAAACCGGGCCAGCCACCCGGCGCAAAGCGTGAAAGGTTCCGCCAGGGGAGCCAGAAGGGGAAATCCCCCGAAAAATGCGGAAAGCAGGGCGCAATAAAGCAGCAGCGTACAGGGGTAGACCAAAAGCAGGCTGGAAAGCGGGGCTAAGAGGCACAGCTCCTGAAACACCAGCATCTGCACCGGCAGGGTAAACAGCACGGCGGAAAAGGTCATACCCAGGGAGGCCGCCACCGGGGTGAACATACGGCGAAGCAGAAACCGTGCTTCAAAAGGCCGCAGCAGGGCGCCGGAAATTTTGCTTCCCAGCAGCAGGATCCCCAAAGTGGAGCAGGCGGACAGGGCAAAGCCCAGATCCCCGCCGGAAAAGGGATTCCCCACGCAGATCACAAATACCGCCACTCCCAGGGAATTCACACTGTCCGTCCTTCTGCCCAGGCACCCTGCCAGCAGGGCAAGTATGTACATGATGCCGCTGCGCACCGCGGAAACAGGAAACGCGGTCAATAGCAGAAAGCCAAGGATCGCCCCGGCGGTAAGCAGGTTTTTCCCCACCCGCCCGATGGGCAGCCTGCCGAACAGGAAGGCAAGAAAAGCCGCCAGTGCCGCCATGTGCAGACCGGAGATCACCAAAAGATGGTAAGCGCCGATCTTCCGAAAGCTTCGGCCGCCCTCCTGGGGAATTCGGCTTTTCTCTCCCAGCAGCATAGCCCGGATCAACCCGCTTTCCGCCTTCGGCAGGCGCTTTTCAAAGCTTCTTCCCAGCCGGTGCCGCAGCTGTGCGAAGAACTTGCCCGGCGGGCTTTCCTCACCGGGAATGACCTGGATCTTTTCATAGTCGGAAAAATAGGCTCCCAGCTCCACACCGTCCGCCAGATAGGAGTTCCGGGTGGAATACAGGCCACCGCCGCTGCTGAAGGTGAAAAATTTCACGGTGCATTCCAGCCTGTCGCAGGGGTGACAGGAAATGGCGTTCCAGGAGGAAAGCCGGACGGTAAAGGCGGGCAGAGCCTGCACCCTGCCGTCCACCGTCACCTGCTCCACCTCCAGGAGAAAAATGCTTTTTCCGCGTCTTTCCTCCGGGTAATCCAGCACCGTGCCACTGATTTTCGCTTCCGTTCCGATCAGCCGCTCTACAGGAGATATTCTCGTGTTCCAGGCGTGAGCATACCGAAAGAGGCAAAACGCCGCTGTCAGCAGCGCCAAGGAGGGGAACAAAAGCTTTCTGAAAAAGAGCTCCGCACGCTTTGGCACAAGGGCCTCTTTTTCCTGTTTCTCCGCCCTTCTTCTGGTGAAATAGAAACCTGCCAGCCCTAAAAGGAAAAGGATCCCCACTCCGGCACTAACGGCAGAAAACAAGATAGCAAAGCTGGCCCCCTTACAGGCGGCCAGCACAAGAGCGAGAAACGCGCTTCCTCCCAGCAGGGCAAAGGGGCGCCTCACTTACTTAAAGAACAGGGGCAGCGGCTCCAGGTAAAGGATATCCGTGCGGTCCTTGGCGTCTCCCTCCGCCAGCACGCAGGCCTTGCCCACCACCTTGCCGCCGATGGCGTGCAGCAGTTCCTCCATGGCGGCAAGGGATTCCCCTGTGGAGATCACATCGTCCACAATGAGAATGCGCTTGCCCTTCAGGTTTTCGCAGTCCGCCTTGGAAAGATACAGCTTCTGCACATGGTCGGTGGTGATGGATTTGACCTCTACATGGATAGGCTCCTCCATATAGGCCTTGATCCCCTTGCGGGCCACCACGTAATTCCGGCAGCCGATACGGGCCATTTCATAGGCCAGGGGGATCCCCTTGCTTTCCGCCGTGACGATCACATCGTGCTCCGGGCATTTTTCCAGCAGGGCCTTAGCCACCGCCTCGGTGATCTCCACATCGCTGAACATCACAAAGCCAGCAATGTCCATATGCTCATTGATAGGGCAGATGGGAAGCTCCCGCTCACACCCGGCAATGTTCATTTTATAGACCTTTCCCATACAGTATTCTCCTTCAACTTTGTAAATTGGCCTTGCGGCCAGATTTTTTATAGTTTTGCACACAGTTCCCAACTGTCATTACTGAGCAAAAAGCAAAGCCAGCTTTGCTTTGTCGAAGAATCTCGTCCTTTATTATCTGAGTAAAGAGCGGAAGGACGAGATCCTTCGCCAAGAAAGCAAGGTTCTCCTTGCTTTCTGCTCAGGATGACAAGTGGGAAGTAAGCGGTTCGCTGCTAAATGATCAATTTTCCGGCGGAAAGGGCGGCCAGCCCATCGTGCGCTTTCCCAGCAGATGAAAGTGCAGATGTTGTACGCTTTGCATGCCGTCTTTCCCGCAGTTATTGACGATGCGAAAGCCGTTTGTGAGCCCCAGCTCTTTCGAAAGCTTTGCCGCCGCTTCAAAAATACGGGCCACTACCCCGCTGTTTTCCGGCGTGATCTCCTGGGCGGAGGCAATGTGCTCCTTGGGGATCAGCAGCACGTGGACCGGAGCCTGGGGATCCAGGTCGGCAAAGCCTAAAACACAGTCGTCCTCGTACACCTTATCAGAGGGGATCTCCCCCGCCGCGATCTTACAGAAAATACAGTCTGCCATCTGCTTTGTCACTTCCTTTTCTTTTTGCTCCGTTTATGCTTCCAGCTGCTTTTTTACCAGCTCCGGCACAGCGGCCAGGGCTTCGTCCAGCTTGGTCTGGTCTTTTGCGCCGGCCATGGCGAAATCGGGCCGTCCGCCGCCGTTTCCGCCGGTGATCACGGCGACCTCCTTCACAAGATTGCCCGCCTTCAGCCCCTTTTCCTGGGCGGCCTTGCTGCACACCGCCGCCAGAGAGGCCTTTCCGCCGCTGACGCCGGCAAACACCGCCGCCGCGGGCTCGGGCCGCTCCTTCACCTTATCGCACAGCGCCCGAAGGGCGTTGCCGTCCATGCCGGAAAGCAGGGCGAACATCACCTTTACGCCGTTTACTTCCTGGGCGTTTTGGAACACGCTTTCCAGGTTGGCGGAGGCCATTTTGGCATTCAGCGCCTCAATGGTTTTCTCCTTTTCCTTTGCTTCGGCCATGACCTGCCTGGCCCGCAGGGGAAGCTCCGCCGGATTTAAGACCTTCATGGCCTGGGCCGTTTCCTGGATCGTATGGCTCTGGGCCGCCAGCACAGCCAGCACACCCGCACCGGTCACGCCTTCGATCCTGCGCACGCCGGCGGCCACGGAGGACTCGGAAACGATCTTGAACAGGCCCAGCCGGGAGGTGTTATCCATATGGGTACCACCGCAGAATTCCTTGGAGAAGCCGTCCTCCACGGAAACTACCCGCACCACATCGCCGTATTTCTCGCCGAACAGAGCCATGGCCCCGCTCCGCTTTGCTTCCTCAATAGGCATTTCCACCATGGTGACGGGAACCGCCTTCAGAATCTCATCGTTGACCGCCATTTCCACCATGGCAAGCTCTTCGGGAGTCATGGCGGAGAAATGGGTAAAGTCAAACCGCACGTGTTCTTCATTGACCAGCTGCCCAGCCTGCTCCACATGGTCGCCCAGCACCTTCCTGAGGGCCGCCTGAAGCAGATGGGCCGCGGTGTGATTACGCATGATGGCCTTTCTTCTCATAACGTCCAAAGAGGCTTCCAGCTTGTCGCCGGTGCTAAGAGTGCCCTCCGCCACCACGCTGCGGTGCAGATAGATCCCCTCATGCTTTGTGGTATCCACCACATCGACGGAGACCCCCTCGGCCTCCAGCACGCCGCTGTCTCCCACCTGGCCGCCGCCTTCGCCATAGAAGGGGGTGCGGTCCAGCACAACGGAGACTTCCTCACCGGCGGAGGCGCTTTCCACCCGTTCCCCATTTTTAATAATGGCAAGCACCTCCGCGCCGGTTTTCAGCTCCGTATAGCCGGTAAATTCCGTGGCGGGCAGTCCGGCGGCCGCGGTATTTTCGCCCTTCCAGGCGTCTGCTCCCGCGTCCTTTCTGGCGTTTCTGGCCCGTTCCTTCTGCTGGCGCATCAGCTCCCGGAAGCGCTCTTCATCTACCTCCATGCCCCGCTCGGCCAAAATTTCCCGGGTCAGATCCAGGGGGAAGCCGTAGGTATCGTTCAGGGTAAAGGCGCTGTCGCCGGAGAAGACCTTGGAATCCGCCTTGTCGATCAGGCTGTTCAAGAGGGAAAGCCCCTGGTCGATGGTTTTGGCAAAGCTCTCCTCTTCGAAGGCAATGATCTTCTTGATGGTGGTCTCCTTTTCCCGCAGCTCGGGATAGGCCTTCTCATTTTCCTGGATCACCGTCTCTGCCAGTTCGGAAAGGAAGGGACGGTCGATCCCCAGAAGCTTTCCGTGGCGGGCCGCCCGGCGCAGCAGACGGCGGAGCACATAGCCCCTGCCCTCGTTGCTGGGCAGCACGCCGTCACCGATCATAAAGGCGGTGGAGCGGATATGATCGGTGATGATGCGCAGGGAAATATCCGTCTTCGGGGAAGCGCCGTATTCCACCCCGGAAATTTTTGAAACATGTTTCATAATATTCTGCAGCGTATCCACCAGGAACAGGTTGTCCACGTCCTGCATGACGCAGGCCAGGCGCTCCATGCCCATGCCGGTGTCGATATTTTCTCGGCCCAGGGGGGTGTAGTTGCCCTGGCCGTCGTTATTAAACTGAGAGAACACCAGGTTCCAGATCTCTACATAGCGGTCGCAGTCGCAGCCCACATCGCAGGTGGGCTTATGGCAGCTGTGCTCAGGGCCCCGGTCAAAATAGATTTCAGAGCAGGGGCCGCAGGGGCCGGAGCCGTGCTCCCAGAAATTGTCCTCCTTGCCCATGCGGCGCATGTGGCTTTCGGGCACACCGATCTCCTTCGTCCAGATATCCCAGGCAGCGTCGTCCTCCAGATAGACGGTGACGTAAAGCTTCTCCGGGGGCATTTCCAGAACCTCCGTAAAGAATTCCCAGGCCCAGGAGATGGCTTCCCTTTTGAAATAGTCGTTGAAGGAGAAGTTCCCCAGCATTTCAAAGAAGGTGCCGTGCCGGTCGTCGATGCCCACGCTGTCGATATCCGGGGTTCGAATGCACTTCTGGCAGGTGGTCACCCTGACCCGGGGCGGCGTGACCTCGCCGGTAAAGTATTTTTTCATGGGAGCCATGCCGGAATTGATCAGCAAAAGGCTGTTGTCTCCCTGGGGGATCAGCGAAGAGCTGGGCAGCCGCAGATGCCCCTTGCTTTCAAAGAAGGCAAGATACTTTTCTCTCAGTTCGTTCAGTCCTGTCCATTTCATAATGATTTCCTCCTGTTTTCCTCAAAACATCTTATTTTACCGTATAAGCCCACAAAAGCTTCAGCGTGTTTTCTGCGCCGTCCTTGTGGGAGCGCTCATAGCCGTGAGAGGCGTACACGCCGGGGCCGATGAGGCCGTGGCGAACATCATACCCGGCGGAAAGGGCCGCCTCGGCATCGGAGCCGTAGTAAGGATATACGTCCACGGCAAAGGCCGCCTCCGCCTGCTTTGCCGCCTGTACCAGAGCGGTGGTGACGGTATAATCATAAGGGCCGCCGGAATCCTTGGCGCAGATGGAAACCTCCCGCTCCGTGCACTGCAGGCCCTCGCCCACACAGCCCATATCCACGCTGACGATCTCGGAAACGTCCTCCGGCACAGCGGCCGCCGCGCCGTGGCCCACCTCCTCGTACACGGTGAAATGCAGGTAGACCTTTCGCTTCAGGGAAGCCTTCTTTTCCTTCAGCTCCCTGGCATAGGCCAGCAGGATCGCCGCGCTGAGCTTATCGTCCAGAAACCGGCTTTTGATATACCCGCTTTCCGTTACCACCGTGCGGGGAGAAAAGCACACGAAGTCTCCCACCTCGATCCCCAGCTTCCGGGTATCCTCCGGGGTTTTCACCGGCTCATCAATTACCACTTCCATACCGGCAAACTGCCGCTTTTTCTCGCTGTATTCCCGGTTCACATGGGCGGAGGCGTCGCAAAGCTGCAGGCAGCCGGTATAGGTTTTCCCTTCCCTGGTGTAGATCAGGCAGTTTTCCGCCTCACAGTTCTGTGCCTGAAGGCCGCCCACCGGGGAAAGCCGCAGCCGCCCGTTTCCCTTGATGGACTGCACCACCGCGCCCAGGGTATCCACATGGGCCATCAGCAGCAGCCCGTCAGGCTCCTTTTGATCTGCCGCTTCGCCGCCCAGGCAGACGGCAACGCCGCCCTTTCTGGTCTTTTTCGGCGCGTAGCCCAGCGCGGTAAGCTCCTCCAGCAAATAGTCCGCCGCCCGCTCCGTAAAACCGGAGGGGCTGTCAATGGCGCAGAGCTTTTTCAGCTGCTCCACGCAATACGCTACTTGTGTCACGATAATTTCTCCTTTTTTCAAAAATGAGGGAAGCAAAAATCAGCCTTTCAAAAAATCGGCCAGCGCCTGAAGGCGCTCCTTCACGCCCGGCTCGTCAACAGCCGGAACGGTATTGGTATTGTGGCATAAAACGGCGGGAAAGATCTCCCGACAGCCCATTTGGCGCAGCAGCGTTTCCGCTGTTTCCTGAGCTCTGCGGGGGCTGCCGTCGCCGCCGCCCACCAAAATCAGTCCGCCGCGCTTGGGGGAAAAGGGAAGCTTTTCTCCCCGAAAGGCCCTGGCGCAGTAATACTGCTGCAAGCGGCTGAGCACGGAAAGCAGAGGCCCCGTCAGCTCTGAGAAGTAAATGGGAGAAGCCAGCACGATACTATCACAGCTTTTCAGAGCGGCATCCACCACGGCCCAGCCGTCCTGTTGACAGCACCCGCTGTGCTTCCAGCAGTAACGGCAGTCCACACAGGGCGCAATTTTTTGAGAGTAGGCCCGCACCTCTCTGATCTCCCCCGGCAAAAGCTCCCGAAGCATTTCCAGCAGGGAGGCGGTATCCCCCCGCTTTCTGGGAGAACCGTTCAGGAGCAGTGTTTCCATGGCCTTTTCCTTTCCCGCAAAAAAATATAGACCAGCCCGCTCCCTCATGGGACGGACAGGTCCGTGGTACCACCCAAATTGCCGGAAGAAGCCCCAGGGCTTCTTTTTGGCCGCTTTTCTTCCCGTTAACGCCGGGGTACGCCGCCATTCTTCACAGCAGCCATGCCGAAAACGCACCGCCAATGAAACACCCGGCGGCGGGAGCGGCCTGCTTTTCTCCACCAAACGGCTTGCACCTGCCACCGTCTCTCTGCATGGGAAAGAAAAAAGCATCTTCTCCGCACGAAATTCTTCTCTATTTGGCTTCATTATATTCTCTTCGCTTTCTCCTGTCAATCCTTTTTCCTTGTGGAAGCCTTCTGCTTTTTGCGAAAATTCCGGATTGACAAAGCAAGGGACCTGACCTTATACTGAACATTGTATATCGGCTGTCGGGCCGTTCTTGTTTTCGGGTATGGGAGGAACTCTTTTATGAAATCAACCCCACTGCAGAAAAACAGCTTTTATTCCCAGATCGGGAAGCTGGTCATTCCCATTGTTCTGCAAAATCTTTTAAGCGCCGCCGTGAGCTCCGCCGATGTGGTCATGCTGAATTTTGTGGGCCAATCCTCTATTTCGGCGGTATCTCTGGCCTCACAATACGCAAACATTTTATTTATGGTGCTTTACGGGCTCGGCACGGGGGCGACTATGCTGTGCGCCCAGTATTTCGGCAAGGGAGAGCATAGAGCCATTCAGGTGGTGGAGGGGATCGCCCTGCGGTTTTCCGTGACCTGCGCCCTGATCTTCGCCTTAGGCGCGCTGACCGTTCCCGACTGGATGATGCGCCTGTTCACACCGGACCCGGAGCTGATCCGCATTGGCGCCTCCTACCTTCGCATTTTGAGTGTGGCGTACCTCTGCTGGGGTCTGACGGAGGTTTACCTTTCCGTGCTGCGCAGCGTGGGGCGGGTGACCGTCAGCATGGCCCTAAACGCCGTGGCCTTTACCACCAATGTGATCTTGAACGCTGTCTTTATCTTCGGCCTGTTCGGCGCGCCGAAAATGGAAGCGGCGGGCGTGGCCCTTGCCACCTCTATTTCCAGAGTGCTGGAGCTTGTGCTGTGCTTTGTTGTTTCCGCCAAAAGCCCTGACGTGAAGCTGAAGCTTTCCTATCTGTTCCTGCGCAGCAAGGAGCTGTTTTCCGATTTTATGAAAATGGCCCTGCCCGCTTTGGCCAACGACACCGTTTGGGGGCTTGCCTTTTCCCTGTATTCCGTAATTATCGGCCAGTTTTTGGGGAACGATGCCGTGGCGGCAAATTCCCTGGCGGTGGTGGTGCGGAATTTCGGCACCATACTCTGCTTCGGCATGGCAAACGCCGGCGGGATCCTGCTGGGCCAGAAATTTGGGGATAATAAGCTGGAAGAGGCGGAAGCGGACGCCAAAAAGATCGTGCGGCTCACGGTGATCACCGGACTCATTGGCGGCGTGATCGTGCTGCTTTCCATGCCCCTGGTGCTGGGCTTTGCCGATTTAACGGAAACCGGAAAGCACTATCTGAAGGTCATGCTGCTGATCAATTCCTATTATGTGCTGGGTGCGGCGGTAAACACCACACTGATCGCCGGTGTATTCCGTGCCGGCGGCGACAGCCGCTTCGGCTTGATCTGCGATACCTTCGCCATGTGGGTTTACGCCCTGCCCCTGGGCTTTGTGGCCGCCGCCGTGCTGAAGCTGCCGCCTTTGTGGGTCTATTTCCTGCTCTGCACCGATGAATTCATCAAGTGGCCCTGGGTGATCCACCATTACCGCAGCAAAAAATGGATCAAGAACATTACCCGGAACGGGCTGTTCCAGGAGCAGCCGGAAACGCTTCCCAGTCCCGGGGAAAACTCTTAGGGCAATGCCCACATATTAAGGCAGGAAACCGGCTCTTAGCGGGCCGCCGTTCAGGGCAATTTGCAAATTTTCAAAAGAGGAAAGCGAGGGATCGTTTTGAAAAAGACTATCCGCGATGTGGCGGCAGTTGCCGGAGTATCTCCCGCCACAGTGTCTCGCGTGCTCAATAAAAGCGGCTATGTCAGTAAAAAGGCTTACGACAGCGTGATGAAGGCCATCGAAAAAATGGACTATTCCCCTAACGCCATGGCGGTAAGCTTGTCGAAAAGCCGTTCCAGGCTGATTGGGATCATCGTTCCCAGCATCTACAATGAATTTTTTATCGATGTGGTGTACGCAGTGGAAAAAAAGGCGGAGAGCTGTGGCTTTCGAGTATTGTTCTGTAACACGGATTACAGCGTAGAGAAGGAACGGGCCGCTATTGAGGATCTGATTTCCTACAAGGCAGTTGGGCTGATCATCATTCCAAACCGCGTGCGGGAAAACAATAACGTAAAGCTTTTGAATCAGCTTTTGAAAAATGAAACTCCGGTAGTTTGCGTGGACCGGGAGCTTCCGGGCTTTGCCGGGGACACGATCTATATCGATAATGATTCCGGGCTGACGGAGCTGGTGGAAGCCATCGTCCAAAAGGGACACAAACGGATCGCCGTGCTGCTTGATACCAAGGAAGATTCGCCCGGCTCTCACATATCGAAAACAGATACGGACAGAATAGAAACGGTGAGAAAGGCTCTGCACGCTCACCACCTGGAGCTTTGCGAGGAATATATCCTGCGCACCTCCTGTGCCGACAACTCCTATCACGCCGCAATGAAGCGCTTTGCCGAAATGCCAAAACGGCCCACCGCTGTGATCACCCTATCCAGTAAGGCCACCGTTTGCGCTGTGTGCGGCTTTGTTTCTCACGGTATAAAAATTCCGGAGGACATTTTTGTAGCCGGGTATGATGATTTTCATGTTCTGGACGCATTCCGCTATTCCGTACAGTATTCTCCCGTACCGGTAGAGCTTGGCGCAGTAGCCGCCCAGACCCTTTTTAACCGTTTGGAGCCGGAAGGAAACGCTTTTCCGAGCCAGCACATCACCATTCCCTCCCGCATGAGCATTGAAGAATAAGAATTTGTACATGCGGCTTATCGGTACAAGCTCTTGGAACCCGTATTCACAGCAGAGACTTTCGTTCAAGCAGCGTCCCTGTTCAGGAATACAGGTTCTAAATTTTTTTGCCTTAATATGGAATCGGTTCCATATTCAAAGTCAAAACCCCAAGCGAATCTCTGTGCATCTTTGCAACTATTACCAAAAAGTTCCTTGAATAAAAATTAGAAATCGGGATATTGACAACGATATGTCTTTATGATAATATGAAAGCGGTTCCACAAAACCAAATTTTATTCTTAGGAGTGACAAACATGAAAAAACGCAAGGTTTTTGCCGCGCTGCTGGCAGCCGCCACGCTCTGCTCCGGGTGCTTCCTGACAGGGTGCGGCTCAGACAAACCCACAAGCAGTGGCAGCGCTTCGGCGCCCGCCCCGCAGGGCTCCGGCACATCGAAGCCCGCGGCGGAAAAGGTGACGGTAGAATACTACACCTGGGCCGATGAAGACGTGTACATGCCCGCTATTGTAGAGGCCTTTAACGCCCAGAGCGAAACCACCCAGGTAAACCTCACCATCGTGCCCTCCTCCGCCAGCGATCCGGACGCTTACGAAAATAAAATCACCGCGCTTTTGGCCGGAGGCGGCGATCTGGATCTTTTTGGCACCAGCGTGGTAAAAAACTTTGCCAAGCGCCGGGACGTGGGAAATTTAGCGGACATGACCGACGCGATCCAAGCTGCCGGAATCGATCTTTCCCGGTACGGCGAAGATTTCCAAACCACCCTGGCGGACGGAAAATGCTACGGCCTTCCTTACCGCTTCAGCGCTTACGCCCTGTTCTACAACAAGAAGATCTTTGACGCGGAGGGAGTGCCCTACCCGGAAAAGATGACCTGGGACGAATACGCCGTGCTGGCAAAGAGCCTGACGAAAACCAGGGACGACGGTACCAAGCAGTGGGGCGGATTTTTGCCCAACTGGATGGGCGAGCCGATCATGACCGTGCAGATGGGCTCCAACGTGCTGGATCCCGATTCCGGCGCCTTGAAGGAATGGCTGAGCCTCCTGAACCGGATCTACAACGAAGATGCTTCTCACATGAGCTTTGAAGAGATGAACAGCACCTCCACCGACTGGTTAAAAATATTCTTAAACGGTGATGTGGCCATGCTTCCCAACGGCGAATGGACTGTTGGAAACGCCAAGCAGGAGCTGGCCAACAATGCGGAGTTATCGGGAAAATGCGATATGGGCGTTACCTACATGCCCCAGCCCGACGGCGTGCAGGAGCCGGCGACCATCGGTGGTCACAACACCTTTATCTTCATCAGCAGCCAGAGCAAAAAGTTTGAAAATGCCTTTGAGTTTATCAGGTTTTTGACCGGCGCCGAGGGCGCGAAGCTGCTGGCGGAAGGCGGTATGCTTTCCTCTTATACCGACGATACCATAGAGCAGGAATACCGGGAGCTTTCCGGGCTTGACAACACAGACGCGTTCTTCAATACGGAAATCCGCTACGAAATGCCCCCCACAGGAAACGGTGCGGAGGTAGACGCCATCTGGCGGGAAGAAAAGGAGCTTTGCCTTATTGGAGAAAAGAGCGTGGACGAAGCCATCGCAAGCTTTGACCAGCGCCGGACGCCCCTGCTCAGTCAGGAATAATTTCAGGCTTCATAGTAGCCAAACGACGAATAGCCGGGTCTGCCTGGTCCGGCTGTTTGTCCTGGTAATAGGAGGTCCCCTGTGGCTGTAAAATCATCTGAAAAAAGAAGAATTCGTTCTCTTCGGGAAAATTTGACCGGCTGGCTTTTTGTGCTTCCCGCTTTTCTGGGATTTCTGCTTTTTTTCTTTCTCCCGATCCTGAGCGGAGCGGTTTTCAGCTTTACCGATTTTAACGGTTTTAATCTGGATTCTCTGCAATTTGTCAAGCTGGAAAACTACAACCGGCTGTTTTCCGACGACTACTTTTTGAACGCTTTTTCCAACAACCTGATCTACGCCCTGCTCTTTACGCCCCTTACCCTGCTTCTGGCGCTGTTTTTCGCGGCTGTTCTCAACCGGGTGACCTTCGGGCGCAAGTTTTTCCGGGTATGCTTTTTCCTGCCCTACATCTCCTCCATGGTTTCCGTGGCGGTGATCTGGAAGCTGATCTTCAGCCCCAACGGCCCATTATCCTCTATGCTGATGGGTCTGGGAGTCAGCGAGCCGCCGAAATGGCTGATGTCCTCCGATTGGGCGCTGTATGCCCTGATCATCATTGCCGTCTGGAAAAATTTCGGCTACTACATGCTGATCCTTCTGGCGGGAATGCAGACCATTCCCGGCTATCTGTACGAGGCCGCGGAAATCGACGGCGCTTCCGCCTTTCAGCGCTTTCGGAAAATCACCCTCCCGATGCTCTCCCCCACCATCTTCCTCTGCATCGTGATGCTTTTGATCAATTCCTTCCAGGTATTTGATCTGGTAAATGTGCTGACCAGGGGCGGGCCGGGGTACGCCACACAGGTTCTGGTATACCGGATCTACACGGAGGCCTTCACCTATTCCCACATGGGCTACGCCTGCGCGATCTCCTACTTCCTGTTCCTGGTGGTCCTGGTGATCACCGTGATCCAGTTTGTCGGGCAGAAATACTGGGTGCATTATGAATGAAGGAGGGAAAAGTATGACAAAAACCATCCGGCTCTTAAAACGCGTTCCCTTTTACCTGCTGCTATTTGGCCTGGTGCTGGTCACGGTATTTCCCTTCCTCTGGATGATCTCCGCCTCTCTGAAATATGACGCGCAGGTGTTCACCAATCCTATCCAGTGGATCCCCGATCCCATAAACCCGGGGAATTACAGCAAGGTCTGGCAGGAGGTCCCGTTTTTGACTTTCTACAAAAACACCGCCATTGTCGCGGTATTTGGCACGGCCCTGCAGGTGCTGTGCTGCTCTCTGGCGGCCTATGCCTTCGCAAAGCTCCGCTTCTTCGGGAAAAACCTTCTGTTTCTGGCTTTCCTTGCCACCACCATGATCCCCTGGCACGCCATCATGCTGCCTCAGTATATCCTTCTGGGCCAGCTGGGTATGACCAACAAGCTGAGCACTTTGATCCTGATGCAGGGCTTCAGCGCCTTTGGGGTATTTCTGATGCGCCAGTTTTTCATGGGGCTTCCCAATGAGCTTCGGGAGGCAGGAAAAATTGACGGTGCCGGCGAACTGCGGATCTTTTTACAGATCATGCTGCCCCAGGCCACACCGGGCTTGGCAACCTTGACTATTTTTACCTTTATCGGCCAGTGGAACGATTACATTGCTCCGCTGATCTACCTGAACGATCCAAGCAAGTATACCCTGCAGCTGGGGCTGGGCATGTTTTCCGGGCAATACACCATGCAGTACGCCCTTACCATGGCAGGCACCGTATGCGCCATGGTCCCCATCTTTATCGTTTACCTGATCTTTGAAAAGCAGATCACCCAGGGCATTGCCTTTACAGGCATGAAGGGGTGACCTTTAGGAAAGGACATGATACGCCATGAAAAAAGGAGTACAGCTTTTTACCGTTCGAGACTACCTCCGCTCTCCTGAAGAGGTTTATTCCTCTCTCCGGCGGATCCGTGATATGGGCTACAATGCCGTACAGGCTTATTCCATTCCCGCCGTATCGGAAGAGGAAATGCAGGCCATGCTGGATGAGCTGGGCCTTACGGGCTGTTCCGCCGACGCCGAACTGGAAGAACTGGCGAAGAACCCCGGCGCTGTGGAAAAAGCCATAGAAAACGCACGGCTCCACCGGGTAAACGCCATCTCCATCGGCACCCTTCCGAAGGAATGGAGGGAGTCAGGGGAGGGCTACCATCTCTTCGCTCAGGAGATCAATCAGGTTTCCCGGCTGCTGGAGGGAGAGGGGCTTCATCTGCTGTATCACCCTCACGCTCTGGAGTTTTTCTCCCTGGGGCAGGGAAAAACCGGTATGGATATTCTGACGGAGGAAACCGATCCCAAGGGCCTTTACTTTGCCCTGGATACCCATTGGCTCACTGCCGCGGGCGTGTGTGTAACAGACTGGCTCCGCCGCATGCGGGGCCGCATGGATATTGTACATTTTAAGGATTACGCCATTGTAGGCGGAGCAGAACGGATAGAGGACGTGCATAAACGGTTCGCCGAGGTTGGCGAGGGAAATTTGAACTGGCCTCCCATTCTTTCGGTATGCCGGGAGATCGGCGTGGAATTTATCATCGTAGAGCAGGACGTTTGTCCCGGAGATCCCTTTGAAAGCCTTGCGGTCAGCAGCAGGAATCTGACAAAGCTGGGGCTCTAGCCCTTCCTCTCAAACCAATTTTACAGGAGATTTTGCAATATGGCATTCAGAAGAGTAAAGGCCGCCCTGATCGGCAGCGGCATGATCAGCTATAAATATTTGAACACGATCACGAAAAAGTTTCATGTACTGGAAATGGTAGGCTGCTCCGACCTGATCCCGGAGCGCTCCGCCCTTCGGGCAAAGCAGTTCGACATACGGCAGATGACCAACGAAGAGATCTGGAACGATCCCTCCATTGAAATCGTTTTGAACACTACATACCCTCTTTCCCACTATGAAGTGACAAAACGCTCCTTGGAGGCGGGCAAGCATGTATTGACGGAAAAAATGGTGGCAGTAGAGCTCAATGAAGGAAAAGAGCTGGTGGAATTAGCCCGTTCCAAGGGACTTTTCTTCATCTCCGCCCCGGACACCTTTCTGGGCGGCGGCTGGCAAACGGCCCGCCATCTTCTGGATTCCGGCGTGATCGGAGACCCCGTTGCCGTTCATGCCGCCTGCGTCCGTTCCTATCAGGATCACAGCGAGGAGGAAGCTCTCTATAAGGCCTTCACCCTGAGCAGGGGCGGCGGCATTCCCTTTGATATGGGGGGCTATTATCTGCACAATATGGTAAATCTGTTAGGCCCTCTCAGCCGGGTAACGGGATTTATGCAGACCCGCAGGCCGCAGCGCCCTTACACCAACCCGCGCCACCCGAGGTACGGTCAGGAATTCACTGTGGATTCGCCCAATACCATGACGGCGGCACTGGAATTTTCCGGCGGCGTGCTGGGGTCTCTGGTTTTGACCAGCGAGGGCGCTGTGGACGCGAACCCCGGAGAGGAGACCATTCCCACCAATCCGCACATTGAAATTCACGGAACTCAGGGCTCGCTGATCCTCTTTGACCCCAATCTGTTCAGCGGGGATATTTACCTTCTGCGAAACACCATAGAGGGGCCGGTAAAAATGCCCATTCTCTATCCTTTTCAGGATGAGTGCCGGGGAATCGGGGCCGCCGACCTGGCTTACGCCATTCTGAACGGCCGCAAGCCCCGGGCCGACGCCACCCTGGGCTATCACGCCTTTGAAGCGATCCACGGCATCTGGGAAAGCAGTGAAAGCGGAAAAATCCACACCATGGAATCCACCTGTCAGCGCCCGGCAGCCTTGCCGCTGCGGGCCTTGGCCGGTACTGCCTACGAAGCCATACTGGATCATTGATCCTCCAAATATTTCTCTGAACAACAGAAAAGAACCTTTCTTCTCAAAATGAGGGAAAGGTTCTTTTTCTTTAAGAAACAAGGGCGTGTTTACATTTAAGATAGGCGCACGGATCTTCGAGCAAAATTTTGCAGGATTCAAGGCGAAAAACCTTAGGATTTTTAACATAGAAGCCTGCAAAATTTGCCGAAAAGGCGTGTGCGTTAGCTTCATCTGAACACGCCCTAATGCTGAACAACTGTTCCTCTGGACATAAAACGCCGAAGGCTGCGACCTTTGCTACCCTCGGATTGCGCCCGCTTCCTTCAGTGCGGCCACGATCTCATCGGTTTTCATGCCGCGGGAGCCCTTTACCAGCACCGCGTCGCCGGGCTGGAGAGCTTCCTTCAAAAAGGCGGCGGCTTCCTGGTTGGTGGCGAACCAGTGGGCCCCCTGACCGTATCCGGCGGCGATTTCCTTTGAAAGAGGCCCAATGGCCGCCAAAAGCTCCACGCCTTTTTCTCTGGCGTATTTTCCCACTGAGAAATGGCCCTCCTGGGCAAGATCTCCCAGCTCCAGCATATCCGCCAGCACAGCAGCCTTTTTGCCCGTGTTTTTCCGGGAGGCCAGTACCTCCAGGGCGCTTCGCATGGAATCCGGGCTGGCATTGTAGCTGTCGTCAATGATGGTGAGGCCGTTTGCTTCCTCGATCTGCTGCCGCATGGCGGGGGCCTTGTAGGCGCCGATGGCCCGCGCGGCGTTTTCGGCGGGAACGCTGAGATAACGGGCCACCGCCATGGCGGCCAGGGCGTTTCGCACATTGTGCTGGCCGGCGGCGGGAACGAACAGCTCCTGCCGCTCTCCCCCCGGCCCCTCGCAGGTAAAAAAGGTTCCCTTATCCGCTTCTCGCAGAGAGGAAGCCCGCCAATCACACTGAGGGCTAAGGCCGAAGGCGATCACCCTGTGCTTGCCGCTCTGCTTCAGGGAGGGCAGCAGATCATCGTCTCCGTTTACAAAAAGCGCGCCGTCCTCCGGCAGATGATCGGCGATCCGTGCTTTTTCCGCCAGAATGTTTTCCCGGCTCTTCATATATTCGATGTGGGAAACGCCGATATTCGTCATCACGGCACAGGTAGGCTTTACCACGGCGGAGATCCGGGCCATTTCCCCGGGCATGCTCACCCCCATTTCCACCACGGCGGCGGTGTGCTCCTTCCGCAAGCCGCAGACAGTGATGGGAACGCCTACCTGGCTGTTCTGATTTCCGGCGGTCTTATGTACATTGTACTGCGCCGCAAGGGCCTGGGCCACCATTTCCTTGGCGGTAGTTTTCCCCACGCTGCCGGTAATGCCCACCACAGGAATGGAAAACTGGCTTCTGTACCAGGCCCCCACCTTTTGCAGAGCCGCCCGGCAATCGTTTACCAAAACCAGCGGGCCCGTGCGGGGCGCCGCTTTCTCCTCTGTAAAGGAAGCGGCCGCACCGTTTTCCAGGGCCATGCCGATAAATTTGTGGCCGTCTGTTTTCTCCCCGCGAATGGGGACGAACATTGCCCCCGCTTTTGCCTCCCGGCTGTCTGTAAAAAAGGTGGTGACCACGGTATTCTCATCGCCGCAAAGCAGGGTCCCCCCCGCGGCCTTGACAATTTCAGAAAGCTTACTTCGCATAAATCTCCTCTCCTGACGGCACGTCAGCCTGATAAAGCTATAGGCCCCTCAGGCTGACATGTTATGCTCTCAAAACTAGGCCAGCGAGCCCATGGGATCCCAGGGCTCCAGATAGATGGGCTCCTGCTCCAGCTCCTTTTGCTGCCCGGCAGTGAGATATTTCTTGTTTACTACCACCTGATAGGTGTATTCGGTGAACCAGTCGTCGCTCATTACATAATAGCCCTCTTCGCCCGCTTCCTTGCCCCAGCTGTTTTCCACTCTCCAGCGGGTGGGGTTTCCCGCCTCGTCCAGGTTCACACCCTGGAAGACCATGGCGTGGGTCATCAGGCTTTCGCCGTAATCCAGGCGCTGGGCCTTATTCATGCCAAAGACGGTTCCGAAAAGCTCATCGACACGCAGGGCCTCCAGATCCAAAATGCCGCCCTCTCTGCTGGAGGACTGGCCTACATCGCAGCCAAACCAAACGGGGTCTCCAGCCTTCAGTTGGGCGATAGCCGCTTGTTTCAGGTCTTCTACGGGCAAGTTCAAGTACTTTACAGGACGCCCTTCCTTCACATTTCCCAGCATCTTCACAGTGTAGGTTTTGTGGTAAGGCTTATCGGCGGTGGGAGCGTTTATCAAGCTTACATACTGGCTGAGATCCCAGCCTATGTACTTCCGGAAAAATTCCGTTCCGGTCAGAGCTTCGTCCCGAATGAAGCTCTTGTTTTTGTCCCGGGCCTCAAAGGTGAAGGTTTGGGGCGGGTTTCCAAAGGCGATGCACAGCATGTTGTAAATATTGCAGAGCATCACTTCCTTCTGCTCCCGCAGCTCTTCGGCGGTTTTCCCGGCGGCGTGGGCCTCCCGGAGCTCACAGGCGAATTCCCGCAGCCGCCGGGTCATGTAAACGGTCACCTCACGGGTAGCGGAGGAACAAGCGGTCTCCGGCATAGCGTCCAGGGGAACAACGCCGTATTTTTCAATCAGATTGCAAAGCATATCCCACTGCCCGCCGTCTCCCAGGGGGTCCCGCAGCAAATGAGAGATCAGCCTGCCCTCGGTGGGCTCTTCCAGGGTATCCAGAATATTTTCCAGAAAGTAATTGGCCTTTTCCAGCTTGTCATAAAACAGGGTATAGTTCTGAGACAGCTCAAAATGCTCCAGGTTCAGCCTGCGCATTACTTCCACCCGCATGGTGTTCAGCGCGGCAAACATCCAGCACCGGCCGGAGGCCTTTTGATTCGTAATTTTCCCCGTTTCCAGCTGAATGGAAAACTGGTGGCGAACCTTCCTGCGCGCGAAGGGGTTTCCCGCAGATTTGTTGACGCCGTTGGCGGTGACCGCCAGCTGCGCCACCCGTTTCGCCGGGTCGGCGGCAAAATCCTTTTCAAAGGCGGCAAGCTGTTCTGCTGTGATCTTTTTTTCCATGGCGTTTCTCCCTTTCCCTTTTTTCTAAAAAATGATAAAAAGCGGAAGCAGGCTCCGGCTTTATACTGCCCGATTTTGCAAAAGACCTCTCAAACGGTGTTTCCCGGTGGTAAGTAACTTCACTTGACAAGGGAAGCTATAGTTTCTCATTGCCGCTTTTCGTTTTCCAAAAGCTCCCGGATCACGACCCGCTCGTCAAAAGGATATTTCTTCCCCTCGATCTCCTGATAGTCTTCATGGCCCTTCCCCGCCAGAACGATGATATCCCCGTCCTCCGCGTGGGTAAGGCACCAGCGAATGGCTTCCCGGCGATCCGGTATTTCCAGATAGCTCCCCGCTGTTTTTTCCATGCCCACCTTGATATCCTCGATGATATCCAGCACATTTTCAAAGCGGGAATTATCCGCCGTGAGAATGGAAAGGTCCGCAAGCCTTCCGCTGACCTCCCCCATTTCATAGCGGCGCACCTTGGGGCGGTTCCCTCCCGCGCCGAACAGGCAGATCAGCCGGTGGGGCTTGTATTCCCGCAGAGTGGTAAGGATATTTTCCATGCCCACGCCATTGTGGGCGTAATCCAGCAGCAGGGTATAATTTCCCGGCACCGGAACAGGCTCTACCCGCCCCTTTACCTTCACGCTGAGAAGCCCCTGCTTCATGGCTTCCTCGGAAATACCCAGCACCTTGCAGCAGCCCATGGCCGCCAGGGCGTTATAGGCGTTAAATTTCCCCGGGATCCCCACCTCGGCGGTAAAGCCCATGGCCCCCGACACCTCAAAGGCAATGCCCAAAAGGCCGGGGCGGTTCAAATGGCGGCAGTTTTCTCCCCGCAGCCAGGCGTCTTCCGAAAAGCCGAAGGTTTTCACCTGGCAGGTATGGCCCCGCAGCATTTCCTCCAGGCTGGGATCATCCAGATTCACAACGCCGGTTTCGCACATGGAAAACAGCAGCGCCTTGCTTTCCAGATATTCCCGCATATCTTTATGCTCCACGCCGCCGATATGGTCTTCGGAAAAATTGGTAAACACGCCTACGGCAAAGGGAAAGCCGTACACCCGCTTTTCCTTCAGGCCGATGGAGGAGGCCTCCATCACACAGTATTCACAGCCCTCGTCCGCCATTTGACGCAGGTATTTCTGCACTTCAAAGCTTGCCGGAGTGGTATTTTCCGTTTTGATCAGCCGTTCCCCAAAAGCCACGCCGATGGTGCCGATAATTCCGGTTTTATGCCCGGCAGCCTCCAGAATGGAGCGCACCATGTAGGCGGTAGTGGTTTTCCCTTTGGTTCCGGTGATACCGATCACCTTGATATCACGCTCCGCCGGGTTCCCGAAAAAGACAGCGCTTGTCAAAGCCAGCGCTGCCTTCGTATCCGGCACCACGATCACCTGGGCGCCGGAAACTTCCACTGGCTCCTCCGCGAGAATGGCGGCGGCCCCGGCGGCCCCGGCTTGGGCGGCATACTGGTGCCCATCGGAAGAGGCCCCCCGCAGGCACACAAACACACAGCCCGGCCTTGCCTTTCTGGAATCATAGACCACGTCCGTTATTTCCACGTCCTGAAAGCCAGCCTCCACGTGCAGAGGGGCCAAAAGCTCTGATAACAGCATACTCCGCCTTCCTTTCTGACAAATCCATTTCATCATACGCTTTTCCCAGGGAAAAGTCAACAAAACCTCCCATAGAAAGCTTTCCTTCCCATGTATATTATACCAATATGCACGGCAAGAAATGAGCAATTATAAGAGATTGCTAAATTATAGTTTATATGATACCTCTTGGCTCCCCTGAAAGGGGAGCTGTCACGGCAAAGCCGTGACTGAGGGGTTCCGACCGTACAGCAGAAAAGTTAAGCTTCATGCGGGTTTTCAGCGAACTGAACCTCTCCACCACCTAACGGTGGTCCCAGAAGGTTGCCAAGCAACCTTCTTCCCCTATTCAGGGGAGGCAAGAGGTTTCTGCTGCTCGCTAACCTGCAAGTTCCAATTTGTCGAACTTGACCTTATCCTTAATTTCTCATTGCTCATTCCTAATTATCCAAAAAACAGCCGGTACAGGGTGGGCTCTACGTGGAATTCCGACATGGCACGGCGTACCTCTTCCAAGGCCTTTTGCCTGGTTTTCTCTGAAAGCTCCGGAGCCTTTACCGCCCGGATCAGGATATTTTTCGGCGTATGGGCCAGATCCACAAATTCCAAAAGCTGGGTGCGATATCCGGCATATTCCAGCAGATTGCCCCGGATCGCGTCTGTCAGCAGGGCGGAAAAGCGCTCCCCAATGATGCCGTACCGGGTCAGAAGAGAAAGTTCTTCGGTGTGCAGCTGGCGGTTCAGCTCGTGCTGGCAGCAGGGAACGGAAAAAATCATTTTACTGCCCCAGGCCACCGCGTTAAAAAGGGCATAGTCTGTTGCCGTATCACAGGCGTGAAGCGTAATGACCATATCCACTTCAAAAGGGCACTGAAAGCCGCCGATATCCCCCACCTGAAAGGAAAGCCCCTCATAGCCGTACTTTTCCGCCGCCCGGCTGCAGGCCTCGATCACATCGGCCTTCAGATCCAGCCCGATCATGTGGACGGAAAGGCCCCCTGACCTGCGTGAGATAGTAATATACAATAAAGGTGAGATAAGATTTTCCGCAGCCGAAGTCGATGATGTTCAGGTGAGTGAGCTTCTGCTTTTTTACGGCATCGTCTATGATCTCCAGAAAACGGTTGATCTGCTTATATTTATCGTACATGGGCTTCAGGATCTTTCCCTCTTTGGAAAAGATCCCCATATCCACCAGCGGCTCGATCACCTGGCCCTCCGGCAGCAGGTAATTTTTCTTTCTGTTGTGAGAGGGAGGCGGCAAAGCCGCGGTTTCTCCGGCTTTTTTGCGGCTGTAAAGCACTTTCCCTTTCCGCGTGATCCGCACCGCCGTTTCGCAGCCCTCCGCCCAGGCGTTCAGCTGCCGGAAAGAGCTTTCCAGCGCTTCCAGGCAAAAATCCCCCAGCTCTTCCGCCGGGATATTTTTATGAAAGACCTGCTTTTCGGTATAGCTTTCTATTTGATAGCCCGCTTCCATCCACCGGACCACGACCCGCTGATAGGGCGTCTCCCCCTGGGCCGGAATACTCAGCACAAGCTTTGAGGGCTTTGTTTCCATGAGCTTTTGAATGGCTTCCCGCAAGGTATTCATCACGTCACGCTTCCCTTCTCACAGCCAAAGGGCCGTGGAAATCAAGTACAGGGCCAGCCAGTAAAGGGCCATGATCGGCTTTTGCAGCTTTTCCCCCAAATGGGAAAATTCTGATTTTGCCACCATCATATCGGAAACAAAAAAGCTGAGCATTCCCAGGGAAAGCGGCAGATATTCCACCCTTCCAGAAAGAAGCGGCAGCGGCAGAGCCAACGCCAGGGAGGTGGATAATACCGCCACATACAGGCAGCAAAATACCGCCTGCACTCCCATTTTGGGAAGCTCCCGGCGAAACAGCAAAAGCGCCGCCAGCATGGCCGCCGCCCAAACCGGCAGGCTCCACAAAAACCGCGGGGAAAAGCTGCCCCAGGCCTCTAAAATCCAGCAAATATGCGCAACGGCAAACAACAGCATACCGGGAAGAAACTGAAGCTCCAAAAGAGCGTCCGCCGCCATACACAGCAGGAAAAACCAAAAAAAGCCGTGGACAAACGGGGTTTCTCCCCGCAGGCAGAAGGCAAACCCGGCAGAGCCTGCTGCCAGAAAAGTACCAGCGCATTTGGCCACCAGGCTTTCCCGCATCAGCCTGTTCCGCCGCAAAATGAAATACAGGGCAAAGCAGGCACACCAAAGCGGCACGGCCACAAAAGAATATACGATCAGGTTCATTGCAGGCTCCTCCTTTTTACAGCTGTGTTTTTATGATTTTCCGCTTTTCAATGCCCCTCCAGGTTATCGGCGAAAGGCGCGGAGGTATTGAGATAAAACAGATACTCTCCCTCGGCGGTTTTTTGAAGACAGCAATACTGCTCATCGCTGAAATCATAGTATTGGGACAGCTTGCTTTTGAGTTCCTCCTCCGGTACGGACGTGGAAAAAATCACGGTGGAGAGGCAATCCACATGATTTCCCGTACCGGTGGTATTTCCCGTTTCCGAATACGCTTCCTTCACAACAGCGTCGGAAAGCTCCTGCCGCAGCCGGCTTTGCAGCTGTTCCGTCTGACACCGGGCGGCGGCGTGGTTGACGCACATTCCCAAAGCCTCATACCCCACAAATGCCGCGATCAGAACAGCGGGCAGCAGTAATACTGCCAGACCTGCCCTTTTGAGCCATTTCACAACGATCCCCCCTTAGGGAAAAAGCAGACTTATCCCTGCTCCAGGGCAATTACGCCGGTGCGGGTGACCTCCTTTACGCCGAAGGGCCGCACCAGGTCAAACAGGGTATCGCACTTTTCGGGATCCCCGGCGAATTTCAGGGTCACGGAGCCTTTGCTGACGCTTGCCACCTCGGCCTTCATCAGGGCGGCGATCTGATTGATCTCCCCGAAGCTCTGGGTATCGCAGCCGATGCGCACCAGCATCAGCTCTGCCCTCACCGCATCCGTGCCCAGAGAGCGCACCTTGATCACGGGAATGATCTTATTGAGCTGCTTTTCCACCTGTTCCAGAATGTAATCGTCTCCCTGGCCCACAATGGTCATGCGGGAAACGCCGGGATTCTCCGTGGCACCCACCGCCAGGCTGTCGATATTATAGCCCCGCCGGGAAAACAGCGACACCACCTTAGACAGCACGCCGGGCCTGTTTTCCACCAGTACGGAAAGCGTGTATTTCATAACCCATCACTCCATTTTTCGCAGACTGCGCTGAAAGCCGTTTTTCAAACGCTGGGCGTTTCCGGGTCTACCCGGCAGACCAGCACATAGGGCGTGGGGCTGGCCAGCATTTCCCTGGCCAGCTCCTCCGCCTGAGCGTTGTTCTCCGCCAGGGCCGCCGGGATCCCATAGGCCCTGCAAAGCGCCACAAAATCCGGGTTTCCGTCCATGTGGGTGGCGATATGCCGCCCGCCATACCGAAGATTCTGATATTCCCGTACCATACCCAGCCGGCGGTTATCCATCACAATGATCTTCAGCTGCGCGTGGCAGGCGCACACCACCGCAAGCTCGTTCAGGCTCATTTGAAAGGCCCCGTCCCCGCAGACGGCCACCACCTGCCGCCGGGGCTTCGCCAGCTTCGCCCCCAAGGCGGCGGGAAGGGCATAGCCCATGGTCCCCAGGCCGCCGCTAGTAAGGAAGCGCCCTGACCGCTGGGTGAAATTGATGGCCGCCCAGATCTGGCACTGGCCGGGGTCGGCGGCCAAAATAGCGTCCTCGTCCATCAGGCCGGAAAGGGCGCGCAGAAAGGAACGGGGCTCCACCGCGTCCTCCCGGTCCTCCCCTCTTGGGACGAACTGGTTCTTATATTGCAGCACCTGCCGCCGCCACTCCCGAAAATCGCCGGGTTTTATCTGCTCTGTCAACGCAGTCAGCACCTGGCGGATATCGCCGACGATGGGAATATCCACCCGCATGTTTTTCCCGATCTCCGCCGGGTCCACATCGATATGAATGATTTTCGCCTGCTCCGCGATCTGATTGGGCAGGGCAATGGCCCTGTCCCCCACCCGGGCGCCGCAGAGCAGGATCAGATCCGCTTCGCCGATGGCACGGTTGGCAAAGCTTCTGCCAAATTTTCCGATCATGCCCAAATAGGCGGGCTCCTCCTGCTGCGGCAACAGGCCCCAGCCGCTGCCGGCGTTGGACATAGCCCCCAGGCCCATCATGGTGGAGACCACCGGGATCCCGGTTTTTCCGGCAAAGGTGTTCATCTCCTCCCGGGCCCCGGCCAGCACCACGCCGCCGCCGCAGCAGATCACCGGGCGCTTTGCCTCGCCGATGGCCTTCACCGCCTTCTTGATCTGCATGGGGTGCCCTGCCAAATTGGGTTTATAGCCGATGATATCTGCTTTTTCAGGATACTGAAACCGGGGAATCAGCTGCTCCTGCACGTCCTGAGGCACATCGATGAGCACCGGGCCCGGCCGCCCGGTGGCGGCAATGTGAAAGGCCTCCCGAAATACCCGGGGCAGCTCTTCGGCGGAAGTCACCAGATAGCTGTGCTTTGTAAAGGACTCGCAGGCCCCGGTGATATCCGCCTCCTGAAACACGTCCCGCCCCAGCAGCTCCAAATTCACCTGGCCGGTAATGGCGATGATGGGAACGGAATCCATAAACGCCGTGGCGATCCCCGTGATCAGATTGGTGGCGCCGGGGCCGGAGGTAGCGATACACACGCCGGGCTTTCCCGCCGCCCTGGCATAGCCCGAGGCCATGTGGGCGGCGTTCTGCTCGGAACGCACCAGCACATGGCGGATCGAAGAGCCGTACAAGGCGTCGTAAAAAGGGCAGATCGCCGCGCCGGGATAGCCGAAGGCGATTTCCACTCCCTCAGCTTCCAGGCATTTTACCATTACTTCCGCTCCGCTTATCAAATGAGATCCCTCCGCTCTGTGCCTCCATGAAATTCAGGGCTGTTTCCCGTTGTCATAACGTAAAATTTATTTTTGAAATAGGAATTGGTCACTTCACGCTCCACACGAAAGCCGCAGCGCTCATAGACCTTGACGGCCCTCTTGTTAAAGCAGGCTACCGACAGCCGAAAGCTCCGGGCGGAAAACTGCTTCCTGCCGAATTCCATTCCCAGGCGTACAAATTCCTCCCCCAGCCCTTTCCCGCAAAGTTCCGGGCGCAGACCCAGGCCGAGATCCAGATGATCTCCCTCATAGACATTTGCTTCCACCGTGGGAATTCTGGCATCCGCCCCAAAATGGAAGTGCCCTATCAGCTTCCCCTCCCGGTCCAGGCAGGCGAAGGCCTCTCCCTCCGGGTAGTCCGTCCGCCCGTTCCTGTTATAAAACGAACATTCGCCTTCATAGCGCCAGAAGGCCATTTCCCCGGCATAAGCCGCCGTCATGGGCACAATGTTTCCGTACATCACAGCTTCCTCCCGTGAGAGCGCCCGGCAATATCGCATTGGGCCGCGGCGTTTAAATCCATGCCCGCCGTATTTCCCGCAAGAAATTCATAATACCCCTGGGAAGCGATCATGGCGGCGTTGTCCCCGCAGAGGCTCAGCTCCGGCATATAGAGCTTTTTCCCCGTTTTTTCACAAAGGGAGAGAAGCTCCCTGCGCAGCAGACGGTTGGCGGAAACGCCCCCGGCGATAACCAGCTTTGTTTCCCCGGTCATTTCAGCTGCTTTTTGGAAATTTTCCGTGAGGCAATTTACCACTGCCCGGCGGTAAGAGGCGCACAAATCGGGAACGCTTACCTCTTCCCCTTTTTGGGAAGCGTTGTGCAGCAGATTGATCACCGCCGTTTTCAGCCCGGAAAAGCTGAAATCCAGCGGCGCGCCCTCCACCCTGGGGTGGGGCAGCCGGTAGGCTCTGTCGTTTCCCCCTTCGGCGATCTTATCCAGCTCCACGCCGCCGGGATAGGGGATTCCCATGGCCCGGGCGGCCTTGTCAAAGGCTTCTCCCGCCGCGTCGTCTCTGGTACGTCCCAGCACCTGAAGTTCCGTATAGTCCTTCACCTGAATGATATGGGAATGCCCGCCGGACACCACCAGGCAGAGGAAGGGGGGCGTAAGCTCCGGAGAAGTCAGGTAGTTTGCCGCGATATGCCCCCTCAGATGGTGTACGGGCACCAGGGGGAGCCCAGTAGAAAGGGACAGGCCCTTGGCGAAATTCACCCCCACCAACAGCGCCCCGATGAGTCCCGGCACACAGGTAACGGCAATGGCGTCCAGTTCCTTCCAGGTTTTTCCGCTTTGCTCCATGGCCTCCCGTACCACACCCACTATGGCCTCGCTGTGGCGGCGGGAAGCGATCTCCGGCACCACGCCGCCGTAGATACGGTGCTCCTCCACCTGAGAGGCGATCACAGAAGACAAAATCTTTCTGCCGTCCTCCACCACCGCAGCGGCGGTCTCGTCGCAGGAGCTTTCTATTCCTAAAATCAGCATATACGATCTCCACCTTAAAATTTGTACTTGCTAAGCCGCTGCGGTACTTTCAATCGAGAAATTCCCATAGGGAATTTCCTGAAAAGAAAACGGTACGTTTTCTTTTTGCGGTCTCGTCGCAGGAGCTTTCTATTCCTAAAATCAGCATATACGATCTCCACCTTAAAATTTGTACTTGCTAAGCCGCTGCGGTACTTTCAATCGAGAAATTCCCATAGGGAATTTCC
>NZ_JAWXXK010000005.1:0-71978 GCF_034335015.1 Neglectibacter caecimuris | reverse complement strand
CCTGAAAAGAAAACGGTACGTTTTCTTTTTGCGGTCTCGTCGCAGGAGCTTTCTATTCCTAAAATCAGCATATACGATCTCCTATTCAAAGCCTTGATTCTTCTGGTTTTCTTCCGAAAAATATTTCGTGAAAATCAATCCGTCCTCCTGCGGGGCGGTATAGAAATTTTTTCTGCGCCCGGCTTCCTGAAAGCCCATGGCTTGATATAAGGCAATGGCTTCCCGGTTTGAGGCGCGCACCTCCAGGGAAAGGAATTCGCCGTTTCGCCGTTTTGCCCTGTTCTCCAGCTCAAGCAGCAGCGCTTTGGCCACGCCCTGCCGCCGGTGCTCGGGGAATACGGCGATATTATCCAGATAGCACTCGCCCCAGGCGCAGTGCATCCCGGCATAGCCCAGAACTTCCTTTTCCTCCACCGCCGTTAGAAAGACGGCCGCCGGGTTTTCCAGCTCTTCCACCAGCGCTTTCCTGCTCCACGGGCGGGAAAAGCAGAGCTGTTCCAGCTCCGCCAGCGCCGCTGTATGTTCGGCTGTCATGGGAATGATCTCCATACTCTCCCGCTTTCCAAAAATTCAGGAAGCGTCCTGTTCAAAGGGAAGCAGCTTTTGCACGCATTCCTGAAAGAAAATTTTTAATTCTTCCCGCAGCTTGTCCCGGCAGACCCGGTAGGCCTCCAGGTCCTGCCCGAAGGGATCTTCAATATAGCTGGGAATATAGATCTTTTGCGCCGGGACGCCTGCTTGCTCCAAAATGTAGCCATGGGTCTTCGACATGGTAAAAAAGAGATCCCACACCGGAATTTCTTCCCCGGTGATGCGCCGTGCCTCGTGGCCGGAAATAGAAACGCCGATCTCCCGGCAGGCTTCTATGGCGTTTTCCGCCGCCGGGGCCCCCTCCACCGCGGAGAGCCCGGCGCTTTGGCACAGCACCTTTTCCTCCAGGCCTTTTTCCCGCATCATCTGGCGAAAAACTCCTTCCGCCATGGGACTTCTGCAAGTGTTGCCGGTACAGACAAATAATATTTTCATGGTTCGCTGAACCCTTTCCGATTTCCGTTAAATTTGCTTTTCCCTCTGCTAATGTTCAGTATACCATTATCCCTTCCGGCTTTCAAGGTTCAGTATGAAAGTAAAAAGTGTTTTCCATAACGCCGGATCGATCAGCACTTCTAAGAAACCGAAGGGCGGCATATAACTTGTCTATCACAGCATGATTTTTCAGAAAGCGAGGTGAGCCGCCATCGAAGCGTTGACGTTGGCAGAGGGCGAGCTGTTCATTTCCGACCTGGGAGAAAACAAAGAGATCTCCGTGGACGGACAGCCCGCCCGGCTCGGCAGGTACGCCGCGATCAAAAGCTCCTCCAACGGACAGTTCCGCGTTGTGGAGGTAAGCTCAGATCTTCAGCACCTGCTGGAAAAATACGGACTTGAAAAACAATCGATAGGAAGGGTCACACACAGATGGAAGTAATGTTTCAGGATCTGATCACTTCGATCGGCGTTTCCGTTCAGGAAGCCAGAAGAGCCATAGAGGACGCCGCTATGGAGCTGTATTTTCAGGGGTATGAAAAGGACAGTGCGGATCAACCGGTATATACCCCTATTCAAAGACGCATTCGGCTTCCTTTGGGAACGGCCTCCGGCAAAATTTTGGAGGTTCCCGTTACCGCTCTGTATCACCACAATGTGATGGAGCTGGACAGCGTCACTGTCAAACTGAAGTTTCTGCCCTGCGGGGTTTCTCAGGGCAATGAAAAGAAGGATCTGCTGCTGGATATCAAGTCTCCAGAAAACGAAGAAGAGCCGGAGCTTCCCTACAGCGAGCTCTCCCTCTCTTTTCAAAGCGCCTCCGCCCCGGAGGGAATGGCCCGGGTCAACGAGCATTCCCTCAAGCCGCTTTCCTGAGTTCTTTTCCCGCAAACTACAATTCGATCTGAAGAAAGGAACGAAACCGTATGCAAAATCAAATGACAACCTCCGCAGCTAATGATGTTACAGAGGCCTTTGCCGGTCTGCCCCTGGGTCTTCTGGTCTGCCAGCCCATTTTAGAGGTGGCGAAGGGGCAGCTTGCCCTGTGCCGGGTTTACATCGACCAACTGCTGGAGCTGGCGTATGTAGATCCCAGCGATACCAGCAAGGGTACCCGCACGATCTCCTTTACCTTTGACCGGCTGATCATCGACAAGGTCACCGGCAAGGAAACCACCAAAACCATGACGCTGAACGTGCCGCTGATCTCCCTGGTGCCCATGCCGGCCTTTACCATGGACGAAACCACTGTGGATTTCAATATGGAGGTAAAGGAAGCTGCCGTGGACACCAACGATTCCTCCTCCAGCCTCTCCACCACGGAAAGCTTCAATTTCTGGGGCTGCAGCGCCTCCATTACCGGAAATGTATCGGCCAACAATTCCCACACCAGAAGCACAGACAGCACCGCCAAATACACCATTCACGCCAGAGCGGTGCAGCAGCCGCCCACAGAGGGCATGGCAAAGCTCACCTCGCTGTTTGCCTCCAGCATAGAGCCCTATGAAAAGACGCAGTGAGACAAGGACAGCACCGCACGATTCTAAGCGGTATTGTCCCGGATAGGAGAACCCCATGCGTTTACCGCCCATTGACAAATTTCCGCCGGAAAGAGATCCCGCCCATGCCAACTGGCAGGATCTGTTTTCCGTTCCGAGCAGGCCAAGTCTGCCCAGCGTTCCTCAGGCGCAAAGCACCGAAACCGGCGCAGACGCCCTTTACCGCTATCTGTACCCCATTGATCCCCGAAAAAATGACCGCGTCGTGATCGGCGTACATACCAGGGGGACCCAAACCGCCCCCAAAAAGCATTTGAAGCCTATTTATGACCTGGCGGGGCTTCCTTTTTGCTGCCACAGCTGCGGTGCGGAAATCCCGGAGATCGTTGCCAATAACAATGGCTGTCCCACCCCCACGGGCCTGTATTCCCTGATTGGCGATCACCAGCCGCCTACCGTAATCTATGAGCTGCTGGCAAACCCCGGAAAGCTGGCAAATTCCATTTTCGGAAAGCTGGGCCGCGCGGCCTTTCTCATTCAACAGAACGACCCACCTCTGACCCTTTACGAATTTAAGGTTGACGGCATTCTCTTTCAGACCAATTCCCGTGACCTGTCGATATGGCTTTCCCACCAGGAGCCCCGAGCTGTTTCCTATGGCTGCTCCGACCAATTTTTGTACCCCCACTGCGAAGCATGCAGTAACGCCCAGGGGAGACAGCTTTGGTGATAGTAGTTGTTAGTCGTTAGTTGTTAGAGAAGGGCGGCGAGCCGCCGCGGGCACTCGTGAAGCTGCTTGGTGCAAAAGGACAAATTCTGACCCGACCGGGAGCAGAACGCTAAATTGGAATTTGTAAGGCTAACGAACAGCAGAAACTTCTTGCCTCCCCTGAATAGGGGAAGAAGGTTGCTTTGCAACCTTCTGGGACCACCGTTAGGTGGGGGAGAGGTTCCAGCTCGCTACAAACCAGCACAAAACCTGCATTTCCCAACTCTCTGCCCAGAACCCCTCAGTCACGGCTTTGCCGTGACAGCTTTCTACGCTGTCGCTTCGGTCGGTGCTGGACGGTCTCCACCGGAGACCAGCACCCCTTTCAGGGGTGAGCGCGTCCCGGTGGGGGGAAGGTCTCCAGTGGAGAACTCAGCTGTCGCTTCAGACATTGCTGAACGTGCCCCACCGGGGCACAGCAACCGCTCTGACCCGTTCTCGTTTGTCAACTCGGTCGTTGCTGGACGTGTGCCACCGGCACACAGCAACCGAGCCGACAGGCGAGACCGCTGATGCGAACCGTTCTCAGCTGTCGCTTCGGTCGTTGCTGGGCGTGCCCCACCGGGGCACAGCAACCGAGCCGACAGGCGAGAAAGCCAAGGGTAACTGCTAAACTGTAATTTACCGGGCGTTGCTTGCAACACTTGTGCCCCTGCCCTTCCTTGCTCATTGCTAATTTCTCATTGCTCATTATGCACAGCAACGCCACCACCGTCTGGCATCTAACATCCAGCATCTAAAAAGCGGGGACTGCGGTAAAACGCCGCAGTCCCTTGCTGTTATGCTTCTTTCCGGTATATCAAAAAATCAAAAGAGATCTCGGTGGAAAAGCCCGTTGTTTGCGCGAGGCGCTGACCGCCCTCCACATCGGTTTTCCAGTAGTAGGGGGTCATGGCAAAGAGATCCAAAGCCGTTTGGGCGTTTGGGATTTGAATCTCTCTTTTTACCTCCTGCCGGGAGACAAAGGAAAAGCCCGGGTATTCCGTGTCCTGCCGCTGGTTCTCATAGGGACGCTCATAGAGAATTTCCTTAAGTCCCAACAAATGCCGTTCTCCCGGCACGGCATAGAGGAAAAATCCGCCAGGCTTTATCACCCTCAGAAATTCCTCCTGGGCCAGGGGAGAAAACACATCGATCAGCAGGTCGCAGGAGCTGTTAGCCATGGGAATGGAAAAGCTGCTGGACACAGCAAAGGAAATGCCCTTATATTTCCCCGCCGCCGCTTTCACGGCCGCCTTGGAAATATCAAAGGCGCAAAGCAGCGCTTCCGGGAAGGCTCTTTGCAGCGCTTCGGTATAATAGCCCTCCCCGCAGCCAGCGTCTAAAATCACAGCGTCTTTCGGGCTGATCGCCGCTTCCTTCAGGCAGTCCGCCGCCAGACCGCACAGCGCGTCCCGAAAGCATTCGTAATAGCCCGCTTCCAGAAACCGGCGGCGGCTCTCCACCATCTCTTTCGTATCGCCCGGAAGCTTTGAGTGCATTTTGTGGGAAAGCAGCAGGGGCAGATACCCCTGCCGGGCCCGGTCAAAGCTGTGGCCCAGGGCGCAGGCCGCTCCCCGCTCTCCGGCTTCCAGCTTTCCGCCGCAGACAGGACAGCAAAATCCGATTTTTTGTGAGCTTATGGCCATGTTTATCCCTTCGCGTCGTACCAGGTTTTTCCCTCGTGAGCGTCCGCCACCATGGGGACGGACAGTTCTACCGCCCGCTCCATTTCCTCTGTCAGCAGCCGCTTTACCTGCTCCGCTTCTTCCTCAGGGCATTCTACGATCAGCTCATCGTGCACCTGCAAAATCAGTTTCGCCTGAAGCTTCTCCCGCTCCAGCCTGGTGCTGACACGGATCATGGCGATCTTGATCACGTCCGCCGCCGCGCCCTGAATAGGCATGTTCCGGGCTACCCGTTCCCCGAAGGCCCGCATGTTAAAATTGGTGCTGCGAAGCTCCGGCAGATAGCGCCTGCGTCCGAAGATCGTTTCCACAAAGCCGTTTTCCCTGGCTTCCTCCGCCACCCGCTTCATATAATCGTCCACGCCGGAATAATTTTTCAGGTATTCCTTGATATATTCCCCGGCCTCCTTGACGGAAACCCCGATATCCTTGGAAAGGGAAAACGCGCCGATGCCGTAAACGATGCCGAAATTGACCGCCTTTGCCCGGCTGCGCATTTCCGGCGTTACCATTTCCTGGGGCATGTTGAACACCCTGGCGGCCGTGGAGGAATGGATATCCCGGCCCTCCAGGAAGTCCTCCCGCATGGCGCTGTCGTTGGCCACATGGGCCAGCACCCGCAGTTCGATCTGGGAATAGTCGGCGTCCACCAGCACCCCGGTCTCCGCCGCGAAAAACTTTCTGAGCTCTCTGCCAATGGCAGTGCGCACCGGAATGTTCTGCAAATTCGGCTCCGTGCTGGAAATGCGCCCGGTACGGGTCTCCGTCTGGTTGAAATTGGAATGGATACGCCCGTCCGGGGCGATGACCTTCAAAAGCCCGTCGCAGTAGGTGGACTTCAGCTTTGCCACCGTTCGATACCGAAGCACCTGGTCTACCACCGGGTGGAGATACCGCAGCTCTTCCAGCACATCGGCGTTGGTGGACCAGCCGCTTTTCGTCTTTTTCCCGTGGGGCAGGCCCAGCTTGTCAAACAGCGCCTCTCCCAGCTGCTTGGGAGAATTGATGTTGAATTCATAGCCCACCTGCTCCACAATGGAATCGTGCAGCTCCGTGACCTGGCGCTCCATTTCTTTTCCGTAGGTTTCAATACTGTCCCGGTCCACGTAAAAGCCCACGTGCTCCATTTGCGCCAGCACGTAAGCCAGAGGGATCTCAATGGTCTCCAGAAGCTCTCTCTGCTGATTTTCATCGATGGCTTTCCGCAGCGCCCCGCACAGCTTCGGCATAACGGCGGCGGAGACCATCACAGCTTCTTCCAGCTCCGGCAGGGCCACGCCATATTCCGCCGCCAGGCGGGGCACGTCGTAGCCGGAAGCGGAGGGGTTCAGCAAATAGCCTGCCAGCGCGGTATCAAAGGCCGTGCTTTCCATTTTGCAGCCCAGCTCCAACGCCTTCCGGTGCAAAAGCTTTGTATCGTGGGTATATTTTTTGATCCCCTTATTTTGAAAGAAGGCCCGGAGAAAGGCTTCGTCCGGCGAAATCCGGCACAGCTCTCCCCCGAAGGAAAAAACCAGGGCTTCCAGGGCCGCGCCCTCCCACCCACAGGCAAAGAAGGCCTCGCCCTCGTCCTCCAGCCGGGGCAGCAGGGAAGCGCCGTCGGAAAGCTCGTTTATTTTGGGAAGCTCCCCGGAGGAAGCCGCTTCTCCCGCCGGAGCGCTTCCGGCGGTAAGGCCGAATTTTTCCAGGAGGGAAAAGAGCTCCAGCTTTACCATGGCCGCCGCCGCTTTCTGAGGCTCCCCTTCCGTTTTTACATAATGGGAAAGCTCGGTATCAATCGGCGCGTTTTTCCGAATGGTTCCCAAATCATAGCTCAAAAAGGCGTTATCCCTGGATTTTTCCAGCTTATCCCGAGTACCGGGCTTGATTTCCAGCTCCGCCAGATGGTCGTAAATATATTGCACGCTGCCGTATTTTTGAATCAGTTCCCCCGCGCCCTTGGGGCCGATGCCCGCCACGCCGGGGATACAGTCGGAGGAATCGCCCTGAATGGCCTTCAGGTCGATCATCTGGGCGGGCGTTACGCCGTATTCCTCCATCAGCTTCTTTTCGTCATACAGGGTCACTTGGGGCTGGCCAAACTTGGTAGTGGCCAAACGCACGGAGGTGTCCCGGGAAACCAGCTGCAGGCTGTCCCGGTCTCCGGTGGCGATCAGGCAGGTATCTCCCCGCCCCTCGCAGGCCGCTGCCAGAGTTCCCAAAATATCGTCGGCCTCCCAGCCCTCACAGGAAACGATGCGGTAGCCAAGGCTTGTCAGCAGCTCCTGCAAAACGGGAAGCTGCCCCGCAAGCTCCGGGGGCATGCCCTTGCGGTTGGCCTTATAGCCCGCGTACTGCTTGTGCCGGAAGGTGGGGGCCTTCCGGTCAAAGGCGATGGCCACGGCGTCGGGCTCCGTTTCGTCCAGCAGCCGCCGGAGCATGGTGAGAAAACCGTAAATGCCGTTGGTGAATTCCCCGTTTTTGGTAGAAAGCAGCTTGATGCCGTAAAAGGCACGGTTCAAAATGCTGTTGCCGTCCAGTACCAGCAGCTTCATAAAATATCCTCTCTCTCTTCAGGTTCTTCCGTATTTTTCCGATACAGCTCTTCCAGCAAAGCGTCCAAATCGGCCAGGGTGGAAAGCTGCCCTGCCCGGCGGCGAAGCTCCGCCGCGCCCCGAAGGCCGTGAACATACCAGCCCACATGCTTTCTGGCCTCCCGCATGCCTCGCTCTTCCCCTTTGTACTCGCACAAAAGCCCGATATGCTTTCGTATGACCACAACGCGCTCGGCCACGCCGGGCGGCGGCAGGATCCGGCAGGAATCTGTGAGATAGGCGTTGATTTGCCGGAAGATCCACGGGTTTCCCAGAGCCCCCCTGCCCACCAGCACCATATCGCAGCCGGTCTGCTCCAGCATTTGGCAGGCGGACTGCGCCCCGGTCACGTCTCCGTTACCGATAACGGGGATCTTCACAGCTTCTTTGACCTGCCGGATAATTCCCCAGTCGGCTTTTCCCTGATACATCTGCTCCCTGGTGCGTCCGTGAACGCTGATGGCGTCCGCGCCCGCCGCCTCGCAGGCCTTTGCCACCTCCACGGCATTCACGGTGTTTTTATCCCAGCCTGCCCGAATTTTTACGGTAACAGGCACGGTGACCCGCTTTTTCAGGGCGGAAACCATGGCCGCGCACTTTTCAGGGTCCTTCAATAGCGCGCTGCCCGCCCCGTTTCCCGCCACCTTTGGCACAGGACAGCCCATGTTGATATCAATGCCGTCCGGCTTCAGAGAAAGCAGCTTCTCCCCTGCCAGGGCCATGGTTTCCGGGCTTTCTCCGAACAGCTGCAAAAATACCGGCCGGTAGTCCCGGCTCAGGTCGGCCAGCGCCGCCGTTTTTTTATCTCCGTATTCCACGGCCTTGGCGCTTACCATTTCCGTTACGGTGTACGCCGCGCCGAATTCCATACAGATTCTGCGGTACGCAGTGTCCGTTACCCCCGCCATGGGAGCCAGCGCCGCTTTTCCCTCTATCTCCAGTGCTCCAAGCTTCAACACAGTCCCTCCGCTTCCTGTACAGATCCTAAAAGCTTTTTGTCTATGGCTTATTTCAGCACCTTGGAAAACACCATTTGAGAACTCTCGGAAAACTTCAAGCCGGCTTCTCTGGTGTAGTCCTGCTCTTCCAGGGTCAGCCCGTAGGAGGGCAGGAATTCCTTCAGAAAATAATCGGCCTCCGGCAGCCCCATGGCCCCGATGGATTTCAGAATGGTCTGCTCGGCCTTGCTGAAATCCCGGTTGCCGCTGCGCCGCTCCTCCACGCATTTGATCACAGCGGAAATTTTATCCGCCGCCTTTACCAGGGTCTTCAGCTCCTCGTCCCGGGGGCCGTCCATGGTCATCAATTCCCTGTAAGCGGGCCGAAGCTCCTTCGGCAGCATGGAGACCAGATGCTCCACCGCCCGATCCTCCACCTCGGCGTAGGCTTTCCGAATTTCCTCAGAATGATACTTCACCGGCGTGGGCATGTCCCCGGTAATGATCTCGGAGGCGTCGTGAAACATGGCCAGCACCGCCGCCCGTTCCGGGTCGTAGCTTTTTCCGAATTTTTCATTGCCTAAGGACGCCAGCGCATGGGCCACCAGCGCCGTTTCCAGGCTGTGCTCGCACACATTTTCCCCCCGGGTATTACGCATCAGCCCCCAGCGGGTGATATATTTCATACGGGAAAGCATCGCAAAAAAATGATACATGCCATCAAATCCTTTTTCGTAAGTAAAAATCCCTTGCCCTGATTCAGAATTCAGTATCCAGAGTCCAGTATTTAGTATATCACCCCCCGAAAAAAACGGCAAGGTACGTTTTTCTTTTCACAGGTTTCTTATTGGGAAACTTTTTTTACATAGAAGTAGCTTTCCTCTCTCTTGTATTTTACCCCTCCGCCACCTATAATAAAAGAGATGAGCAGGAAAGAACAAAAGCAGAACGCTGAATTATAGTTTAATACCCTTAGGCTCCCCTTGTTTACAAGGGGAGCTGTCAGCCGATAGGCTGACTGAGGGGATCGGAAGCTAACGATTCTATGCCGCTTTCTGCGTAAGCCCAATCCCTTCCACCGCCTACCGGCGGTCCCCGCAGACTGCGAAGCAGTCTGTTTCCCCTCTATAAATAAGGGGAGGCAAAGGGCAGATAAATTCCAATTTATCTGCTTCTTAACGGTCGGGTCAGTGATTAACTTCCCGCACCAAACAGCTTCACGAGCGTTGTAACCAACGCTGCAAATCCCAACTTAGCAAACTTTGCCCTTAAAATGCTCATTCCTCTATATGAAAGGGCGGGAGATGAGTCTTATGAACAAAAAAGGCCTTGGCCTTGGCGGGGTCGTTACCGAATACCGCCGGAAACGTGGCATTACCCAGGAAAAACTGGCGGAGCACATGGGTGTTTCCAAGGCCTCCGTTTCCAAATGGGAAACCGGCGCTACCTATCCCGATATCACCCTGCTTCCTAGGCTTGCCGCTTTTTTCGGTCTCAGCGTTGACGAGCTTTTGGGCTATGAGCCGCAGCTGACAAGGCAGGAAATTCGGAAGCTGTACCATGAGCTCTGCCTTCGCTTTACCTGTGAGCCCTTTCCCACTGTGCTGGAAGCCTGCCGGGAAGCAGCCAAAACCTATTTTTCCTGTTTCCCTCTTTTGCTTCAAATAGCCTCTTTACTGCTCAATCATTTCATGCTGGCGAATACCCCGGAGCAGGGGCTGGCGGCCATTCAGGAGGCTCTAGCGCTGCTTCAGCGGATCAGGCGGGAAAGCCGGGAGCCGGAGCTTCTCACACAAGCCGCTGATCTGGAAGCCCTTTGTCTGCTTCAGCTGGGCAGAGCGGAGGAGGTTTTTTCCCTGCTGGGCACAGCCTCCATGCTCCGCATGCCCTCCGAGCCCCTGCTTTCGCAGGCGTATCAGGCCATAGGAGAGCCCCGACAGGCGAGAAAGCTGCTGCAGGCCGGGATCTACCAATCGGTTTTAGAGCTGATCTCCCTGTTAAACGCCTACCTGGAATACCGGGAAAATTCCGATACGTTCCGGGAAACCTGCCGGCGCGCCCTTGCCGTGAGCGAGGCATTTCAGCTGAAAACCCTTCACCCCGCTATCCTGCTGGCCCTGTACCTCACCGCCGCCCAGGGATTTCTCAGCCTGGGAGACAAGGAAGCCGCCCTGGAGCTGTTGGAGCGCTATGGGGCTCTCGCTTCCTCTGAGATTTACCCCATCCGGCTTCATGGCGACTCTTATTTTGATCTACTGGACGAGTGGCTGGAGGAAACCCTCCTGCTGGGCTCCGCCCCGCCGAGAGACGACCAGTTCATTCAAAAAGACATTGCGGAGGCCCTTACGAAAATCCCCGCTTTTACGCCCCTGCATTCCGAGCCCAAATTTCAGGCGCTTTGCAGCCGCCTGCACAAGGAGATGACTCTATGAACGCAATTTCCAGCAACGAGCTTTCCAAAACCTATCCCAGCGGCGCCCGGGCGGTGGATTCCCTGGATCTTTCCCTGGAGCCGGGCGAAGTATTCGGCTTTTTAGGCAGAAACGGCGCGGGAAAAACCACCACCGTTAAGCTGCTTACCGGTATGCTTTCCCCCACCTCGGGCGGCAGCCGGGTCTTTGGCATCGATCCTGCGGCGGCCCCGGAGCAGGTGCATGCCCTGTCCGGCATCGTCACAGAGCACGCCCAAATGTACGACCATTTGACCGGCCTGGAAAACCTGCTGTTTTATGGCGCAGTATTCGGCCTTTCCCCCGAAAAATGCAAGGAGAGAAGCCGCGCCCTGCTGGAACGGCTGGAGCTGGCAGGCGCCGGGGAGAAAAAGCTTTCCGCCTATTCCACCGGTATGCGGCAGCGGCTTTCTTTAGCTCGGGTACTGCTCCACGAGCCCCGGGTGCTGTTTCTCGACGAGCCCACCTCCGGGCTGGATCCGGAAAGCGCCCGAAATATCCACAGCCTGATCCGCACCCTGGCGCAGGAGCGGGGAACCACCGTGTTTCTCTGTACTCACCAGCTTCGCTATGCTCAGGAGGTCTGCACCCGGTACGGGCTGATGGACGAGGGCAGGCTTCTGGCGGAGGGAACGCTTGCCCAGCTCCGCTCTCAGATCTGTCCCGGTGTCACGGTAAAGCTGCGGGCCTCGGACATTCCCACCGGGCTGCCCGGCAAAAAGACAGCGCCGGACACACTGGAGCTTACTGTTTCCGAAGAGGAAGAAATCCCCCGGCTGGTACGCCGGGTGGTGGAAGCAGGCGGCGATGTATACCATGTTTCCGCCCAGCTGCCCACCCTGGAAGAGATCTATTTCAAGCTGACCGCCAAAGCCTGAAATTATGACAGCTCACCATACTGGTTGTTAGTTGTAAGTAATTAGTTGTTAGAAGGACGAGATTCTTCATCGCTATGCTCCTCAGAATGATAGGGTAAGAGCAGGAGTGTTCCTGTCTAGCAACTAACTACTCATGACTAACAACGAAAGATTGAAAGAGGAATTTATGATGAAATCAAAGCTTCCCATGCTGGCCATACTCAAAAAGGATTTTCGCGGGGTTGCCGCCAACAAGCGCATGTTTGCCGCCCTGTGGGCAGTTCCGCTGGTATTCACGGCTTTTCTGCCCGCGCTGTTTCTAGTGGTTTTACGTTTTCTGCCTCAGGACGCGGGAGAGCTTCAAAAGCTTCTCACACTGCTGCCGGCGGAAAAGCAAAGCGGCGAGATAGAACCCACCCTGCTGGGGCTGTTTCTAAACTATCTTCTGCCCGTGTTTTTCCTTTTGATCCCCATTATGGCCTCCTCCATTATGGCTGCCACCTCCTTTGTGGGAGAAAAGGAAAAGCGCACCCTGGAAACCCTGCTGTACGCGCCCCTGACGCTGCGGCAGATCTTTCGCGCCAAGGTGCTGGCCTCCTTTCTGCTCAGCATGCTGGTGTCCTTTCTCTCCTTCTTTGTCATGCTTCTGGTTCTGGAAGCAGGCTCCTTTCTGCTGTTTCAGCAGCTGATCCTGCCGGAGGTTTCCTGGGCTCTTATCATGCTGCTGGTTTCCCCCGCCGTTTCCCTCATCGCCATCACCCTGATGGTGCGGGTCTCCGCCAAAGCCCAAAGCGTGGAGGAAGCCCAGCAGGGCGCAGTATTTCTGATCCTGCCGATCCTCTTGCTGTTCGTAGGCCAATTCAACGGCGTGATGCTTCTCAGTGCCTGGCTCCTGCTTTTGATCGGCGTTGCCTGCGCCGGACTTGCCGTTTTGCTCTTCCAAAGATCGCTGAAAAATTTCCAATATGAAATTCTTTTGAAATAGAGGAATAAACCGGCGCACCGTTCAGCGCTGCGCTTTCATGAATCGCCACAAAAAAGACAAGCCGGGGAAAAATCTGCCCGGCTTGTCCCTTTGCGATGGTCCGTTTTTGTTACGCGGCGTTCCTCTGAGCTTCCTTTTCCCGTTGGATCGCTCCCCTGCACTGTTCCAGCATGGTTTCGGCAAAAATTCCGTACCCCATGGTGGGGTCATCTGTAAACACATGGGTCACAGCGCCGCAGAGCTTGCCGTCCTGCAAGATAGGGCTGCCGCTCATGCCCTGCACGATGCCGCCGGTCAGCTCTAAAAGCCTGGAGTCTGTCACCTTCAGGATCAAATTCTTGGTGGGCTGATTTTTCGCGCTGACTCTCTGAATTTCCGCATCGTAATATTTCGGCCCGCTTTCATCTACGGTGGTGAGGATCTTTACCGGCCCGCAGATCACCTTTTCTCTGGAAAGCACCTCCAGCGCTTTTCCCGCGGGAGGCTGATCCAGCGTGCCGTACACGCCGGTTTCATTATTTGTGAGCAGCCGCCCCATGGCCTCGTCTGAGGAAAAATACCCCTTCAGCTGGCCGGGGTGCTCCGCTTCTCCCTTCAAAATTCCGCAAAGGCTGATCGGCGCAGGCTCTCCACTTTTCAGGGACATCACTCCGCTGGTATCCATATCGCAGATGCCATGTCCCAGCCCGGCAAAGCCGCCGGAAGCAGGGTCAAAAAAGGTCAAGGTACCGATCCCCGCAGCGCTGTCCCGAACCCACATGCCGGTTTTGAAGGAGCCTTCCCCATAAACGGGCGTGACCTCCGCCTCCCATATTTTTTCTCCGCGGCGTATTTTCAGCATAATGGGCTTTCCTGCGCTGGAGCCGATACTGTGGGCCAAATCCGCGTTTCCGGCAATGGTTTTTCCATTCGCTTCCAGCAAATAATCGCCGGGCTTAATGCCCGCTTCGGATGCCGGGCAGCGAACGCCGTCTCCCGTATAAATATCGGAAAGCGAGGCAACAATAACACCGTCTGTAAACAATTTGATCCCAAAAGTGGAACCCAGCGGGATCACTTCTCCCGGAAGCTCCTGTCCGGCGGCTTCCACCGCGGCGGCGGGCTTATAAGCTTTTCCGCCGTTGAATACAGAAGCCTCCACCGCCGCCGGAACAGCCTCCGACGGAAGATTCAGAAAGCTTAAAGAGGCCAGCATGCACATGGCGGTAGCGCCTACGCTCAGGGAAAACATTCGAACCGCTTTACAAAATGCTTTTTGATTCCATTTCAGTCTTTTGATATGATCTCATCTCTTTTCGGGGCGCAAATTGAAAACCGGGCGCCGATGCACCTCGTTTTCGGTCCCGTTTTTACTTTGCCACCCGGTTTCAAAAATATTTTGGCAACTAATAACGCCTCTGCATCCTTTGTGCAGAGGCGAGAATTTTTGGTCTGCCGCATCTATCGGGCGCTGGCATTTGCGCCGGCGAAAGCCGCTCGCCGCCCGATAGAAGGACAGTATTATGAAAGAAAATGAAAATTGAGGATTATGTTCAGGTACTCTTTTTCTCTTTTCACCTCCTTTGCTTTGACTTTAGTTTACCCATAAATTATGAAGGAGTCATAAGCAGATTTTGAAATTTTCGTAAGGAATTTATGAACGCGTCTTGAATGAATTGTAGAAACTGCTGAATTTTCTTTTTCTGCCGGATTTTACCAGACTAAAGCGCCGTTTTTTGTTGAATCCCGCTGTCGATTGTGCTATGATAAAGCAATACAAAAAAGCGAAAGCCGCGAATGACCTTTCCTTTGGCAGAGAAACGCAGTACTGTCTTTTGCAAATCACCCAGCACTACCCGGCCGCCGGAAGCGGTGCTTTTCACTGCCGCTTTGCATAAACATAAAACAGCGCCCCGGCTTTTCCGCCGGACTGTTCTGAAAAGGAACGTACTTATGAAACTACTGGGAAACAGGATCACTGTGATCTGCGGCCACTATGGCTGCGGTAAAACCAACCTTACTCTGAATCTGGCTTTACAGGCGGCAAGCTGCGGGCAGAAGGTCACCGTGGTGGATATGGATATTGTGAATCCCTACTTTCGCTCCTCCGAATATCGGGGGCTGCTGGAGGAAAAGGGGGTCCGCCTGATCGCTCCAGTATTTGCCGGAACCACTTTGGACACGCCTACCCTGCCTCCGGAGATCGCCTCCATTTTCGAGCCGGACGCCGGTGCTATTTTGATCGACGCCGGCGGGGACGACGCAGGCGTTACCGCCCTGGGCGGGCTGCACCGCCGTCTGGAGGAAGCGGGATATGACATGCTCTATGTGATCAACCGCTACCGGGCTCTCTCCCAAACGCCCGAAGAGGCGGCGGCTTTGCTTCAGGAGATCGAAGCCGCTTCCAGGCTGAAGGCGGCGGGGATCATCAACAATTCCCATTTAGGGGTGGAGACCACGCTGGAAACCCTGCTTTCCGCTCTCCCCTTCGCGCAGAAAACCGCGGGGCTGACAGGGCTGCCCCTGCTTTGTTCCACGGCCCCCGATTTTTCCCTGGGGCCGGAAGAGCGCCTGCCGGAGGGCTTTTGCGAGATCAAGCGCTATGTGACCTTTTGCTGGGAAGCTGGCGGCTGATCGCTTATTTCTGTTTATCAAGCATTTATTTTTATAAAGGAGGAAATTTTTATGGCAAGGATCATTGTAGATGAAACAGTCTGCAAGGGCTGTTCCATGTGCGTGAACGCATGTCCCTTAAAGCTGATCGCGCTCTGCAAGGAAGTGCTGAACGCCAAGGGATACCACCCGGCGCGTCTGATGAACCCCGAAAAATGCGTTGGCTGCGCGGCCTGCGCCACCATGTGCCCCGACACGGCCATCACTGTAGAAAAGGACTGAGGACTTGTACCAATAGAATAAAATGTACAGCTTTCCGGCAGATTTTATCGGGAGCCGCGTTTTGCTCCCGGTAAAATCCGCTCGAAAATCTGCACATGGTTCCTATCGGTACAAGTTCTGCAGGCAACACGGGAACAACGGAAAGGATGAAGCATATGAAAGTTTTGATGAAGGGCAACGAAGCCCTGGCAGAAGCCGCTATTCGGGCGGGGTGCCACCATTTCTTCGGCTATCCCATCACGCCCCAGACGGAGCTTGCGGCCTACATGGCAAAACGGATGCCCAAAATAGACGGTACCTATTTGCAGGCGGAATCTGAGATCGCGGCCATCAATATGGTGCTGGGCGCTTCCGCCGCCGGGATCCGCGCCATGACCTCTTCCTCCTCGCCCGGCATCAGCCTGAAGAGCGAGGGTATTTCCTACATGGCGGGCTCCGACCTGCCGGCGCTGATCATCAATGTGCAGCGGGGCGGCCCGGGCCTGGGCGGCATTCAGCCCTCCCAGTCCGATTACTGGCAGGCCACCAAGGCAGGCGGCCACGGCGATTACCAGATCCTGGTGTTTGCCCCCTCTACCGTGCAGGAAATGGTAGATCTGGTTTCCGACGCTTTCGACCTGGCGGATAAGTACCGCATGCCCTCCATGATTTTGGCGGACGGCATGCTGGGCCAGATGATGGAGCCGGTAGAGCTGCCGGAGGAGGGCGCGAAGCAGCCCATAGAAAAGCCTTGGGCGGCCTGCGGCCACGAAAACAAGAGGGAACACAATGTGATAAATTCCCTGTATCTCACTCCGGATAAGCTGGAAAGCCTGGTGCTGGAGCGGTATGAGCGGTATGAAATGATCCAAAAGAACGAGCAGCGGGCCGAGGAATATCTCACCGAGGACGCCGACCTGATCGTGGTTGCTTACGGCGCCTCCGCCCGCGTGGCCAGAAGCGCTGTGAACAAGCTGCGGGAACAGGGACAGAAGGTGGGCCTCATTCGTCCCATCACCCTGTGGCCCTTCCCGGTAGATGTGCTCAAGAAGGCCGCTGCCCACACCAAGCAGATGCTCACGGTGGAAATGAGCATGGGTCAGATGGTAGACGACGTCAGGCTCAGTGTGGACTGTAAGATCCCCGTCAGCTTTTACGGACGCACCGGCGGCATGATCCCCACCCCGGCGGACGTGCAGGCCGAGATCGAAAAGCTTTTGAAGCAACCGGAAAGGAAGGGATAACAATGGCTATCGTATTTCAGAAACCACACGCCCTGACAAACGCCCCCCTGCACTACTGCCCCGGCTGCACCCATGGCATCGTACATAGACTGGTGGCTCAGGCCATCGACGAGCTGGGCGTAGAGGGCCGCACCGTGGGCGTGGCCTCGGTGGGCTGCTCCGTAATGAGCTATGATTATTTCGCCTGCGACATGGTGGAAGCCCCTCACGGCAGAGCCCAGGCCGTCGCCACCGGCATCAAGCGGGCAAAGCCCCAGAACGTGGTGTTTACCTATCAGGGAGACGGCGACCTGGCCGCCATCGGCACAGCGGAAACCGTACACGCCGCCACCAGAGGGGAAAATATTACCGTGATCTTTATCAACAATGCCATTTACGGCATGACCGGCGGCCAGATGGCCCCCACCTCTCTGCCGGGGCAGATCACCCAGACCACCCCCTACGGCAGAGATACCAACACAGCCGGATATCCCGTGCGGGTCTGCGAGCTGCTTTCCACCCTGGACGGCGTGGCGTTTGCTCAGCGTGTGACCGTCAGCGATGTGAAAAATGTGAATATCGCCCGGAAAGCCATCAAAAAGGCTTTCCAGAACCAGCTGGACGGCAAGGGCTATTCCATTGTAGAAGTGCTTTCCACCTGTCCCACCAACTGGGGGCTTTCCCCGGTGGAGGCCATTCAGTGGATGAACGAAAACATGGTTCCCTACTACCCCCTGGGCGTATATAAGGACATCTCGGAAGGCGTCAAGGTTGTAAAGTGATTTAGCCTTACAGACAAGCTGACAAAGAAAGGAACGTGGTCATACACATGAAAAACCTGAATATGATCTTTGCCGGGTTCGGCGGGCAGGGCGTGCTGTTTGCCGGTAAGGTGGCCGCCTATGCCGGGCTCATTGAAAACAAGGAAATTTCCTGGCTGCCCTCCTATGGCCCGGAAATGCGGGGCGGCACGGCAAATTGCAGCGTATGTATTTCCGATGAGCCCATTGGCTCTCCACTGGTCACCAACCCCAATGTGCTGGTGGCTATGAACCTGCCCTCCCTGGATAAATTTATCGATGCGGTGGAGCCCGGCGGCACGGTGCTCATTGACAGCTCCCTCATCGATAAAAAGGTGGAGCGCGCCGATGTGACCGTCCACTATGTTCCCGCCTCCGCTTGGGCGGAGGGAAAGGGCCTAAAGGGCCTTGCCAATATGATCCTTGTGGGAAAGCTGTTCCACGAGGTGTGCGCCGCCAAGGGAGACTTTGGCTTCTGCACCCCAGAAACGCTGGATCAGGCCATTCAAAAATGCGTGCCCGCCCGCAAGGCCGAAATGCTGGGCTTTAACCGCCAGGCGGTAGAGCTGGGCGCAGCCTGCGGCGCTTGAGGCACACAAAGTCACAAATTTTCAAAAATTTAGGGCAGGCTCTTTGAGCCTGCCCCTTTTTGCGCTTTTTCGCTCTATTCTACTGATCCAGCGCTTTTTCAGCTTCTCGTGCAGATCCATGGCCACCTGAGCCACCTCCTGGCGAGTGATCTCCGCCTGGGGTCGAAAGGTGCCTTCCTTGTCCCCGCTCATCAGGCCGTTTTCCATGCAGTAGGCCACTGCGGGCTGGGCCCACTTACTGGTTTGTTTTGCCGCCTGCTCCTTTTCGTACTTCTCCTGATATTCCTTCCACTGCTCGTAAGTCACTGCTTCTTCCTCCATTTCCTGTTGTATCATGTTCAAAAACCGCTGCCAGCCCAGGTCTAATGTTCTGTGGGGGCAGTATTTCCCGTCATAGTCCTGGTGCTTTGTTACCTTGTCGATGCCCCAGCCGTATTGTTTCAGCAGCTGGGCGATCAGCTCCGCCGCGTTTCGCTCCGCCTTCTCAAACCGCTCCCCGCCAGACTTCGACCAGCAGATCTCAATATGGATCCCCTCCATGTTTCCCTCGCCGTGACCGTCCCCGCTGCCCCACGCGTTCCGATCCAGCGGCAGGCCCCGCACGGCCTCCTTTTCGTCCACGGCGTAGTGGCAGCTCACCTCATAGCCGTTATTTGCCATGTAGGTGATCTCATTCAACGCCGGGGCATCGCTGGCCGTGTTATGTACCACGATCCGGCTGGGGGTCCGAGTATAGGAACACTTGAGACAATATTTGCTTTCCGGGCAGAGCTGTTTTCTGATTTTTATCATATCCTTCCTCCTTACAGAAGCCTAAAAACACAAGAATGTTTTGCGGTTTGGCGCAGCCAGCAAAGCTTCAGGAAGCTTGAAAACAAAGTTTTCAAGCTTTTATTTCAGGCAGTCCGGCTACACTGGTCAGCAAAGACAAAATTCCCGCCAGCGCCGCCGCGCTTGCCACCATCGACCAATTCACTTCTCCCAGCACTGCGGCGGGGGTGACGGCTCATTCACCTGAAACCTGAAACCGTACCTGACAGCGTAATTGAAAGCCTGGCTAGAACGATTCTTCCCCATATGCGCCGCTTCTTTGAAAGCCCGGAGGGACAAAAGCAACTCGAGGAATGGAAGAAAGCCAAAGGAGATGAAATAGAACAACATAAAAAAGAATAGCTAAAAGAAAACGGCTCCCACTTTATAGGTGAGAGCCATTTCCTCTTATTCTGCTATTTCTTCCCGATAAAGGAAAAATCCAAACCCATTTGGCAATACAAATAGGTTCGGATTATTCCGATTTGGTGGAGCATAAAAAGCAAAATCCAAACTCTTTGAGTTTGGATTTGCACTGTTTGGTGGAGATGGTGGGAATCGAACCCACTTTGTCCGAAACGCCGCGCGGAGCTTCTGCTGTCCGCTGCCTTCTCCCCGCGACGCTCCTGAAATCCGCTTCGCGGATTTCCTTCGACCGTAACTCTGCTGTTTCGCCATCTCCACCACAGAAAAAACCCACCCTTGCGGGTGGGCCTTTTCTGTGGTGGAGATGGTGGGAATCGAACCCACGTCCGAAAAAGAATTACCAAGGCTTTCTACGAGCGTAGCTTATCGTTTGGGATTCCCCCGGCCCGGCGCTGAAAAGCAAGCTTCGGGTTTCGGTAGCCTTTTAAGTCATGGCAGGGCGAAAGGCGGCGCGCCTGCTCACGTTCACCGCTCATCGACGCTCTTATCCCGGCCGCGGTGCTCCGGGTAAGAACGGCTGCTTATTTAAGCAGCAACAGCAACAGTATTGTTGTCGTTTAATTTTAAAGTTTGCGGATTTTATCGCAGTTCCGCACTGCGGCTCGCTTACCAGGGCTCTTCTTCCCCGTCGAAACCTTTACATCCCCGAATTTAGATTTTAGTAAATTAGTTATTAGCTAAGAGCACCGGACTTTTCTATTATAGCCGCTTTAGATTGCTTTGACAAGTGGAAATTGTCGGAGAAATGGCTTTACAAAAAGCGGCTGCGTCGCCTGTAACGCCGTTGAAGCGGTGATCGTAGGTTTCATTTTCGAAAAGCCCGTACTAAAAAACAGCGCACAACTCTTCCAGGTCGTGAATCACATATTCCGGCGGGCTGATTTCCTCCGGCAGTTCAAAAAACGGATTGGGCGGAAACCAGACGGCGGGCATCTGCGCCTGGTGGGCGCACAGAACATCGAAGGGGTGGTCGCCTACATAGATGCTGTTCCCGCGGGGGACGCCGATATTTTGGCAAGCAAGCTCCAAAATTTTCGGATCCGGCTTATAGAGATTTACCTCTTCGGAAATGATGACGCTGTTAAAATAATCGGTCAATTCCAAAGTTGACAATGTTTCTCTTACCTGTGAATGGTTGTTGCTGACGATCCCCAGAAAATACCCCTTTTCTGAAAGATACCGCAAGGTCTCCCTCGCATGAGGCGTTACTTGATACTCCATCGGATATTTTCCGTACAGCACCGGCAAAAGCCGGTCGGTCAGCTCCTCGTTCAAAGGCAAGAACCGGCGATAGGAGGAAAGCACACCCGCAAAAAATTCCTCGTCACTGGCGCGCACGCCGGTTTCGTTTTCTTTTTGAATTTGCTTTCCTATCCAAAGCTCGCTTGCCGCATATGCTTTTTCTACCGTTTCCTGTGACACCTCAGGAGAAACAGAGGAAACCACTTCCCAAATCTTTTCAGGGAGAGACGGTTCCTTTAGCAGGAGCGTATTGTCCAAATCGAAAAGAACACACGAAATCATTTGCGTCAGCTTCCTCTCTCATCAAACCGGCACATTTCTATGAATCTTTTCATTCATCTTTCTACCGCAAATCCCTTTCTGAAATGCAGCCAGTGAATGCCGTCCTCATAGCCGATTTTACTGTAAAACATGTCCCCGCCGCCGGTCATGAGCTCCGCGCCAAGGGGCTTCAGGGTTTCGTAGTGCTTTGAAAGAGCCGCTGCCGCAAGGCCCTTCCTGCGATACTTGGGGATCGTGCAAAGCGGCTCCATGTAGGCCAGTTTGTTTTTCGGAACCCACCACATACCGGAAAAGCAGGCGTATTCCCCCTGTTCGTCCGCAATGATCACATTGTATTCATGGGTTGCGTGCGGGGGAGGCGCTATGGTAGAGCTCAAGATACCGTGATAAGATCTGGCCGGGGTCCACTCTGCCCCGATCTCCTCCTGCCAGTTTTCAAAAGCTCTCTTGTCCTCGTGATCGAAGCCCTTCCAGGTACAAACTGCCAGCTTTAGAGGGTCGCATTCTTGAGGAGCCACAAAATGAAAGCCCTCCGGCAAAGGATAGCGCAGCTCCGTTTTCCGGAAATCGCAGATGAGGTCTACGTTTTCCCAGGACAATTCATAGCCTCTTTTTCTGACAACCTCTAGAAAAGCGCTCTGCCCGCCGAACAGCACCAGCTCCTGCTGGTTTCTGAAGCTGGGCATAGCCTGCTCCGCATAGATCACCATTTCCTCCGCCAGCTCCTCATACCCCGGGCGAAGGCTGAAAAAGACATGGGTAACAGGGTCTTCATAAAACACAAAGCCAACCACCTGAGCGCCGTCAAGCCACAGCCTGTTCAAGTGCAGATAGTCCTTGTTCATCCAGGAAGAGGTAAGGGCATATTCAAAAAACGGCGCCGGCGCGCCATTTCCAAAGGAATGCTCATAGACCTCTTCCATAAAATCCCATACCAGTTGCATATCTGTCAAGGGCTGAAATTGCTTTGTTGTGATTTGTTTCATGTAATCTTTCTCCTACCGAATCGGCACGCCAAGATGCTTTTCCAACCGCCACTGAGGCGCGGGACCGTCATCGCCCCAATACTCGTCTATAGAACATATCTTTCCGTCTTGTACTTTGATAAAGGACGTGACATGAAAAGAAGCGGAATTGTCCACTGAATAGACACGAAGCACCGTAATGATCAAATCATCAAGGCAATGCTTACGCTCGATTTCGCCCGCCCATTTTCCAGGATATTCGCAGTTAGCGCGGATAAATTCCTCCACAGTAAATCGCTCGTTTGTGCAATGCCAGTTCACAACGGCATCTTTTTGAAAATATGCGCTGAGAGCATCAGCGTTCTGCTGTAAAACATCTATCCAAAACCGCTCAATATCCATCGCTTTTCCCCTTTAACAGCGCTCGTTCCACAGATGTCAGTTCCCCAGCGGGATCCCCCTGGCGTCTACATTGATGGAGCCCACAAGGATCATGATCGCTTCGATAAAGCTCCAGATCCCGGAAACAACGGCCAGCACTCCGCAGCTCAGAAGAGTCAGCAGAAGCTGAGCCACGGCCTTTCCCGTGTAGCCCAGGTAAAAATTGTGCACCCCGAAGCAGCCCAGGAAAATTCCCAGCAGCCCGGCGGCAATTTTTGATTTTTGCTGGCCCTGATACGCATAGGGCATAGGGGTAAGCGCCACTCCGCAGTTCAGGCAGACCGCCGCCCCGGGCATGGTCTGTGCCCCGCAGCAGGGACAAAAATTCACCCCTGTGCCTGCCGCCACGCCGCAATGAACACATACCGCCGCGTTTTCATAAATTTCTCCACCACAATTTCTGCAAAACATACCCATTCTCCTTGTTGATCAGTCTTTTATTGAGTCCCTGTAAAAGTGCGCTTACCGGTTTCGTTCCTTCAACTCCCGCTCAATGTTCCGCTGAGCGTCCCGCTTGGCCATATCTTCCCGCTTATCATAGTTTTTCTTGCCCTTGCATAACCCCACCTGCACTTTGACCCTGCTGTCCTTAAAATACAGGGACAAGGGGATCAGGGAATAGCCCTGCTGCTTGACAACACCGTACAGCCGCAGGATCTCCCGCTTGTGCAGAAGCAGCCGGCGCACCCGCATGGGATCCCGGTTAAAGATATTGCCGAAATCATAGGGGCTGATATGGCAGCCGTTTAGCAGCATTTCCCCGTCTACCACAGAGCACCAGGCGTCCTTCAGGTTCGCCCTGCCCTGCCGGAGGGATTTCACCTCTGTACCCACAAGCTCAATCCCGGCCTCAAAGCTTTCCTCCACGAAATAGTCATGATAGGCCTTCTTATTCTGGGCAATGGTCTTTGTATTTGCTTTTCCCGCCATAACAGTCACCACCTTTCACAGATATTCGGACATATCGCAACCGTTCATTGCTCATTCCTGATTGCTCATTTTTTACAGCTCCTGCCTTCCCTGCATGGCTCTTTGCAGGGTCACTTCATCGGCGTATTCCAAATCGCCGCCTACGGGAATGCCGTAGGCGAGGCGGGTCACCTTCACGCCCAGGGGCTTTAAGAGCCGGGAAAGGTACATGGCAGTGGCCTCTCCCTCCACAGTGGGGTTGGTGGCCATAATGACCTCCTGCACCGTACCGTTCATGCGGGCAAGCAGCTCCTTGATCCGAAGCTGATCAGGGCCGATGCCGGACAGGGGGGAAATGGCCCCGTGCAGCACATGGTACTGGGCGTTATATTCTCCCGCCCGCTCCAGGGCAAACACGTCCTTCGGCTCCTCTACCACGCAGATCACCGATTTATCCCGCAGGTCGTTGCGGCAGACGGGACAAAGCTCGCTGTCTGTGAGATTACAGCACACCGAGCAGTAGTGGATCTTCTCATGGGCCTCTACAATGGCGGAGGCAAAGCTTTCCGCCTCTTCCCTTGTCATATCCAGCACGTGATAAGCCAGCCGCTGGGCATTTTTGTGGCCAATGCCCGGCAGGCTCTCAAATTTTTCCACAAGCCCCTCCAGCGGGGGAACATGGTAATTTCCCATCAGAACATACCGGGAATGCCCATGCCGCCGGACACAGCAGACATTCTTTCCTCTTTTTCCTGATTGGCCGCGCGCAGAGCCTCATTGACGGCGGCGGTCACCAAATCGCCCAGCATTTCGGCGTCCTCCGGGTCAATGACCTCCGGCTTGATCTCCACCGATCTCACTTCCAGCTTTCCGGTAACGGTGGCCTTCACCGCGTCCCCGCCGGAGGTGGCGGAGTATTCCTTTTCCTCCAGCTCGGCGGTGATCTCCGCGATCTGCTCCTGCATTTTCTGGGCCTGCTTTGCCAGCTGCTGAAGATTGGAGGCGCCGCCTCCGCCGTAGCCTTGGGGTAATCTTGCTTTCATAGGTGTTCACAGTCCTTTCTTTCATTCAAGATTTATTTTTTATCTCCTGCTAAAACGGAATGGAATCCTCCGGAAGGGGAGGCAGCTCCTCTTCCGCTTCTTCCTGAAGGGCAATGCCGGATTCCGCCGCCCGGCGGGCCAGCTCCTCCAGGGGATCGCTTTCCTTCTCCGCTGCTTCCTTCCGATAGGGCCCCAGCCGGTAGGTTCGGCCGGTCACATGGCGAATGGCCTCCCGCATGCGCTCCCGCTGCTCCGGCCGCTTTAAGAGCTCAAAGGCGATCTCCGGCGCGTCGATGAGCATATAGTCCCCGTTGATATAGGCGGAGGAGCCGGAAAATGCCATGGCCACGCTTTTGGTGGAATTTTTGATCACCTGCAGAATTTCCGGCCAGTCCCGGAAGCGCTGGGCCTCTGCGGAAAGAGCCCGAATATCCACCGCGGGAGCGGGCTTTGCCACCTGCTTTTCAGGGGCCGCCGGTTTCCCGGGCTTTTCCTGCTCTAACTCTGCCGTCGGTTCTGCCGGCAAGGGAGCCTGCTCAAAGGCGGGAGTCTCCTCCGGAAGCTCCGGTACAGACTCCTCCGGTAAGTCGGCGGAAGGCTCCGTCAGTTCCTTCGGAGGCTCCTCGACAATAGGCTTTTCTTGCACAGGCGCTTCCTGCTCTCTCGGCTTACTCTCCTTCGGCGGGGTCTGCTCCACCGCCGGGGGTTCCGGCACAGGCTGCTTCCTTCTCAGAACCGGCGCGCCGCTTTCCAGGGCCTCCAGCCTGCGGAGCAGCGCCTCCGGCGCGGTGTCCAGCTCAGGAGAGCACAGCCGCACAAAGGCCATTTCCAACTGGGCCCGCTGGTTGCTGTAGCGCATTTTATTCAACGTCTCTTCAAAGGTATCCAGGCCGTGCAAAATGGAGGAAAGGCTCACAGACAGAGCCTGCCGGTTCATGGTCTCCCATTCTCCGGCGGAGGCCGCCACCAGCCGGGAAGCGTCCTTCATGGTTTTGATCAGCATCAGGCCGCGAAAATATTCTGCCATTTCTTCACACAAGCGGCTCATATCCTTGGATTCCCGATAGAGCTCATCGATCATTCCCAAAGCGCCGGAAATATCCCGCTCCGCCACCGCCTGGGCCAAAGAGGAAAGGTAGTCCCTTGCCGCTACGCCCGCAGTGCGGTTTACGGTTTCCAGAGTCACATGGCTGTCCCGTCCCAGGCACTGATCCAACAGAGAAAGAGCGTCCCGCATAGCGCCGTCCGCAATCCGGGCAATGAGCAGGGCGGCCTCCCGGTCCAGGCCCGCGCCCTCTTCCCCGGCCACGTATTCCAGCCGGTCGGCGATGGCCTCCGGGGAGATCCGCCGGAAATCGAAGCGCTGGCAGCGGGAAAGGATCGTGGGCAGAAGCTTGTGCACCTCGGTGGTAGCCAAAATGAAGATCACATGGGCAGGAGGCTCCTCCAGGGTTTTCAGCAGGGCGTTAAAGGCCGCCACGGAAAGCATGTGCACCTCATCGATGATATACACCCGGTACCTGGCGGCAGCCGGAGTAAAATTGGATTCCTCAATGAGAGAACGAATGCTGTCCACCCCGTTATTGCTGGCGGCATCGATCTCCACCACGTCCAAAACGGAGCCGTCCTCCAGGCCCCGGCAGACCTCACATTCCCCGCAGGGATCTCCGTTTTGCGGGTTCAGGCAGTTTACGGCCTTGGCCAGAATTTTGGCACAGGTGGTTTTCCCCGTGCCCCGGGAGCCGGTAAACAGATAGGCATGGGCAACGCGCCCTCTGGTCAGCTCATTTTTCAGGGTCACGGTGACCTGGGGCTGATCCACCACGTCCGCGAAAAAGCGGGGCCGGTATTTTCGGTAGAGCACTTTATACATAGACAGCCGCCTCCCTGAAAATATGCCGAAAGAAAACATATGGCAGAAGCCCGGTAGAATATGAGAACGGACAGGCGACCTGCATCGCCCGGAAGCATCCGCTGAATGCTGCTCGGTTCCCCGCCTGACATGGTTCACGGCGTTCCGCCGTACAGACCTGTCCGCTCCCATATTCCACTGTTCCGCTGCCACACCTGCGGTGGGCAATCGAGTCCCCGCTTTTCTGCAAGGAGGCACTCTCTGCGCCGACCACAGCTTGAAATTAAAACTGATGCTTTTCCCTGCGGTGGGCAATCGAGTCCCCGCTTTTCTGCAAGGAGGCACTCTCTGCGCCGACCACAGCTTGAAATTAAAACTGATGCTTTTCCCTGCGGTAGGCAATCGAGCCCCTGCTTTTCTGCGAGGAAACACTCTCTGCGCCGACCGCAATTTGAAATAGTAACGATATCATGGTTATTATACCGTTTCCCGCTTGAAAAAACAAGAGGAAATTGGTAGTATATCAGGAGAAACTTAAAAATTGCCCCGGAGAGAGGAGCTTTTTCCTCCCACCTGAAAAGGAGATCGCTTATGAACATTCGGAAGACACTCCCAGCCGACCTGCCCGCTATCGGTAAATTGTATGAAGCCGCCCGGGCGGCGTTGGGCGCCATGGGCGTGGATCAGTGGCAAACCGGGGATTACCCCAGTGCCCAGGACGCGGAAGCGGACAGGAAAGCCGGGGTAGGCTATGTATTGGAACAGGACGGCGAGGTGCTTGGCGTGGCCTGTATCGCTTTTGGACGGGAGCCCACCTACGAGGTCATAGAGCAGGGCCGGTGGGAAGCCGACCCCGAAGAATACGGCTTTCTTCACCGCATTTCCATTGCGCCCCGCGCCAAGGGCCAAAACGCCGCCGGGCTGTTCTTTGAGGAGCTGAAGCGCCAGGCAAGGGAACGGGGCGTTTTCGTACTGCGGTGCGATACCCACCGGGATAATCTTCCCATGCAGAGGGCCCTCGCGAAAAACGGCTTTTCTCCCCGGGGTGTGATCTACGTGGAGGACGGCAGCGAACGGATCGCTTTTGAGCAGGTTTTGTAAAGCCGGAGCCAAAAGGATAGTCTGAAAAGTGCTTCAAAGCGCCTTTCGTTCGGAATAATCGCTTTAAAAAACTCAAAATTCCGGTTGTAATTATTCCGATTCTGTAGTAGGATACTACCTGTAAAGCTTGTATTCTTAGGGCTTGTTTGAAAATAGAGAAAGTGCTGAATTTTTGTACAAGGTGAGACGATTTCAAGGCGGAGGACTACAAGATCTCCAACGCAGAAATTTGTCCACATTATGCAAAAAGGTAATTGCGGTTTTTCAAACAAGCCCTAAGCCGGGAGGAAAAAAGATGGAATATTTCACCGTTACACAGATAGCCGAAAAATGGGGCGTTTCTACCCGCCGGGTCCGTTTGCTTTGCGCCGGTGGAGAAATTGACGGCGTGATTCGGAAAGGCAAAGCCTACCTGATCCCCGCAGACGCAGAAAAGCCCTTTGATAAACGCAGATTGCCAAACAAAGGGAAATGCGGCAGATTTTCGGATATCCTGACAGAAATAGATCAAAAGAAGGTTCTGCTCGATGGAATGCGCCCGCTTACCGCGGGAGAAATACAGCGGCTACGTGATGAATTTATGATCGACTTCACCTATAACTCCAACGCCATAGAAGGCAATACGCTTACACTGAAGGAAACCGCCATGGTGCTGGAGGGGATCACCATAGACCGCAAGCCTCTGAAAGACCATCTGGAGGCTGTAGGGCACCGCGATGCATTCCTGTATATGGAAGAGCTCGCGCAAGGGAAGGGCGCCCTGCGCGATACGGAAATCAAGGCTATCCATTCACTGGTGCTGATAGACAGGCCTGAGGATAAGGGCGTTTACCGGCGAATTCCCGTTACCATTGCCGGAGCCTATACCGAACCGGTCCAGCCCTATTTGATAGAGCCAAGCTTGACAGGGCTGCTCGCCGAAAACGAAAAAAGGAAAAAGGCAATGCACCCCATTGAGCGCATTGCCCGTTTTCACCTTGAATTTGAAGGAATCCACCCTTTTATTGACGGCAACGGCAGAACAGGACGCCTGCTTCTGAATCTGGAGCTGATCCGTAACGGTTATCCTGCCATCAACGTGAAGTTTGCTGATCGAAAACGTTATTATGACGCTTTCGATGTCTATTATCGTGACGGTAACGCGGGCGATATGGTTTTGCTTGTTTCAGAGTATGTAAAGGAGCGCCTTGACACATATTTAGAAATTCTAAAAGGATAAGTCTGCGGGCGGCAAGGCGGTTGCACCGCAGGCACTCGTGAAGCTGCTTGGTGCGGGAGTTTGGTTTCTGACCCGACCAGAAGTAAATCGGCAAATTGTAGTTTAACGTCCTTAGGCTCCACTTATTTATAAGGGGAGCTGTCACGGCGAAGCCGCGACTGAGGGGATTAAAACTGGCGGTTTTATCCCACTTTCTGCTTGTGACTATCCCTTCCACCACCTAACGGTGGTCCCCCTTCCCTTGCAAGCAAGGGCAGGCTTTCGCTTACCGCTTCCGACTACTCAGCCTTGCTCACCGCTGCCCTATAAGAAAAGCCGCAGGAGAACTAGCTTCTGAAAGGAAGCGCTCCCTGCGGCTTTTCTCTTTTATCCCAGCCGGAACAGCTTTACCCCATAGGGGGGCAGGGTGATATTGCCCTGTAACTCCGTTTGCTCTCCGGTAAGAAGGTCCGTGGCGGGGCCGTGATGCTGGCACCCGATGGTGAATTCCGCGCCCTCGGCGTTTACCGCCAGCAGCACCGTTTCCTCCGGGCAGGAGCGGCGCATTACCCACTGCTTATTGAGCAGCGTTTCATTTTTGAAATCTCCATAGCACAGGGCCTTGCTCTCTCGCTTGGCCCTGGAAAGCCTTCCCAGAAATTCTGTAAGCTCATTTTCCACGGGAGCGTCGAAGCAGGGGCGCAGGGCGGGGTCTCCGTCCTTTTTCTCACCGTCCGCCCCCCACTCGCTGCCGTAATACAGGCAGGGGATCCCTGGCATGCAGAACAGTACCGCGTACAGGGGGAAAAGCTGGTTTTTCTCCTGTAAAATACTGTGGATCCGGGTGACATCGTGGTTGTCGGCAAAGCAGAGCAGGTGCTTTTCCTTATAGAGCGTCCAGTTCTCCGGGCCGAATTGGCGCGCCAGGGAATGGGCGATCTCAAAGAGATTCATGGAATTAAAGGCGGAATACAGGCCCTTATAGCATTCGTAATTCGTGACGCTGTCCAGCATTTCCGGGTTCATGACCCGGTTATAATCTCCGTGGATCATCTCTCCCAAAAGGAAGAAGGCGGGGTCCTTCTCCTTACAGAAGGAATGAAGCCGCCGAAGGAAGACCTCGTCCAGCAGATAGGCCACGTCCAGCCGGAGACCATCGATGCCGAATTCCTCGATCCAGCCCCCCACACAGCTTAAAATGTGATCGACCACGGCGGGGTTCTGGAGATTCAGCTTCACCAGCTCGAAATGGCCCTCCCAGCCCTCGTACCAGAGGCCGTCGTTGTAGCCGTTATTGCCGCCGAAATTGATGTAAAACCAGTCCCGGTAGGGAGAGCTTTCCCGGTTTTTCAGCACGTCCTGAAAAGCCCAAAAGCCCCGGCCCACATGGTTGAACACACCGTCCAGCACCACCCGGATCCCGGCGGAATGCAGGGCCTTTGCCACCTCTCCGAACGCCTCGTTCGTTCCCAGGCGGCAGTCTATTTTGCTGTAATCCCTGGTGTCATAGCCGTGGGTATCGGACTCAAACACTGGGGAAAAATACACCGCGCCGATCCCCAGCTTTTGCAGGTGAGGCACCCACTCCCTGACCTTCAGGATCCTGTTTTCCGCCGCGCCATCGTTCGCAAAAGGCGCGCCGCAGAAGCCCATGGGATAGATTTGATAAAAGACAGCGCTGTTCTGCCAACCGATTTCATTTTTCATAGGGAACCTCCGAATTGGGATTATTTTTAGGCAACACCGAACAAAGATTGTGCGCAAGTTGTGTAGTCAGATTTTTCGTCAGAGTGCATAGATTGAGTGCAGTCAATCTCTTGATTGACAAGCGAAAGCTGTGCGCTATGACGGAAAATCTGCAAGCAAATTGTGTACAAAGGCCTCTGGCCGGTCTTTGTGCGGGGTTGCCTTTAGTTTTGTGTTTTCCCGCGCCATTTTTCAAAAGACAGGAAAAGCACAATGCCAAAAAGCAGGTATTGAAAAGCATATGCAAAAGAGCGGCGGAAATCAAATTGCCGAAGGCTTCATAAAACAGCCCCAGCACCACGGAAAGAAGCATCGCCCAGAGAAAAAGGGGAGCGACCTCACGAAGGCCCAGGGAATTCCGGATCAGCCACATGGGAAGGTGCCAAACCGCCCAGGCGGCTCCCGTGAAGAACAGGGCCGCCGGCCTGCCACCCACCGCCAGGATATGCTGAAAAAGCCAGCCCCGCCACGCAAATTCTTCCAGCAGCGCCGTCACAAACAGATACACACAGCTTCCCGCCATCGATAACAGGGAAGAATAGGCGCTTCCGAAAAAATCGATCTGCTTCACAAGAGAGCAAAGGGAGGTAAATGAAATACCTGCCAAGGCGGCACATCCGCAGAAAACAGCCTCCTTCCGGGTGATCCTCCGAAACCCCCGGGCAAAACGGGCCAGGCCGCCCGGTTTTCCGGCAGAAAACAAAAGCGTCACCAGCGCCGGAACGAGAAGAAAGCCATATTTCAAAGAAAAAAGCGCGGCGGGGACCGGTGCTCCAAGCTGATCCAAAAGCATGGGCGTATAGCACAAAAAGGAAAAGAACCAAACGAGAAAAACCCATAAGGCCGTTTTCTTTCTTTCTGAGCTCTTCATGACTGCCTCCTGTTTGATAAAGCCCGCCCCCTATTCCGCCTGGATCATCATGGTTTCCACCTGCTCCAGCGCTTCCTGAAGCAGAGCTTCCCCGTCAATGGCCTGTTCCGCCTCCTCCACAAAATGGAGAATCGGCCTGGTGCGGGGGTGCTTGGGGGTGAAAATGGTACAGCAATCCTCATAGGGCTCAATGGAGATCGCATAGGTATCGATCTGGTAGGCAAGCTTTACGATATCGGTTTTATCCGCACCGATCAAGGGGCGGAACACCGGCATGGAGACCGCGGCGTCGGTACAGGAGATGGCCTGCAGCGTCTGGCTCGCCACCTGGCCCAGGCTTTCTCCGGTGATCAGGGCGGCGCAGCCCTCCTCCCGGGCCACGTGCTCCGCCGCCCGAAGCATAAAGCGCCGGAGGATCACGGTGTTCAGATCCTCCCGGCAGTGATCCCGAATGGCCTCCTGCAGCTTTGTGAAATTTACGGTGATCAGCTTCACGCGCCCGGCGTATTCGCTGACCTTCCGAAGCAGGCGCACCACCTTCTCGTGGGCCAGCTCGCTGGTATAAGGGGGGCTCGCGAAGTGAATGGCGGTAAGCTCCACCCCCCGCTTTGCCATCTGCCAGGCCGCCACGGGGCTGTCCAGCCCGCCGCTGATGAGGATCGCGGCCTTTCCCCCGGAGCCCACCGGAATGCCGCCCGCCCCGGGTTTGGGATCGGTGTGAACAAAGGCGCAGGCCTCCCGTACCTCCACCCGCACGGTGACGTCCGGATGGTGCACGTCCACCCGCAGATGAGGAAACCTTTCCAAAAGATATCCCCCCACCTCGGTGGAAATTTCCGGGGATTTGTAAGGAAATTTCTTATCGCTGCGCTTGCACTCCACCTTGAAGGTGGAGGCCGCCTCCAGCGTGTCCTTCAGATAATCCGCCGCCTTCTCACAAATCTTTGACAGCTCCTTTTCCGCCGCCCCGGCCCTGGTACAGCCCACCACGCCGAACACCTTCGCGCAGCGCTCCTCCGCCAGATCCAGATCGGCCTCTTCGTTCTTCGGTTCCACGTACACGGTGGACTGTAGCGCGGAAACGTTAAAATCCCCGGCGCTCTTCAGCCTGCGGCGGATATTTTTCAGCAGCAGTTCCTCAAAAGCCCTGCGATTCAAGCCCTTCAGGGCAATTTCTCCCTGCTTTAACAAAATGACTTCTTTTTCCATAGAACAGCCAGGCTCCTTTGTCAAACGGTCAGATATTCCCCCCGGCTCCGGAGGGGAAGCTGCAAAATTTTTCTTCGGCAATTTTCAACTTAAGCTCTATCTTACCATGAAGCTGTTCCCCCGTCAAGAAAAGAGGCGTAAGAGCACGCTTCCTGCCCTTACGCCCTGCTCCTTTTGACGATAACAACCAGCCTCTGATGACTAACGGCCGTTCTTCTTCCACAGCAAAACCACGCCGTCCTCCGCCGGAAGGGAAACGCGCCCGGTATCGGGTACCCGCACGGCTGCTCCTGTCCAAAGGTCGGTATATTCCCCGGCCGGGGCGATGAGCTGTAATGTTCTGCCCTGCCGCCAGGCTCCGGAATTTGCCAAAACCGCGGTCAGGCTTCCCGTTTCGCAGACGAGAGGCAGGGCACGGGCTCCCTGCTCAAAGGCGGCGGGACGAACCGGCAAAAGGGAACCGGCGGTCAATCTGCTCAAAACGTACTTCAGCCCCAGCTGGTTTTCCTGCTCATAGATGGCGGAGGGGCCCATCATACCGTTTACCAGCACAAACCTTCCGGCTCCGAAGGGCCGCTCCCACACAAGGGGTGCGCCGTCCTTTTGGAAACAGATATTGTCCCAGGCGGCCCAGGGCGCGTCCGGTGCGAAGGCGGGAACGATCCGGGTCAACAGCCACTTGCCCGCAGGCTCGCCAAACAGGGAAAGCTCGTAGCCGTTATAGTCGGTTTCCAGGTCAGAGGCCGTCATGCCGATGGCCCCTGCCAGACCGCCGGGCCAGGGGCAGTACATGGCGGCGTCCGGCGTTTTTCGCCCGGTGGTGGCGTCCAGCACCACCGCGCCGCCGTTTTCCGCAAAGGCCAGCACCTTTTGGGCGTTTTCCGGAGGCCAGGCTACCAGATGGGATAAAAGCAGGGTTTTTCCGGCACTTTTTTCACAGGGAATATCCGTAAGCCTGCATTGAGAGGCGTTTACACCGCTCTGCATCAGCCGGGCAGTGAGCATGGCTCCGCCATAGGCTCCATCATGCACCCGGCGGCCCTTTACGTCGGATCCGCGTTCACTGTCGGGCACCTCTACGATTTGAGAATCCTGGTCAAAGGCTACCAGCACATCGCTTTCCAGGGGCGTATAGCCCCCCCGTAACGCGATCCACCGTTTCCATGACGTCCCGCACCTTTTTCATCATTCTGCTGCGGCCTGTCTGCCGGTCGTTGTTGTCCAGCAGGCCCCAATCTCCGGCCTCGCAGTCATAGGTGCGCTGGTTCAAGAACCAGCCGGTAACGGATTCCGCCCCGGCGAAAATGCCGGAAAGGCAGAACCGCGCCAGCTCCGCGGGCCCCACATCGGAGGGGCGTGTAGACGAGCTCAGGGTGTTCCCGCACTGCACCTCGGTGACCTCTACCCTGCGCACGCTGGGGTGAGAAGCCGTTTTCTTTACACCCAGGGACATCAGCGCCGGGAACAGCTCACGGTCACAGAAGGTAAAATGCCAGGCAGGGTGATAGCTTGCGCCTACCACATCTGCAATTTTGGCCAGCTCCTCCTGATCCAGGCCGGAATTGGCCTGATTTTCCAACAGGGGCGTGGGATTGATGCAGGTAGGCGTTTTGGCGTCGTACTTCCGCACCAGATCCTGGATCTGCTGTAATTCCCATTCCAGCCATTTCATGGCAAAACGGTCATAGTCCATCACTGGGCGGTAGGAAGCCCAGCTGTTGCCGGTTTGAGCCGGGTGAATGATCTCGTGGGGGAACTGCGCCTCGGAAAAGCTTTGATACCCTGTACGCCAGCGGGTGTTCAAAGCGCCGATCTCTCCCCGGTACGCTTCCTTCAGCCAGGCCTGCCAGTGACGGCGGGCCTGGTCGCTGTGCTCTCTTCCCCGCTCTTTTCCGGCGGAGGGCTCATTCCACAGAATCCACTGCCCCAAGGCTGGATGATCCTTGTACCTGGTGACACATTGTTCCACATAGCGCGCCATGGCAGGCCACTGGCTTTCGTCCAGGAACCCGGTATGGGAATGAAGCAGCGAGGGCGTGCCGATATGCCAGGGGCCGGAGTTCGCCGTCAATGTGGCTTTTACCTTGATCCCATATTTTTCGCAGGCGTCAAATACCAGATCGAACACTGTGAAATCCCATTTGCCGGGCTGAGCCTCGATCCAGGGCCACAGTCAGAAAAATGCGCAGCCACCCCAGGCCGCTTTCCGCCGCCTCTTTTACCAGGCTGTCCACCCGTTCCGGGCTGTCGGTGGGCTCCACCCACAGCTGACAGCCCAAATATTCTTTTGCTTCCTTGTGTTTCATAAAGCTTTTTTCTCCTTTTCCGCCTGTTTTTCATTGAGATAATGCAGTCCCAGCAGCACAGATCGTTCCGGAGCTTCCGCGGTACGGAAGCGAAGCTTCCCCCAGGGCGTCCAGACACGCTGTTCCACTGTTTGAATGATGCGCTCCGTCAGCTCCGGCCCCCAATTCAGCACGCCGCCGCTGAGTACCGCCACCTCCGGGTCATAGGCGTGGATCAGGGCGATCAGGCAGCTGCTCCAATACTCACAGCATTCCTCAAAAATTTCCTTTGCCAGCCTGTCCCCCGCGCGGTAATGGCGCTGAAGCACCTCAAAATTCATGGTGGGCTCCCGCTTTAAGGGACTTTCCAGCGCGGCCTCGGCTACCATATGCTTCAGCGCCCAGGTGCTTGCCTGGGCCTCGGCACAGCCCACGCCAGGGCAGCCCTCGCAGGGGCGGCCGTTCCGCTGTAAGGGAATATGCCCGAAGAGAACGCCCGCCTGGTAATGCTTTCCCCGAAGCAGCCTTCCGTCCATCACGGCCGCGGTGCCAATGCCGGTGCCCAGGATCATCAATACGAAATTCTCCGTATCCCGGGCGGCGCCATAGCCCAGTTCTCCCAGGGCTGCGGCATTGGCGTCGTTTTCCAGCACCATGGGCAGGCTGAAGGAGGCTTTCACCCAGCCCTCTAAATCAAAGCCCACACAGTCCGCGAATTTATTGTTGTGGCCCAGCACCTGCTTCTTATCCACATCCACCAGGCTGGGAAAGGCGATCCCCATCCTGGAAATTTCATACTGCTCCTGCCAGGCCTTGCAGATCCTTTCCAGCTCCGGCATCAAAGGCTGGAATCCGTTTTGGGAGTTGGAAGCAAGCCTTGCGGATTCCACCACCCGGCCTTCAGACACCACCCCAAGCTTTACCCGGGTGCCTCCCAAATCAATGGAAATGGTATTCATAACCGCTCCTTTCCGGAAAGCTACTTGCTTTCCTGGAAAACGACTTTCCCGTTTTCACAAAGTACCCTGACCGAAAAGCCCGCCGTTTCAATAGAGCCGTAATCGTGCCCGGCGTCAGAGGGCCAGCAGGCCCCCACCACCATGTCTTCGTTTCCAGTGTTGACCAGCCGGTGGGCAATGTACCCGCCGATGTAATGCAGGGAACCCTGCTCCACCTTTTCCGCAGTACAGCTTCGGTTTTCGTCCATCAGAAGAAGGAGCCCCTCGCCGGAAATGCCCCAATAATATTCCGCCGCTTCCCGTTTTTGGTGGAAATGGCCCTTTGTCATAAAGTATTCGTTTCCTACTTTCCCGGGATGAATGGTGCTGGTGCCGAAAAACAGCCCGCCCGGAGTCCCCTCCTTTACAGCGGCATGAGAGCTGACCTCATACACCAGCTGCTGTCCGTCCATTGCCCGGAAAGCCGTCTCATCGTCAAAAACACCTTCCAGCTGGAAAAGCTTTTTCTGAGAAAAAGAGGCGTTTTCCCCTTCCAAGCGTCCTGTTTGCAGGTCATACCGTTCCGTGCTCTTTTTTATTTCCATTCTCGTTTCTCTTACTTCCATTCAGAATTGCGGATCACGCCGGTCAACTCGCTGTGCCAATCCTTTTCCCGCCACATGCCTACAAACTGCGGGCCGCAGAAATTGCTGGTGCCCATACCGGCCCAGCGTCCTGTGGCGGCGGCGGTTTTTACTCCCAGCTCATTCAGATCCAATATCCAGTTCCAGTTCAGCAGAGGCCAATCCTTATAGTCCACGATAGACCAGCATTCCGTGGTGACCAGCGGCTTGCCGGAACGCCGGGACCACTCCGCCGCGCGCTCTATCTCCTCCACCAGGCAGCGGTCGTAGTGCTCCTTGGACTCCCGATAGATCCGCTCTCCGTTTAGGGCAAGATTGGTATAGCCGGTATCGTCAAACCGGCCGTAATCATACCCCACCTTCTCATAAAACTCGCTGGCCTGGGCCATCCAGATATGAGGCTCAAGGAAATCAAGACAGCTTACATCCAGATCGAGATCGGTAATGTGCCCGCAGGAGGAGAAGGTCAGGGGGATCCCAGGATACGCCTTTCTGAGCTCCGCGGTGGCTCCCCGCATCCACTCAATGGCAAGGGCCTCCGTGGAGCGCCCCGGCCGGTCGCCGCAATATTTTGTAAAGAAGGGGGCCCAGGCGCTCAGGGGCCATTCGTTGCAGAGATCCACATAGAGAATATTGTCCAGCTCACCCCACGCTTTGATATAATCCAGGGTCTTGATCCAGATATCGGCATGGTCCTTCGGCGTGAGAATGCTCATTCTGGTGTTGTCCAGATCCTCCCGGAACCAGGTGGAAAGCCCTACCCGTACCTTGTGGCGGCGGCAGGCTTTCAGAAAATCCCGAAAATCATCGTGCAGGGTGATCTTATTTACAGACTGGCTTCCCCAGGTCTGCAAATTCCATACGGGCTTCAGCGTCCACTCCCTGTGGGCGTCCCAGGCCATCAGATGGGGGAACGCGTCAATACGCACGGCGTCATAGCCCCGGTCGGTCAGCTCTGTTAAAGCCTGATCCCAGTCCTCATACCCTGCGCCGGGCCATCGCCGCTCGATCCAGGAAAATTCCCACATGGTAATGGCGAAGGGCTTTTCGATCCGGAACAGTTCCTTTGTAGCTTTGTCAAATTGCAAACTCATAGATTTCTCCTCCAAAGAGTTGGTGTGTGGCTATAAATTCCCGGCAGGGCCGGGTCGTTTCGCAAGAGCTATTGATCGGCCGCTCCCCCCGGTTTATCCGTAACGCCTGCGTAAACCACGTAGGCATACCGGGAAGCGTCGTAAAAGGAGCGAGTGTATTCCTGTACGTTCAGATCATTATCAAAGGCGATCCTGGTACGCCGCATGATAGGGGCTCCCGGCTTCAGCGCTAAGGCGGCCGCCAGCTCTTCGTCCGCCACAATGGCCTCGAACCGCTCCTCGATCCCCACCGGCAGGTGCATACCGCAATCCTCCAGCAGCTGATACAGAGAGCCGTAATACCGGCTGTCCTCCAGCGGCAGCTCCGCTTTGCCGGAAAGGTAGGTGTCAAAGAGAACGATCACCCGGTCGTTGGCGGTCCTGACCCGGCGGATATGATACAAAGGGTCTCCCACTTTACAGGAAAAGAGCTCTGCCAGCTCTTCGTCGGCCTCTGTCTGACTGCACTGGGCAAATTTCGTTCCCGGCGCCATATTGCGCTCCCGCATTTCCTCGGTAAAGCTTTTGATGCTGGTCAACAGCTCTTCAATGACCTGCTGCCGGGCCACAATGGTTCCCTTTCCCCGGGTGCGCACCACCAGCCCCTCCTGCTCCAGAGAGGAAAAAGCCTGCCGGATCGTAATGCGGCTTACGCCGTAATGCTCCTGCAGCTCCGCCTCTGTGGGAAGCGTTTGCCCGTATTCGTATTCCTTTCCTGCGATCTTTTCCTTCAGATCCTGATAGATCTGCATGTATAAGGGCGGCGCGCCCTTTCCGTAATCCAGGCTTTTCATTCTCAGTCTCCCTTCGGCGTTCTCACATAGGCGCGGATCACCTTCACCGGCTGTCCCTCTATGGGACGAATAGTATATTTCCCTGCCGCCGCCGGAAGGATAAAGGTTTCCGCATAGTGTATTTCAAAGGGCTCAAAGGCGCCCACGGGGCTTTCAATCACAGCGGCCTCACCCTCCACGAGGTTCAGCATATTCACGTTATTGCAGGTATCTAAGGGACAGGCGGTTTTGATCTCATACCGCCGGGTCTCAATGAACTCCAGCTCGTGCAGCCCGGTGTGCTCTTCCTTATAATCCTCTGTTTCCCGTATGGTATAGGTGGGGCTGACCAGGTTTTCCTCCACCCACCGGGTCTGTCTGTCCCACTGGATCACCTTTTCCCCGTGCTCGATATGAATGGGGCGGGGCCTGCCGTCCAGCCCCAGGCGGCCCCAATCCCACAGCTTCATGGTGAAAATGTAGGGGGTGGCGCTGATTTCCAGCACCATGCAGCCACTTCCGGAGCAATGCACCGTTCCGGCGGGAATCAAAAAATGGTCGTGCTTTTTGGCGGGGAACCGGTTGATGTATCGGCCGGCGTCAAAGGGCTTTTCCCCGGTTTGGGCAATTTTCAGGTCGTTTATCATTTCCCGGGGGCAAATACCCTCCTTCAGACCCAGATAGACCTCGGCCCCCTCCTCCGCGTCCAGAATATAGTAACTTTCGTCCTGGGTATAGTTCATGCCGAACTGGTTGTGAATGTAATCGGTCAGCGGGTGTACCTGCAAGCTCAGGTTCTGCCCGCCCATGGTATCGAGAAAATCAAAGCGGATGGGGAATTCCGCGCCGAACCGGGCGTATACCTGAGGCCCCAGAAGCTCTACCGGGCGGTACAGCACCAGGTTCATGGCAGGGGTTTCCAGCAAAACGCCGCCAATTTCCAGATACAGGCTGTTTTCCTCCGGCACGCCGTCAAAGGACCAGGCATAGTTTTTTTCCTCCGGATCCAATCCGCAGACCTTCTTCATCCACTGGCCGCCCCACACGCCGGGGTCAAAATACGGCACGGTGCGGAAGGGCCTTTGGGTGATCTCCGCAAGGGCTCGTCGATAGCAGTCCCCCGCCGCCATGGCGGGCTCGCCCTTTTTGTTTGTATCGAGATAAAAATCAAAGCGGTCAAATACCTGGCGCTTCTGCTTATCGCCGATCCTCCATTCAAAGAAATAGCCCTGTTTGTTCTTTTTCAGGTTATCCTCTTTGGGATTATCCGTATAGTAGTTGGTCATGCCCCGGCGGTACCGCAGCTGAAGCTCCCAGCGGGAAACATCTGCATACAGGAGCAGATCCGGCTCCAAAAGAGACCCTGCGCCAAAGCCGAATACGAGCACCAGGCCGGAGGCCTCCTTCGCCTGCCGCCTTAGGGCCTCCAGCTTTTCCTCCACCTGAAAATCCCGCAGCGTGCCGAAATACATACGCCCAAACACCCGGTCGTCCGTCAAAAACGGCGCGATCCGTTTCGCAAACTCCTCCTTCGGGCAAAGGGCCTCCCTCATATCCAGAAACAGCGCGGGCTGAAGAGTGGAAAGGGCCTCCAAAAGCTCCGCCTCGTCCACTCCGGGGTAGGTGTCCACCGCCAAAAGGCAGGAGCCCTTTTCCTCCAAACACACGGTCACCTTCCGGGACAAAGCCTCCAGAATGGCCGGATACCCGGCCCAGGCCTGAGTGGTTTCCGTTTTGCTGTGATAAACGGGATTTTTGCAGTAATTCATAAAGCCCATTCGCTTCCTTTCAAAATTTAGTTGTTTTTTAGAAAAGGGCAAGGGTGGCAGATACAATGAGCAATGAGGAATTAAGAGCAGGAGCACAAGCGTTGCAAGCAACGTTCGGTAAATTATAGTTTAGCGCATACCCTTGGCTCCCCTGAAAGGGTTGCTGTGCCCCGGTGGGGCACAGCAACCGTTCTGACCCGTTCTCGTTTGTCAACTCGGTCGTTGCTGGGCGTGCCCCACCGGGGCACAGCAACCGAGCTGACAGGCGAGAAAGGCAAGGAGTTTCTGCTATTTGTTAGTTCGCTAAATTCCAATTTGTCGAACTAAGCTCTTGCCCTTAATTCCTCATTCCAAATTCAAATCTGCCCTTACGGCCTGTAGTTCTCCCAAAGCTGTGAAAATTTCCGGGGCTGGGTGACAAACTCAAAAAGCGCCGGGTCATCCCGGTATTGCTGATAGATCGGCACGCCAGGGCGCAGGCCAAAGTCCTCATAGGCTCGGGCGGGCTTTACGGTCAGGCGGGCGCTGGAATAGCTTTGGTTGGGCTCCCAGACAATGCCGTCCCGCTCTGACAGCAGCGGGAAATAAGCGATCCCGCCGTGGCGGCGCACCTCATCGTAGACAAAGCCGTAATCCCGCACGCACCAGGCGCCGAAGGTCATGCTCCTTTTGGGGTCCAGGTTTACGGTGGCGTGCACCCAGTCCGGCGGAACGATGATCACATCTCCCGGCCTTCCGGTCACGGCATAGCAGTTCCCCGCATCGTCCCCGCCGCTTTCCTGCATGTAAATGCAGGCCTCACCGTCCCAGATCTCATACACCTCGCAGGTGGAGGCCCCACAGGAGGGGGAAACGGCATGAATATGGCCCTGAGACCGGACGGGCTCTCTGCCGAGGCTGCCCTTGGCGTAGGTCACCGCCCCGTACAGCAGATTTCGGGCAAGCAGATCGGAGCGGTCCTCGGAAAGCCCCACGTCCATAGCAATGCAGTACACGTTCTCCGGCCCCTGGCACCGAGGCTCCAAAAGAGAAGCTCTGATGGCGTCCAGCCTCCGCAGCTCAGGCTCCGGCCCATAGGCCCCTTCCCCATAATGAAACCCCATAGGCTCTGTCACTGCTGAAATGGGAAACCCGGGATAGAATTCCATTTGCCTCTCCGCCTTTCTAAAGTCATAATATCATAATGTTATAACATATTATAAAAAGGTATCAGCCCCTTGTCAAGTGGGGGAAAAAGATTTTTACGCCTTTTTTCACAAGAGGGGATCCGCACCGTTTTACCGCTTTCCCTTGCACTTATTTTCCAGCGCGTTCTCCCGCAGGCGGTGGCAAAACTCGGAGAAGCATATCCTGGGGGCTCTTCTCTCGCAGTTAACCTCTGAGCAGTATATGCCTTTCGATCGCTTTTGCCAGCCCGTCCCGGTCATGGGCGGCGGTGATGTATTTCGCGGCGGCCAGGGCTTCCGGGGAGGCGTCTTCCACCGCCACGGAACAGCCGGCGGCTTTCAGCATGGTCACATCGTTGCCGTTGTCCCCGATGGTCAGGATCTCTTCCCGGGAAACGCCCAGCTGAGCCGCCAGGGCCAGCACCGCCGCGCCCTTGTGGGCGTTTTCCGCGTTTACCTCTATGTTATCGGGGATCGAGGAGGTCAGCCGCAGGCCGCCCAGGCCCTCCAGCCGCTCCCACAGCTCCTCCCGCAGGCCGCCCTTCAAATAGGGAAGGTTTATTTTTTCCGGACACAGTCCGGTTTCCTTCAACATTTCCCTGAAATTATCTGTAAAGGAGTATCCCTTGCCATTCACAAAGTGCCATTTGGATTCCGGCAGTCCAAAATGTGTTCTCATCATCTCCGGATAGCCTGTTTTTGTGATGGCGCCGCCGTTTTGGTAGTATTCGATAAAAATATCGTACTCCTCCAAAATTTCCTGAACCTGACGGGCCTTTTCGTTGGGGATCAGGCTTTCATGCACCGCCCGATCCTCCAAAAGGTCGTAAACCGCTGCGCCGTTGGAGGTAATAGCGTACCGCACCCCGGGCAGGGCCGTGATCTCCTCCGGCAGAAAACTTTTCATGCGCCCGGTAGCCGGAACCAGAATAACACCCTCCTCCTCCGCCGCCAGCAGCGCTTTCCTGTTGCCCGGAGAAAGATATTTGTGCTCTGTAATGGTGGTGCCGTCCAAATCAAAGGCCAAAAGCTTTATCATGTGATCTCTTCTCTCTTTCTTAGAACTTGTACCGATAGGATACACGTGCAGATTTTTGAACGGACTTTACCGGGGAACAAAACGCAGTTCCCGATAAAATCTGCCGGAAAGCTGTACATTTTATTCCATTGGTACAAGTTCTAACTTTTTCGCAGTCAGTATAACACAAGTTTCCCTTTGAGAAAAGAGCAAAAAGCAGCCCTGCTTCCCGCAGGGGGAGCAGGGCTTTGCCCGAATCGTCTGCTTATTCAGGCTGGAAGGTACAGCATTCGGTACCGCCCTTGGAGCACACGTCCCCGCAGCAGCAGCCCACACAAACGCATTCCGCTTCGCACTTACAATTTTTGTTGTAGGCGCAGTGCTCGGCGCTGCAATCGATGGAGCTGTCCACACTGGGAACATGGTCGGTGGAGTTCTGACCGGAGCCCTGTCTGCGCTCCTCATAGGAATCGCAGCAGGTCTGGCTGCTTTCCCGAGCGGCGGGGCCGTCCACCTGAATGCCGGGGAGGCAGCAAAGGTTATCGCAGTAGTGCTGGCAGGACGTGACCTGACATTCCAATCTGTTCATACTAAGGCACCTCGTTTGATGAGATTTGTAAAACCATGTTTTACAGCCTTAGTTTTCCCGAAACCCGCCGCCTTATTCTGAGCGCTTCTCCCAACAGAATAAGGCGTACAAGCTTTGAAGGCTATGCTTGCGCCGTGTCTCCCGCCAGCTTTTTCAGCTGCGGGCCTGCGGTCTGCATAATAACGAATGCGACAATGCAGGTGATGACAATTTCGGGCAGCATATAGCTGCCGTTATAAACGAGAGAATAGAAACAGGCCAGGGTGTTGCCGCTCATGCCTGCCAGCATGGGAGAAAAATTCGCGTCGGCGAATTCGCCCCACAGGATCCAACCAGACAGGAAGGAGCATAAATACCGAAGCAGCCCGGCGATCAGGCAGCCCAACGTAAACGAAAGGCCATCGTGCTTTATTTTGTTTCTCAAAACGCCGGCAAGCCCCAGTACGGTAAAGGCCAAGATATAATCCAACAGAATGGAGCCCACCACCGCTCCGGCTGTAATACCCTTTAAGGCGTTCAGCCCAAATAAAATCTGCAAAACGCTGTGGGTAAGCCCCGCCGCCAAGCCCCATTTTGTGCCGCACAGATAAGCAAACAGCATCACCGGCAGCATGGAACAAAGGGTAATGGATCCGCCCTGGGGCAGCTCGAACACCTTGATAAAGGAAAACACCGTTCCCAGAGCAACCAAAACGCCGCCCAACACCAGATTTTTCGTTTTTTGCTTCATTTTCATTTTTCCTTTCTTCGGACAAAGTATGTTGAAAAATGAAAAAATGCCACTTGAGAATTTCTCCCAAATGACATAGAACGCATTCACAAGCCGCTTTGCGGCAGACACGCAAAACCCAGTTCGGGCTTCTCGCCCAGCCTATCATGAAATGCTCCCTACGTCGGTATTATCCGCATCAGGTTCCTGCCCTGTCGGGCAAAGGGTTTAAGCTCGAAGCTCCTCTCAGCACCCGGAAAGGAAATAAATCAACTTTCCGGGAAGATCGTCCACACATTGCAAAGACAAAACCATTCTCCTTTGAGGAGTTTGCTTCGCAAACTCCAGGAAGATCGGCTTTGCTCCGCAAAGACAAAACCATTCTCCTTTGAGGAGTTTGCTTCGCAAACTCCAAGAAGATTGGCTTTGCTCCGCAAAGACAAAACCATTCTCCTTTGAGGAGTTTGCTTCGCAAACTCCAAGAAGATTGGCTTTGCTCCGCAAAGACAATCTTTTGCACCCCTTCTTTCATTTTTCGCCCTTTATTGTAGTATTCCCCAAAAGATTTGTCAACGTTTTTTTCAAAATTACGAAAGACTGATCTCCCGCCAGAAAGAGCTTCCGGGCAGCGTGTTCGGCAAACCGAAATACTCTAAAACCGTTTTCCCGATATCTGAAAAGCCCGCGCGGGTTCTCAAATTCCTGCTGTGTTTCACGGAGGAACCCCACGCCAGCATAGGCGTGTATTCCCGGGTGTGATCCGTGCCGGGAAAGGAGGGGTCGCAGCCATGGTCGGCGGTAAGGAGAAGCAGATCTTCCCGTTCCAGAAGAGGAAGAAAGCTTCCCAGCCACCGGTCCAATTCGGAAAGGGCCCGGGCGTAGCCCTCGATATCGTTGCGGTGGCCGTATTTCATATCGAAATCCACCAGGTTTACAAAGCAGAGGCCCTGAAATTCCTCCTGGGCAACGGCCGTAGTTCGTTCCATGCCGTCTCTGTTATCTTCTGTGTGAATGGCCCGGCTGACAGAGCGCCTGGCAAAAATATCCTCGATTTTTCCAACGGCAATGGTTTCCAGACCGTTTTCCCGCAAAACGTCCAGCATGGTCGTACCGGGGGGAGAAAGAGAAAAATCCCGGCGGGCCGAGGTGCGCTCAAACGCGGGGGCTTTCCCGCGGAAGGGACGGGCGATCACCCTGCCCACCTTTAGCATGCTTCTGGCGATCTCGCAGTATTCATAAAGCTGTTCCACCGGAACCAGCTCTTCATAGGCGGCAAGCTGGCACACGCTGTCTGCGGAGGTGTAAAGGATCAGGTCTCCGCTTTGCAAATGGCGCTCGCCATAATCGCAAAGCACCTGAGTGCCGGAATAGGGCCGGTTACACAGCAGCCCCCGCCCGATCTGCCGGGAAAACTCCCGGCAAAATTCTTCCGGAAAGCCCAATGGATAGGTGGGAAGAGCCTGCTCCGATAAGATTCCCGCGATCTCCCAATGCCCGGTAATGGTGTCCTTCCCCCGGGAAAGTTCCCGCATTCGGGCAATGCAGCCGGAAAAATCAGAGGATTGTTCCGGCATTGGAGCCTAGCTCCTTTGCCAGCTCCAAAATTCTTTTGGAGCGTTCAATAGCCTCCGGATTCGTTTCCGGATTAAAAAAGCCGTGCCCCAGGTCGCCGCACAGGGCGGAGATCTTCAGGCCGTAGGAATCCGCCATGGAAAGAAATTCCTTTCTGCGAGCGGAAGTCATGTTTTCGGGGGCCATTTCACCCCATGTGGCATACACCTGTATTCCCTTCAGCCCCAGCCGGGAGGCTCACTTCATGGCGGTTTCCGGGTCGGTACGGAAGGAATCCAGCAAGACGCCGATTGGAAATTGGAACATATTTTTTCACTCCTCTCTGGCTTCATTTTACCTTGGATATTCCTGTGAAGTAAAGCAAGAGTCTTGCAGAAAGCTTGTCCGATTTTGCACAAGGAGGTGCTTTGATGAATTTCTATGAATATGACGCGGACGTTTACGACGATTCCGAGCTTCCCGTCTTTTTTTCCTCAGCCGTGCTGGAGCACAATGAAGAAAGCGCTTTTTTGCACTGGCACGAGGCCACGGAGCTGCTTTTCTGCACGGAGGGCAGCGGGATCGCCGTATCGGATACCCTGAAGATTCCAATCAAGGCCGGCGAGCTGGCGGTGATCAATCCCAACCGCCTGCACACCTTCTATGCGCCGGAATTCTGCCGGTACAGCTATTTTTTAGTGTCTCCCCTTCTGACCGCCGTCCGGGATATGCCCAAAAAGGAGATACAGCCCTTTATCGCGGATCAGGAAACCGCCCGGCGGCTTCGGGAGATCCTTGGAGAACTGGAGGAGAAGCCTCCCTTTTACCGGGCGGAGGCCTGCGCAAAGCTCTCTCCCTTCCTTGCGCAAAATCGCCTCTTGCATTTTTCGGGGAATCTGATATAATAAGTTTATAAACTTTATAAAACAGTCTTTGCGTATTTTTGAGGTGTTGCCTGTGAAAGCCAAGGATCTTGCGAAAAAGCTGGGTGTATCGCCCGCCACCATTTCATTGGTGCTGAATAACAAGCCCGGGATCAGCGATTCTCTGCGCCAGTCTTTGCTGAAAAAGATACGGGAGCTGGACTGTGAAAGCATGATGTGCGAATCCTGCCGGGAGGGGGAAGCTCCTGCCATCGCTTCTGCCGAAAGCGGCTGCAAATCCATCGCCTTTCTTTCTTATTTGGACTGCGATGATGAGGAGGACGATTTTTCCTTTTTCCCCGGTATTCTGGAGGGCGCCGAGGCGGAGGCCAGGGACAATCATTTGAATTTGGTGGTATTTCACATGAAGTGCCAAAACGGCACAAGCCCGGCGGAGTTGTTCCGGCGCAGCGGGAGCATTGTGGGCGCGGTGGTACAGACCCATCGGATCACCGAAGAGATTTTGCGGGAGATCCAGGAAATAGAAGTGCCCGCGGTGTTCATCGATGTTTACGATCCCGCGCTGCCTGTCAACAGTGTTCGGGTCGATAACCGCCAAAGCATGTACAATATTGTAAGCTATCTGAAAAGCTGTGGCCACAAGGAGATCGGCTATATTTCCAGCGGCTGGGAATTCGGCTGGCAAAAGGACCGCCGCCAGTGCTTTCGCTGCTCTCTTGCCGAGCTGGATCTGGAAGAGCACCGGGAATTTTTCTTCCGGGCCGGAGTAGACGACGATCTGTACGATCATCAGAAGCTGGTGCAGGCTTTTTCCCAGGCGGAGCACCTGCCCACCGCCTTGGTATGCGAAAACGACCGGCAGGCCATGCGTACCGTAAACGCTTTACGGCAGCTGGGATACCGCGTACCGGAAGACATTTCTGTAACAGGCTTTGACAATAACCCCATTTCCAAAATGGTTTCTCCCAGGCTGACTACCGTAAAAAATTCCAGCCAGCTGATGGGCCGCACCTGCATTCTGCTTCTTCAGGATCTTCGTAAGCTGCGGCGGTCGGGCTTTTCTTCTACCCTGCTGAAATACGAGCTTCCCGCTGAGCTGGTGATTCGGGACAGCGTAAAGGACTTAAACGCGGAATAAGGCACATTTTCCGGAAGGAGCGCTCCCAAGCACCATATCCTGCGTTCTGTTTCAGTAGAACGCAAGGCTCTAAATATATTTATAAAGGAAGAGGTGATTTCCTCTTCCTTTTTTTGTTTTTTCTAAAGCTTTTTCTAAATTTTTTTATCTATCGCCCTCCTTTTCATATGATCCGCCTCGCTGAATCCCGCTAATTTCCTGGAATTTTATAGATTTATGAACTTCCAAAAATTTTTTCAAAAATCTTTATAAAAACGCTTGACAAATTTATAAACACGGCATATAATAGAGCCATAGCAAAAAGCAAACCGCCTATCAAACAGTATGACAGGCGTATCTTACAGCAAAGGAGTAGTTTTCATGAAAAACACAAACAACACTTACACCTCCAGAACTATTCACAAGACCACGGGCAGTCAGAAAGCTGCTCACAAGCCTTCCCGTTTTGATCGCTTCTTAAACGGCAGCGCCGATTACATGGCAAACTACGCTGTAGTAAAGGGTGGGCTCTCTCCCTTCCAGAACGGCTTCTTTGTAGCCTAAACAGGAAATTACTTCAAAAAACAAAACTTCATCGAAAAGGAGACTTTCTTTATGAAAACCAATTACACCTCTAAAACCCTGAACAAGCGTAATGAGAAAAGCACCCGCAAAGCACAGCCCTCCCGGTTTGATCGCTTCTTAAACGGCAGCGCCGGTTACATGGCAAACTATGCTGTAGTAAAGGGCGGGCTCTCTCCCTTCCAGAACGGCTTCTTTGTAGCCTAAGTGAAACCAAATTGCGTACAACTCTTTTTTCATCACTCATATACTCTCTAAAAGCCCGGAGCCTGTACTGAATTACAGGCTCTGGGCTTTTAGTTGTTAGTTATTAGTCGTTAGTTGTTTAGAAAGAGAAAAGGCCCTCTCTTTGTCATCCTGAGCGAAGCGAAGGATCTCGGTCTTTAGTTGTTAGTTGTTAGAAAAGGCGCGAGGGCAATTAAGAAATTAGAAATTAGGAATGAGCAATTAGTAAGGTCAGAGAAAAAGGCAGCCTCTGCTGTCTTACTAAGCAAAAAGCGGGGCTCGCCCTGCTTTCTTGGTGAATATCTCAACCTCAATTCCTGAGTAAAGAGCTGAAGGACGAGATCCTTCGCGTTAGCAAAGCTTGCTTTGCTTTTGCTCAGGATGACAGAAAAAAGCAGGATGACAGAGAAAGAACAGGATGACGGAAAGAGGGAGACTTGCCATTCATTGCTAATTACTAATTGCTAATTCCCCATCATGTAGCATTGCACCGGAAAACCGAGCGCTGCTCGGTTTTCCGGTGCAATCCAGCGTCTAGCATCTAGTATCTAGAACCCCCCGATTAGGTCGTGGGGCTCTTCCTTTCGCCGCAGATCCACCGTAAGATGGTACACACAGGCTGAGGCGGCGGCAAAATACACCGTCACATTGGGGCGGCGGAGTACATTGCCGGAGATCTGGGCGGCGATAATGGCAAGTAAAAAGGTCATGCCCACCGCTCCCATTTCTATAGTAAGGAAACGCTGCACTCCCTGCCAGAAGGAGCCCGCCCCCTTGAGCACGGGGTTTCCGGGCTTTCCCTTTCGCTCCGCAATACAGGCAGCGATATCCCGGAAAAAGGCCCTCAGGATAATAAAGGCCAGGTAGGCAAAAAACAGCAGGTACAGGCCAAAGCCCAAATAGCCACAAAAATAGTACACTGCCGGGAAATCATTTTCCAGGTCGTAAATTTCCCCGCCCATCAGCATATCGCTGTATTCAAAGCCCAAAAGCCGGGTAGCGAAATCCTTTTCCTCCCACACCAACTTGGCAAAAATGGACTTTCGCATACGGGAATCCGACAAAATAGAGGGCTCTGTGGTGTACCCATAGGCCGCCATCACATTGTACACGCCAAAACGATCGTGGAGGTTTTTCAGGAAAACGCCGTACACCTCTTTATCCGTATACACGCCGATCAGGCTTCGGCGGATCTGCTCCAGCTTCTCCTCTGAGGTATTTGCCGCGTCAAAGCCGTTCTGGATCGTTCGGATCAGTTCCGCGTCCGCGCCGCTGTTTTCCAGGCTTTCCGCCACCAGAGCGCCGTAATTATTCCGGGCATAGGCGGACATCTGCTCCCGCAGGGCCATGGGCGAGTGATGGCGGAACAGGAACACCAGCACCAGAAGAAGCAGTAAAGGAGCAGCATATTTCAGCGATTTCTTTTTCAAATTCAGGGCAAACAGGAACCCAAAGGCCCCCGCGATGATGAAAATGGAATAGAAGGTGAGCTTTGTTCCCGTGACGAACATCAGGCCAAAGCTGAGAAGCATGACCCCCAAAAACACGGGATATTTCCCGGTGCGGTACGCCCATAAAAGCGCCAGGGGAACCAGTAAAACAATAATGGCACTCTGAGCGCTGGGAACGCTGAACCAGCCCAGCACCCCAACCTGCAAAACGCCGTAGGTGTAAACCGGGCGGCCCAAAACCCAGGGAAGGGCCGTAAACAGCAGGACCTCTCCCAGATTGACGGCAAAGCCCAGATAAATGCTTTTCTGGATCTCCTTTCCCTTTTGAAAAAAGGTGACGAAGGAAAGGGTAAAGATGGGGAAATTCAAAATACGCAGAAAATTCGCCATATCCGCCACAAAGGACTGGTAGCCGATCCGGCGGCAGTTCAGCATATGGGCGATCCAGAACAGGGCTACCGCTCCGTAAAATAAAAAGTAGATCTTCTTTTTGCTGCTGACAAAGAAACCCAGAAACGCCACCGCTGCCAGCAACAGGAAGCGCAAAGCGGTAGAAAGGGCGTTGCTCCCCATTTCCCCCAGGAAATAAGAGAGCACGTCCATTACCGGCTGGATCACAAGCAGCGCCAGCACCACGGCGGACATTTTGTTTTCAATGGCAGTTCGCAGCGATTTTATCATATCTCTTTTCTCCATGCTCCTTGGCCGGAAACTCCGGCATGTTTTTCCTCAGAAGCTCCAGACAGGGGCGATCCGGTTTATCCTATCTTTTTCAAATACACCGCGGGGTTCCGTTTATAGCCGGGCCGCAATCGGGTCTGAGAAGGCGCTTCCCGGGCCTGCACATACAGCATGGCAGCCGCCAGAGAAGCATATACGGTAACATTGGGCTTGCGCAGGACCTGCCCGGAAAGCTGCGCGCTTCCCAGCGCCAGCACCAGCATCATAGCGGCGGTGGCAAATTCCGGGGTGAGCAGAGAAGGGAACCTGCGCAGAAATTCCCGCAGCCCATAGAAAAGAAGCCCCAGCACAAAACAAAGATAGAGAGCAGAGCCCAAATATCCCGTATTGTAAAGCAAGGCGGGAAAATCGTTTTCCGGGTCGTAATTGTGCCCGCCGATCTGGGCTTTTTCGTATTCCATGCCCAAAAGGTGGGTAAGAAAGTCCTGCTCCTCCCACACCAGCTCCATGGCCTTCAGCTTTCTGATACGGCTGTTGTTCAAGGTTTTCGCACTGATCGTATACTCAAATTTCTCCAAAACCTTCGGCAGCCCAAACCGATCCAGCAGGTCCTCCAGCAGAACCTCCTTGTAAACGCCCTGCTTTCCGTAGATCTCCCGGTACACTGTTTCTATCTTTTCCAAAACCGCCGGAGGAATTTCCTCACCCTTTTTGTAAACGAAATCCTTATCCTCTCCCATGACGGCGTCGATCTTTTCCTGATATACGGAAAAAGAGGTGCCGGAAACCTTCTGCCGCGCCTCCATGGGAGAAGCGCCCCGGAACGCCAGCAGCAAAATCAGCGCCGTCAAAAGGGGCAAAGCGAACACCCAGGGTCTTCTGCACAGGAAAATCAAAACAAGGAACGCGGAAGCTGCCAGCACCGCCGTGTAAAAGGTCAGGCGGGTCCCGGTAAAATACAGCAGGCCGAACCCCGATACGCCGCACAGGCAGAACACCCACAGCTTTTCCGTGCGAAGCCCCCATAGCAGCACAGCGGGCACCAGCAGGCTGAGGATCGCGCTTTGGGCATTTGCCACGCCGAACCAGCCCAGAACACCGATCTGGATCTCACGCTCCGGGAAATCATAGGTGTATACGGGAAAACCGGTCACGTAGGAAAGGCCGATCACCAGCAGAATGATGGCAAAATTCGCTGTGAGGATCCCCAGCGCCCGGGCGTCCAGCCCCTCTTTTTCCCGAAAAAAGGTGACGAAAGAAAGCGTCCACAAAGGGAACTGTACCAGCTTCAAATATTCCGCCGCGTCTCCCACTGGCTGAAGATAGCCTGTGCGGAAACAGTTCAGCATATGCAAAAGCCAAAAGCCCCCGATCAAAGCATAACAGGCGGCATACAGCTGCTTTCTGTTGGAAATGACAAAGCCGTAAAAGCTCACCACAAGAAGAAGCGCCGTGCGCAGGGCGGTAGTCACCACAGTGGAGCCGTGCTCCTGCATAAAATAAGACAGCACGTCCAAAAGGGGCTGGATCAGCAGCAGCGCCGCCATAAATTCCCCTGTATAAGCCGTGAGTCTTGTTTTTAAGCTTTGCTCCCCCATAGGTTGTCCACTCCGCCTTCCCGCCGGCAATTACAGTGTAATTCCCAGCTCTTTACACTTCGCCAGCGCCATATCATGGCCCTGCTCTGCGGCCTTTCGGTACCATTCCTTCGCCTTTTCCAGGTTTTTCTCCGTGCCGATACCATCTTCATAAAATTCGGCCAGATTGCACTGAGCGTCCCAGTCTCCGTGCTCTGCCGCGCGTTCTGTCCAATAGAAGGCTTTTTCGAGATCCTTTTCCACCCCGAGACCCTCGTAATAAAAATATCCCACCTGGCATTCCGCCAGAGGATATCCCTGTTCCGCCAGGGGAAGATGACCCTCAAAGCATTCCCGATACCGTTTTTTCAAAAAATATGTTTCGATCAGCTCATTGCACCTGTCCAACTCCGCGCAAGGCTGATAATAGCCGCTTGCCATACTCCTATCCTCCCGGAAGATACTCTAAACAATCCTGTTTTTTTAGTATTCAGCATCTGACGTTTAGTATAGCATAAAAGCATTCCCCGTACAACCGAAAAACACAAAAAGTAAGAAACCGCGGCAGAGCGGCGGAGAATTAGTAATGAGCAATGAGAAATTTATGGGCAGGGAGAGAACTCGATGAATTGGAATTTAGCGGTTATCCATTCGCTCTCCACCTGTCATTCTGAACGAAGTGAAGAATCTCGCCCTTTGACCTTCCCCTAGAAATTAAGGACGAGATCCTTCGTCACTATGCTCCTCAGGATGACAAGGGGGAACTGTTCCATAAACTATCATTTATTTCTTTGTTTTCGCCTATCATTGCTAATTCCTCATTGCATGCCACTGTCCAGCATCTAAGAAAAGCGTCTGAGATCAGGGGCCGCTGCAGAACGCATTATTTTACAGCAGCCCCTTTTCTCTCCTTTCTTCTCCATAGTTCTGCAAAATGCCCCTTTTTCCGCACGGAAAATTTTTTGCAAAACCGGGAATCCGGCATACCATAAGCTGCCTGCCGGTTGTATAATAGAGGAAATTCGCTATAAGGAGCAGTTTTCTATTTATGAAAAGCAAAGAAGCATCTCAGGCTTTGAAAAATTTTTGTGGTAACGTGGCGACACTGCGAAGCTACTATCGGCTTTCCGAGGAATCCATGGCGGAGATCCTGGAGATCAGTGTGGAGTGCTACAAGCAGGTGGAACAGGGAGTCGTTTCCTCCGAAGTGACCACAGAAGCGCTGCTTCATATTTACGAGCGCTTTTCCATTTCCCCTACGAAATTTCTGGGAACTGTTCTCAAAATAGAAGATGGGGCACTCCAAGAGTGACCCATCTTTTGAACTTTCGGAAATTCCTATTTCTCTTTTTCCATCAGGCGATGGCCGTTTGTAAAATCCTCTCCCGTATCACGGTATCCGCAGGCGGTCCAAAAACAGATCGCGGCTTCGTCGTGGGCGGTAAGATATAAGCGGTCTGTTTTTTCAAACAGCTTTTGTTCCACATACTGTGCCAGCGCCGTGCCGCAGCCCTGGCGGCGAAATTCCGGCAGCACACAGAACTCCCGGATCAGTCCCCAGCCGGGCCGCTTACACCAGTCGCTCTCCGGGGAATCTACCTGATAGAAAGCGAAGCCCGCCACCGCGTCCCCCACCAGTACAAGGGCAATGGAGGAAATGCCGGCTTCCTGGTTTCGCAAAATCACGCCCCGGGCAATTTTTTCCCGCAGGATCTCCTCCGGCAGCGTATCTCCCAGATCCTCCCTTGCGTAGCGGACAAATTGGTCTACCCAAAGCTTTTCCAGAGAAGGGTCGTACTCTCGAATGACGATCGGTTCCATAAATTCTCCTTCCGGCAGGCCGCGGCTTTTCTCAGGCCGCAGGCCGCCTCTTTTTTTGACGTGCCTGCTTTTTCCAATTCATCTTTCCCACAACCTTTCTCAGAATTTTTTATGAAACACACAGAAGCCTGTGAGGTTTCTCTTATTTTCTCTATTTCTGAACGTCCAAAACAAACAGTGTGGCGTTTTCCACCCGGAATTTCACTTCCAGCCCGGCAAAGGCCATGCCGTAAACCCGCTGGGGGTCGTTTTGATAGGAGGGGCGTGGATCTCCCGCCAGTACGCCGAAAAGCGCGGGGAGCTTTTCGGCGGGCACTTTTTCCGCAAGCTCCGGCGGCAGCTCTACCGTAAGCCGGTTTTCCGGGGTGTCCGGCGCGAAACCGCCAGACGCTTCGGGGCGGCAGTCCGCATAGGGCAGGTAGGGCTTCACGTCGAAAACGGGCGTACCGTCCAGCAGATCTGCCCCGCGAATATGCAGGATCGGGCCTTCGGCCCCTTCCAGCTCCACCTTTTCCAGCTTCACGCAGGAAAGGCCAAGGGGATTGGGCCGAAAGGGAGACCGGGTGGCAAACACGCCCAGGCGCTTATTGCCGCCCAGCCGGGGCGGACGCACCGTGGGCGACCAGCTTTCCCGCACGCTTTGGGAAAATTCCCATAAAAGCCAAATGTGAGAAAATCCCTCTAATCCCCGAAAGGCTTCTTTGATCCGGTATTCCGGAGAAAAAAACACCCGGGCCTGAAGCTCCTCCACCAGTCCGCTTTGCCGGGGGATCCCGAATTTGCTTTGAAAATCGCTTTTCACCCAGCCAATGGGCCTCATCTCCACAGGCTTTCCCTCCTTTTTCTCTCATTGTAAAACTGTCTCTTCAAAAAGTAAAGAAAAACGTTTTAACTTTGCCTACAGGGCTTGACCCATATGGCTATATTCCCTTATACTGAAAGAAGCCTCTCTGGAAACCACCGAAAGGAAGCTTTTTATGCAGTATCTTATCACTTTTCTGGAAGGAGTCATCTCCTTTCTATCGCCTTGTATGCTGCCCCTATTGCCCCTGTACCTTTCCTACTTTGCGGGCGGCACAGGAGAAAAACGCCGGACACTGCCCCGTGCCCTGGCCTTTGTTCTGGGGTTTACCATCGTTTTCTCCGCGCTGGGTCTCTTTGCCGGAACACTGGGAGCTTTTCTGAAGGAGTATCAAACAGCGGTGAATATTGTTTGCGGCTGCATCGTAATTTTGTTTGGACTGAGTTACTTGGAGATCCTGCCGCTGCCCTTTTTTCAGGGCATGCGCTCCGGCAGGGAGATCAAAAGCGTGTTTTCCGCCTTTCTGTTCGGTGTGATCTATTCCGTAAGCCTTACCCCCTGCGTGGGGGCCTTCCTCGGTTCGGCCCTGATGTTGGCTTCTACCAGCGGCGGTGCGGCGAAGGGTGCCCTGCTGCTGGTGGTGTATTCCCTGGGGCTGGGCTTGCCGTTTTTACTTTCTGCCGTTTTACTGGAAAAGCTGAATACCGCGTTTCAATTTATCAAAAAGCACGGGCGGGTAGTCAACCTGCTGTGCGGTGGATTTCTGATCCTCATCGGCATTGCCATGGCCTTCGGCTGGCTGAATGCTCTGCTGGCTGTTTTTTCCTGAGAACTGAAAACCGGGATCACCCCCCAATAGAAGAAAGGATCGTATCATGAAGAAAAAAACGACCATTTTTTTGGCGGCGGCGCTGGTGCTTCTGCTGGCAGCCGCGGCATTTCTCTATCCCCGCCTGGCGGAGCGATACACAGCGGATCAAAGCTTTGCAGGCGGAGCCTCTTCAGAGGCGTCCTCCCCGGCTTCCTCTTCCGCAGAAGGCTCCACTCCCGAAAAGATCCCGGCGCCGGACTTCACGGTTTTGGATCCCGAGGGAAAAAGCGTATCGCTGTCCAACTTTTTCGGAAAACCCATCGTGATCAATTTCTGGGCCACCTGGTGCGGGCCGTGTAAATCGGAGCTGCCCGCCTTTCAAAAGATTTACGAGTCCTACGGAGAGGACATAACCTTCCTGATGGTGAATATGACCGATGGCCGGGACACGGAAGAGGTGGTAAAGGAATTCATGGCGGACAACAGCTACACCTTTCCGGTCTATTTTGACACAAAGCAAGACGCCGCCACAGCCTATGGCGCTTATTCCATTCCCGCCACGGTATTTATCGACACTGAGGGCATGGTAGTGGACGCCTACCTGGGCGCGCTCAGCGAAAAAACCCTGACGGCCTGTATGGAAAAGCTGCTGGAAGGGCGCTAGTCGTGGGTGGTTTAGAAAGGGCAAAGTGCAGTGGGCAATTAGCAATGAGCAATTAAGGACAAAGGAAGAGTCCGCTAAAGTGGAATTTGCAGGGCTAACGAATAGCAGAAAGCCAGGGTAAGTGCTAAACTATAATTTAGCAGCAAGCCACTTTCTTTCCTTTTGTCATTCTGAACGAAGTGAAGAATCTCGTCCTTTGCCCTTTTCCGGGATCAAGGGCGAGATTCTTTGTCACTTTGTTCCTCAGAATGACAAAAAGGGGGCTTGTCTTTCTCTAACGACTAACAACTAGTCCGCTTACCGCTCTTCTTGCTCCCGAACCGAAAACACGCCTCCGCCCGCTGCCTGAAAAATTTTATTTTTCAAAAATTCCCTCTTGACATTCCGAACGCACGTTCTATAATAGAAGTGTGGGTTGCGAACGCATGTTTGAGTTTACAGGAGGTATGGCTTGTGAAAAACGGCATTCTGCATGTGGATATGAATAATTTCTACGCCTCCGTGGAAACTCTGTACGCGCCCCAGTACCGGAATGTACCCATGGCTGTGGCCGGGGACCGGGAAAGCAGGCACGGGATCATTCTGGCAAAAAACATGCTGGCAAAGCAGTGCGGTGTAAAAACGGCGGAGCCCATCTGGCAGGCGAAAAGAAAATGCCCGGAGCTGCGGTTAGTGCCGCCCCACCACGAGCGCTATTCCCATTTTTCCCGGCTGGCGAAGGAGATCTACTGCGAGTACACCGACCTGGTGGAAAGCTTCAGCCTGGACGAATGCTGGCTGGACGTATACGGCAGCGAGCGGCTGTTCGGCGATGGAGAAGAGATCGCCCAGCAGCTTCGGCGGCGGATCAAAATGGAGCTGGGGCTTACCGTTTCCATCGGGGTCTCCTTCAACAAGGTGTTCGCCAAGCTGGGCAGCGATTACAAAAAACCGGACGCCGTTACGGTGTTCGGCAGGGACAAAATGGAATCCGTCATTTGGAAGCTGCCTTGCGAGACGCTGCTGTTTGTAGGCCCGCACACGGAAAAGACCCTGAAGAAATTTGGCATTCGCACCATAGGGGATATCGCCCGCATGGAGCTTTCCGCCATGCGGAGCATGCTGGGAAGGATCGGCGAAACTCTGTGGATCTACGCCAACGGGCTGGATCAAACGCCGGTTTGCCCCGCGGACGGCGGAGAGCCTGCAAAGTCCATCGGAAACAGCGTTACCCTGCCCCATGACATTTCTACAGAAGAGGAGATCAGGGAAACCTTTCTCTCCTTGGCGGAAACGGTGGCCTCAAGGCTTCGGGCTCACGGCGTAAAGGCCGGGGAGGTACAGATCACCGTAAAGAGCAAGGATTTTGAAGAATTCCAGCGGCAGTGCCGCATCGAGCCCGCCGTATGCGATTCCGCTTCCCTTTATCGGGCCGCTCTCGCCCTGTACCGCCGGGAAAACAAGCGCTGGGCCGTGCGGCTTTTGGGAATTCGGGCCGGAAAGCTCCTCAGCGCCCAGGAAGCACAGACCAGTCTTTTTGACAGCACAGGCGGAAACGAGCGGCTGGAGCGGCTGGAAACCACAGTGGATTCCCTGCGGGAGCGCTTCGGCAAAGGAAGCGTTTCCCGGGCGATGACGATCCGCCCTGACAAAGAGAAAAAGCGTTCTACCAAAGGAGGTCACAGACATGAGTGAGATCATCAGAAAAGAGCACAATGAGGAATGGGCCCATTCCGGCATTATCAAAGCGGGGAATTTCTGCTTTTTAGGGTATTGCGTCGGCAACATGGGAGGAACCATTGAGGAACAGATAAACGGCGCCTTTGACCAAATGGAACAGCGCCTGAGGCTTTTCGGGCTGACTCTGGAAAGCGTGGTTCAAATGGACTGCCTGTTCCGGGACGTGTGGAATATCCCTGTGATGGAGCGGGTGATCCGGGAGCGGTTTCACGGAAATTACCCTGTCCGAAAATCAATCCAGACGGAATTTGCCGCTCCCGGCGGTGGAAGAGAGGGCGCTCTGCTGTTTCAGGCGGACGCCGTCGCCTATTGCCCGGATTGAGCCTTTGCTTGCACCACACCGGAAAGAGGAACGAAACCATGGAATTACTGGAAAAGCTGGAAATTTTAACAGACGCCGCCAAATATGACGTGGCCTGCACCTCCAGCGGGGTAGACCGGCCCGGCCAGCCGGGAAAGCTGGGAAACGCGGTAAAGGCCGGGATCTGCCACAGCTTTGCCGCAGACGGCAGGTGCATTTCCCTTTTGAAGGTGCTGATGAGCAACGACTGTGCCTATGACTGCGCCTACTGCGTCAACCGCCATTCCCTCGATGGGCCCCGCGCCACCTTTACCCCGGAAGAACTGGTAAGCCTGACCATTCAGTTTTACCGCCGGAACTACATCGAGGGGCTGTTTCTCAGCTCGGCGGTGGTGAAAAACCCGGATCATACCTGCGAGCTGATGCTTACAGCCTTGAAAAAGCTGCGGGAGGAGGAAAATTTCTGGGGCTATGTACACGTGAAGGCCATTCCCGGCGCAAACCCCCGGCTCACGGAGCAGCTGGGCTTTTACGCCGACCGCATGAGCGTAAATATTGAGCTGCCCTCCCAGAAAAGCCTTTCCCTGCTGGCGCCGCAGAAAAGCAAGGAAAAAATTCTGGCCCCCATGGGGCAGATCCGGGACGGCATTCGGGAAAATACCACCGACCTGGTAAAATACCGGGCGGCCCCCAAATTTGTACCGGCGGGCCAATCCACCCAAATGATCATCGGGGCCTCCCCGGAAACAGACCGGCAGATCCTTTCCCTTACAGAGGGGCTGTATAAGAAGTACAGCCTGAAGCGGGTGTTTTTCTCCGCCTATATGCCCATGGTCAACGACCGGAACCTTCCGGCCAGAGACACGCCTCCGCCTCTGCTGCGGGAGCACCGGCTTTACCAGGCAGACTGGCTGCTGCGCTTTTACGGCTTTCAGGCCGGAGAAATTCTGGACGATGCGCACCCCGACTTCAACCCCCTGCTGGACCCCAAATGCAACTGGGCGGTAAATCATATGGAGCATTTCCCCATGGAGATCAACCGCGCCCCCTATGAAATGCTGCTGCGGGTGCCGGGCATTGGGGTAAAAAGCGCCCAGCGGATCCGCTCCGCCCGGCGCTATGCCAAGTTGGATTTCGACGCCCTGAAAAAGCTGGGCGTGGTGCTGAAGCGGGCAAAATACTTCATTGTCTGCAACGGCAAAAGCATTTCTCCCTTGCCCACCGACAACCCGGCGGTTATTGCCGGGGCCGTCAGTGAACGGGGCTTTTCCCAGAGGGATTTGGCGCCGCCGGAGCAGTTGTCGTTGTTTTCACCCAGCAAGGAGGATCATGTAAAATGTCTGACAGGTCAAATTTAGTATACCGCTACGACGGCACCTTTCCCGGCTTTCTCTGCTGTGTGGCAGAATGCTTTCAGGACAAGCGGCTTCCCCAGGGAATTCAACCTCTGGACGAGCCTCAGGAGACCCTGTTTCCTATCAAGGCCATCGATACCGTGCCGGAGCTGGCAAGCCGGGTGGAACGGTCTATTCCGAAAAAGGTCTCCCCGGAGGCCTACCACATACTTCGCAGAGCTTTTCTGACCTGCATGGAGGAAAAGGAGCTGACCATGCTCCGCTTTCTGCTGCTGGGCTACAAGCATGGCCCGAAGGTCACAAAGCTTGCCGCCAACGATCACGTACACGCCATGAACAAGGCGCTGCTGTATTTGAAAAATGAAGCTCACTATCACGTGGAATTCCTGCGCTTTTCCGACCTGGGAGAATTTCTGGCGGCGGAGATCACCCCCAATAACAACGTGCTGCCTATCATTGCCTCTCATTTCTGCGACAGATTCTCCGGAGAGAACCTGGTGATCTATGACAAAACCCACAAGCTGGGCTTTCTCTACCGCAAAAACGGAAGCCGGGAATTTTTTCAGGCGGACAGCATCGACCTGCCCCCGCCGGACGAGGAGGAGGAAAAGTACCGGGCCCTGTGGAAGCGCTTTTACAAAACCATCGCCATTGAGGGGCGCCTAAACCCCAAGCTCCGCCGGGGCAACATGCCCATGCGCTACTGGCCCAATATGACGGAGTTTCAGTAGCAGGCCTGAATTGGGAATTGGCAATGAGGAATTAAGGGCAAAGAGCAAGATTTTTCGTCAGGAAAGCTATCGCTTTCTGCGCTCCTCAGAATGACAGTGGGGAACTGTTCGATAAAGTGGAATTTAACTGACTAACGAATAGCACTAACCACTTGCCTTTCTCGCCTGTCGGCTCGGGTGCAAAGCGCAGAAAGCTATAGCTTTCTTGGCGCATTGCACCCGAGCCGACAGGCGAGAAAGCCAAGAGTGTGTGCCAAACTACAATTTTACGGTTACCCGCTGGCCTTCCTTTTGTCATTCTGAACGAAGTGAAGAATCTCGTTCTTCAGTTCTTTACTCAGACAATAAAGGACGAGATTCTTCGTCACTTCGTTCCTCAGAATGACAGGAGGGAACTGTGTGTAAAACTACAATTTATTTTGATTGAAACACCAACGCTCCCTGAACCAAATTTTGGTTCAGGGAGCGTTTTCATAGCAGAGAATTAATTTTCAAAAACCGAGTTCCTGTCAGTCCTCTACCTGGGCGGTATAGAGCTGGTAGTATTTCCCCTTCTGCTCTAAAAGCTTTTCATGGCTTCCCATTTCCGCGATGCCCTTATCGGAAATATAGAGAATGCGGTCGCAGTTTTTAATGGTGGAAAGCCGGTGGGCGATGATAAAGGAGGTGCGCCCTTTCAGCAGGGCCTGCAGGCCTTCCTGCAAAAGCCGCTCGGTTTTTGCGTCGATGGAAGAGGTGGCTTCGTCCAGCACCAAAATGCGCGGGTCGGAAAGCAGGGTACGCGCAAAGGCCACCAGCTGCTTCTGGCCCTGGGAAAGCCGGGAACCCCGTTCGTTTACCTGGGTGTAGTAGCCGTCCTCCATCTGGCTAATAAACTCATGGGCACACACCGTTTTGGCGGCGGCAATGACCTCCTCGTCTGTAGCGTCCAGCCTGCCATAGCGGATATTATCCATAATGGTGCCGGAAAAGATGAAGCTGTCCTGCAGCATGATGCCCATTTGGGAGCGCAGGGAATGCAGTGTTGCCCCCGCGATATCGTGGTCGTCCAGCAGTACTTTGCCCTCGTTGATATTGTAAAACCGGGAAAGCAGGTTGACCACGGTGGTCTTTCCCGCGCCGGTGGGGCCTACCAGGGCAATGGATTCCCCGGGAGCCACCTCCAGGTCAAAATGCTCCAGCACATTGATGGAACCGTCGTAGGAGAAGGTCACATCGTCAAACTTTACCGCACCGCTGATAGGCGGCAGCTCCACGGCATCGGGCGCGTCGTCTACCGTAACGGGTTCGTCCATCATTTCAAAGATGCGCTCCAGATAGGCCACGGCATTGATGAAGGTATTGTAAAGGTTGGAAAGGTTCAAAATCGGCTGCCAGAACCGCCAGGCGTAAGAGGCCAGGGCGATCAGCGTACCGATCTGCACCTGGGGCCCCAGCATCATCAGCCCGGTAAGGTACATGGCCCCCACCACCCAGGTAGAGATGTTGTCCACGGAAAGCCAGATCAAGTTGGAGGTATACTGCGCCTTCATCCAGGTGCGCTTGCAGTTCTGATTCAAGCGGTCATAAATTTCGGCGTTTTCCTCTTCCCGGATAAAGGCCTGGGTGATCTTCATGCCGTCCAGGCTCTCATGGAGGTAGGCGTTCAGGTTGGAATTCTTATTGGAATTGTCCTGCCAGGCCCGGCGCTGGGCGGGCTTTACCAGGAATACCACCACCGCCAGCAGCGGAACGCCAGCCATGACCACCAGCGACAGTCTAACATCACACAGCAGCATGAACACGGCGATCAGGATCAGGTTGAAGATCTCCAGCACAAAATTGATAATGCCGTTGGAAAGCGCGTCTGATACGCTGTTGATATAGTTTATCACCCTGGTCAGAATCTTGCCGTGAGGCCTGTCGTCATAGAACTGGAAGGGCAGCTTTTGCAGGTGCTCAAAGAGATCCTTGCGGATATCGTAAATGATCTCCTGCCCCACCTCGATCATGTATTTGGAGCGCACCCTGGAAAACAGGACGGAAACCAGAATCGCGCCGAGCATTACGAAGGCCAGCAGCACCAGCTCGCCGTAATCCCGATTGGGAACGGACACATTGATGCTCCGCTGAATGAGCAGCGGGCCTAACAGCGCCGCGGCGGCGGAAATAGCAGAATACAGCAGAGCCAGGATCATTTTCTTCTTGTGGCGGCCAATGTAGGAGCCCGCCCGCAGAAGGTGCTTGATATTAAACGGAGTTTCGAGGTTTTCATCCACATCAAATCTGTTTCTCGCCATCTGTTATTCCCCCTTTCCTGTTTCGAGCCCTGCTTCTTCTTCACTGCTGCCGTTTTGCAGCAGGAATACCTCCCGATAGTAGCCGGGCTTCTGAGAAAGCTCCGCATGAGTGCCGATTTCGGTAATGGCGCCGTTTTCAATGACCACTACTTTATCCGCCCGTTTGGTGGTGGAGATCCGCTGGGCCACTATAACCTTCGTACAGGGGAAATCCAGGCTTGCCAGCTGCTCCTGAATATACTTTTCCGTTTCCAGGTCCACCGCGCTGGTGGTATCGTCCAAAATCAGCACAGAAGGCCGCACTGCCAAGGCCCGCGCTAAAGCGATACGCTGCTTCTGGCCGCCGGAAAGCCCGGTGCCACGCTCGCCGATCACCGTATCAAAGCCCTCCGGCAGCTTTTCGGCAAAGTCCACATCCGCCATTTTCGCGTACCGCTTTACCTCTTCCTCCGAAAGCTTTGTATTACCATAGGCAATATTTCCGTCCACCGTATCGGAGAACAGGAATACCTCCTGGGTGGCGATACCGATGGAGGAGCGAAGGCTGCGAAGATCATACCGGTTCACCGGCACGCCGTCCAGCGTGACCTCTCCCTCGGAAACATCAGAAAACCGGGGGATCAGGCTAATGAGGGAAGTTTTCCCCGCGCCGGTGGGGCCCATGATGGCCACGGTTTCGCCGGGCTTGATGGAAAGGTCAATATTCCGCAGCACCTGGGTTCCATGGAGAGTCAGCCCCGCGTTTCGGAAGCAGATCTCTCCCTTCACCCTTTCCTTCGGCTTTACGGCGTCCTGACGACTGGCAATGGTGGATTTCGCATAGTACAGCTCAATGATCTTTCCGGCGCTGGCAAAAAACCTTTGCAGATCGTTTAAGTGCATTCCCAGCATTCGCATGGGATTTGTCAGCGTCCAGGTCAGGGCGTTAAATAGTGTAAAAGTGCCGATGGTAATGCGCCCGCTGATAAGAAAGCCGCCGCCCACCAGCAGCACGGCAATGGAAAGGGACTGAGACAGCGTGTCGATATAAGGGCTGAATTTCAGCCACATCAGGGAAGCGTTTTTGTTGGCCTCCTTATACTCCCGGTTTTTCTCATCAAAGCGCCGGATCTCATAATCCTCCCGGGCAAAGGCCTTCACTACCCGGTTTCCGGAAATATTCTCCTGGGCGGCGGTGTTCAGCCGGGAAAGCTTTTCCCGCAGCTCCACATACAAGGGGTGCACCCGCTTGGAGAAAAGGTAGGTCAAGCCAAAGATGATCGGCGTTACCGCCAGCATGCTCAAAGCAAACAGCCAATCCGTAACAAGGAATACGATAGAAGCAGTGAGGAACATAAAGGCGCAGTCGATCAGCTGGCGAATGACCCAAGCCACCATAAAGCGGATCATGTCCATATCGCCGGTAAGACGGGTCATCAGGTCACCGGTGCGGTTCCGGCTGTAAAAGGCCTGATCTTGCTCCTGCATGTTTTTGTACAGATCCCGGCGAAGTCCGTAGATCAGCTTTTGGGAACAGCCCTCATAGGTCATCACCGAGAAATAGCCAAAGCCGGTTCGGAACAGTGTAAATCCGATCAGCACCGCCACCAGCACCACAAGCTGGGATTTGATTTCCTCCGTCACCACCCCGGTGGCCTGCAAGGGATCAAACACCAGATCCATGATGCTTGCCGTGATCACCGAATTTCCCAGGGACAGCATGGAAAGCAGCACGGTGGAGCAAAGCGCGAAAATGTAGCGCTTCCGAAAGCCCTTCATTCTCGCCCAAAGCCATTTCAACTGAAACATAAAACCCCTCCTTTTTCACAAAAGGAATCATAAAATAAGGGCTTCTTTGAAAATCGCAAATATTGCTTTTCTATCCGAAAGCACCGCCTTCCGGACAAAAATTCCATATCTTCTCCATTTTCAAAGAAGCCCCGCCCATTTTGCTTTCACAAAATGTTTTCAGGCTTTGCGCATTATAGCATACGTACAGGAAAAGTAAAGGGGTTTTGCAAAATTTCTTTGTGAAAAATCAAAAAATTTGCCTTGTACGGAAAGCTGTTCGCTTCATAGGCTCTGTAAAAGCAGTGCGCCGCCCAACAAAAATGAGGAATGAGCAATGAGAAATGAGCAATTAAGGGCAAAAGATTGGTTTGATAAATTGGAATTTAACTGACTAACGAATAGCACTAACCCCTTGCCTCCCCTGAAAGGGGAGGGGGACCATGCTTTGCGTGGTGGAAGGGTTCCAGCTCGCTGGAAAATCATATAAAACCTACGTTTTACCAACTTTCCGGCAAGAACCCCTCGGTCACGGCTTCGCCGTGACCGCTCCCCTTTCAGGGGCGCCAAGAGTAGATGCTAAACTATAATCTACTATTTTGTCCTCGCCCTTATAATTGCTAATTCATCATTGCTCATTATGCCCGAAAGCTATCGCTTTCGGCGCTGCTGTGCAGCGCAGCCGTTGCAAATTTGACGTTTTGCAACGGCTGCTTCCAAGGCGTGTAAAGCAAATAAGCTTTTCAGGGGAATCAAGTCAGTTCCCGCTTCCGCTTTCTCCGCTTATAGAAAATGATAGCAAGATATACCGCTAAAAAGCCCAAAATGATCAGCACCAGCACAATCGCTTCTCCGGGGCCGCCCATTTTTACTTCCGCCCAAAGGGTGTCCGCCAGCTTACTGATGTTTTCCGGTAAATTGACAAACGCTTCCGTGTTTTTCAGGATCTCACTGTCGGGGTAATGAACGAGGCTGTTTACCATCTCCGGGTCAATGTATTCCTTGGCGGCGGTTTCCGGGGTGGAATACCCTACATAGTCCATATTGGCCCCGGCAATTTCCGGATCACAAAGGAAATTGATGTATTCCTCCGCCTCCCGCTTGTGGCTGGAGGTAACGGGAACACAGGCGGCGTCCACAAAGAAGTTTGTGCCCTCCTTCGGCACAACAAAATCGATGCTGTCGCTGTTATCCACCAGAATGGCGGCGTCTCCCGCATAATACGGGGCGATCCAGGCTTCTCCGCTTTCCATTTTGTCAAAAATCTGATCCATATAATAGCCCTGTACCAGAGGCTTCTGTTCCTTCAGCAGCGCCGCGGCCGCCTCCCATTCCTCCGGATCGGTGCTGTTGACAGACTGCTCCAGCCGGAATTGGGCAATGGCAAAGGCGTCCCGGGGGTTATCAAACATCAGGATCTTTCCCGCGTAATCCGTATCCCACAGGATATCCCAGCCGGTTACTTCCTTTTCCACATAGTCCCTGTTATAAAATATCCCCACCACGCCCCAGGTATAGGGCACGGAATGCCGGCTGCCGGGATCGTAGGCGGGGTCCCGAAACTGCTCATCGATATACTGAAAATTCGGAATATTCTCAAAATCCAGCTCCGCCAGCCTATCCTCCTGAATGAGCTTGGAGACCATATATTCCGAAGGGAAGATCACATCGTAATCCGCCCCGCCGCCTGCCAGCTTGGAATACAGGGATTCATTGCTGTCAAAGGTGGTGTAGTTCACTCGGATCCCCGTGCGCCGGGTGAATTCGGCGTTTACGTCCAGGGAGCCGTCCGTGCCGTTGGCGATATACTCGCCCCAGTTATAGACATTCAAAATCACATCGGTATCAAGCTCCTCCGCAGAGGCAGCAAAGCCGCAGTACAGCAGCAGGAGCAGGGAAAAAAAACAGGAAAAAAACTGCTTCATAAGCTTTCCTCCTTCTCCGCCGCGGGCACACCTTTGTCCTTTGACTGCCGGACATTGACCACGATGAGCAGCACCATCACCACCGCAAACAGCACGGTGGACAGGGCGTTGATTTCCGGGCTGACCCGCTTTCTGGTCATGGAGTAAATGTAAATTGGCAGCGTCTGGGTGGTGCCGCTGGTAAAATAGCTGATGACAAAATCATCGATGGACAGGGTAAAGGCCATGATCATACCGGTAACGATGCCGGGGGCAATCTCCGGCAGCACCACCTTGAAAAAGGCCCGCACCGGCGGACAGCCCAGGTCTTGAGCCGCTTCATACAAATTCGGGTTCATCTGCCGCAGCTTCGGCAGCACGGAAAGGATCACATAGGGCAGGCAGAAGGTGATATGGGCGGCGATCAGAGAAGCCATACCCAGAGACCTGCCGCCAAACAGCCCCACCGCAAAAACAAACAGCAGCATCAAGGAAACGCCGGTAACGATCTCCGGATTCACCATGGGGAAATTCGTAATGTTCATCATCACCCGCCGGGGCAGCTTTTTCATGGAATTGATACCTACTGCCGCCACTGTGCCGAGAACGGTGGCAGCAGCCGCCGCGATCACCGCGATGATCAGCGTGTTCCGGAGGGCCTCTAAAATCAAGCGATCCTCAAACAGCTTTTGATACCAGCGCAGGGAAAAACCGCTCCACACCGTGCGGCTGGAGGTTTCGGTATCATTGAAGGAAAAAACCATCAGCACCAGAATGGGCGCGTACAGGAACAGAAAGATCAGAAAGGTATAGAGCCTTGTGATCGCTTTTTTCACAGCATGACACCTCCCCCTGCGGATTCTCCATCGTCAAACTGATCCATAATGCCCATGCAGATCAAAATGATCACCATCAGCACCAGGGAAATGGCGGAGCCCAAATTGGGATTATACGCGCTTCCCAGGAACTGCATATCGATCAGGTCGCCGATCAAAAGATTTGCCCCGCCGCCCAGCATTTTGGAAATGATAAAGGTGCTGACCGCCGGCACGAACACCATGGTCACGCCGGAGATCACCCCGGGCATGCTCATGGGGACGATCACCTTGAGAAATACCTTTTTATCGCTGGCTCCCAGGTCCTGGGCCGCCTCGATCACACTGGGGTCGATCTTGGTGAGAACGGAGTACAGCGGCAGGATCATATACGGGATATAGTTATAGACCATTCCCAGCACCACCGCGCCCGCAGTGTTTATCATGTGAAGCCGGGGCAGACCCAAGCTGGTAAACAGAGCATTTATCAGCCCGTTATCCTCCAAGAGACTCATCCAGGCATAGGTGCGAAGCAGGAAATTCATCCACATGGGAAGCATGACCAGCATCACCATAACGCTTTGCCGCTTTTCGCTCATTTTGGCGATACCGTAGGCCAGCGGATAGCCCAGCAGCAAGGAGATCGCCGTTGCCACGGCCCCCAGCCAGATCGAGCGCAGAAATACATTGGAGTACTGGCCCACACTGAGAATATTTTCCAGTGTAAAGTTTCCAGACTTGTCAGTGAAAGCAAACCAAACCACCAGCAGCATGGGGATCACAATAAAAATCGTGATCCAGATGGTGTAAGGGGCGGAAAGGAGCTTGGAACCGGAGCGCTTCATTCCTCTCCCTCCTCGCTGGCGGCTTCCTCAGAGGCAGTGATATCCTCCTCCATCTCATCGCTGAAGGTGCTATAATCGCCAAAGGTGCCGGAATATTCCGATTTTGCCATAACATGGATATCATCAGGCGTCAGGGACAGGCCGATCTTGTCCCCCACCTGGCGGCAGTCTGTAGACTGGATCATCCATTTGAAACCCGCCACGTCCACAATGATCTCGTAATGAACGCCCTTAAAGGTAACGGCGGTCACTTCGCCGGTAATATGGGTGGAGGCAGCCTCCACCACATCGATATCCTCCGGGCGAATCACCACATCTACCGGCGTTTTGGTGCCGAAGCCATGATCCAGACAGGCAAATTCATGCCCGGCGAACCTTACCCGGTAGTCCTCCAGCATCACGCCGTCCAAAATATTGGATTCTCCGATAAAATCCGCCACAAAGGCGTTTTTCGGCTCGTTATAGATATCGATGGGTGTGCCGATCTGCTGGATCACGCCGCCGTCCATCACCACCACTGTATCGGACATGGAAAGGGCCTCTTCCTGATCGTGGGTGACGAAAATGAAGGTGATCCCCGTTTGCTGCTGGATCTTTTTCAGCTCTACCTGCATATCCTTGCGCAGCTTCAGGTCCAGAGCCCCCAGCGGTTCGTCCAGCAGCAGGATCTTGGGCTCGTTGGCCAAGGCCCGGGCAATGGCCACCCGCTGCTGCTGCCCTCCGGAAAGCTGGCCTACCCCTCTGTGAGCATAGCCGTTTAGGTTTACCATGGTGAGCATTTTGTGGACGGTTTCCTTTACTTCCCGCTCGCTTTTCTTCTTCAGCCGCATACCAAAGGCAATATTATCGTACACGTTCAAATGCGGGAACAAAGCGTATTTCTGGAAGATCGTATTGACCTCCCGCTTATAAGGCGGCAGGGCCGTAATATTTTTCCCACTAAAAAAGACCTCGCCTGTGTCCGGTGTGATAAAGCCTCCGATCGTTCGCAGTACGGTAGTTTTTCCGCACCCGGAGGGGCCGAGCAGCGTGACGAATTCTCCATCCCGAATATCCAGGTTAAAGTTTTTCAGCACCTGCTCGCCATCATACGAGACAGCGATGTCCTTCAAAGAAATGATCGTATCCTTCATCTTCATGCATCTCCTTTGCGGTGGCGCGTGCGCGCCGAAATCAGCTTTGCGTGTCTTCAATTATTCTTTGAGAAAAGATAACCTTTTCCGGCAGGAAAACGCAGTCTTCGTATGGAAGCTGAGCTCCTGCTGCACACAAATAACCCGGTCCGGCCGTAATTTCTGCTGACTGCCTCCCGCAAAGGATAAAATAGCGTCTTTCCCGTTTCCGCCTCAGGACGGAAAAAGGACGACCACGGCAGCAAAGCCAGACCGCTTTTATAACCTGCTCACCTCCCGAGGCAGGCCGTTTTTCAGATGCAAACGCAATGAGATAAATATACGGAATTTCACTGATTTTGTCAATCTTTTTTTGAAAATAAAATAAGCTTTCGAGAAAAAGGAAGGCTTCAAACTGTCGATAAGCTCTCCTGTCATAAAAGTAAAAGGAGGAAAAGTACGAGCGGTTGCACCGCTGGCACTCGTGAAGCTGCTTGGTGCGGGGAATTGCTTTCTGACCCGACCATTAGTAAGCAGATAAATTGGAATTTGCAGCGTAACGCTGCACCTGCTCGTGAAGCTGTTTGGTGCAGGAGACTGGTTCCCGACCCGACCGACAGCGAGGTGCTCACTTCCCATCTGTCATTCTGAACGAAGTGAAGAATCTCGTTCTTCTATTCAGGGAATGAAGGACGAGATTCTCCGCCTACGGCTCAGAATGACAGTGAGGAGGCTCTCATCTAACAACTAACATCTTACAACTAACAACTGATACGCTAAACTATAATCCGCCCGCCTTCCTCCTGTCATTGCCGAACAGAAAAGTGACAGCTGAGACCAAGAGAAATTTCTCTCTTTCATCTCAGCCTAGTGGAAAAATCCATGATTTTAGGAAAAAATAAGAGCGTGCCAAAAAGCCATTTTGACACGCTCAAGCCTCTCAAAAAACGAAGGCGTACTTTTACGGAAAAATTATTTCTGATACAGGCTTTCAAATTTTTGGAGCATGACGGCAGCCTCCGCACGGGTGGCCTTGCCCCTGGGATCCAGTGTGGCGTTTCCCTTTCCGCTCATAATCCCGCTGCCTACTACCCAGTTCATGGCGGTTCCGGCAAAATTGCTGATCCGGTCAACATCCTTAAACTGGCTGAGATCCCCCTGGGCAGAGGTATCGTAGCCTTTATGCTGAGCATAGCGGTACAGCATGGCGGCCAACTGCTCTCTGGTGATATTTGTAGAAGGAGCGAATTTTCCATCCCCCACTCCGCTGACCACCTTCGCGCTTTCTCCCCAGGCCACGGCATTGGCATAATACGCCTTTGCCGGTACATCGGTAAAGCTGGAGCTGCCTACGGCGGGGCTGCCCTCGATCCGGTACAGCAGAGAAACCAGCATGCCCCGGTTCACGGGGGCGTCCGGTGAAAAGGTGGTAGTGCTGGTTCCGGCAAAATAGCCTTTGGCATAGGCCCACTCAATATAGGCCTTGGCCCAATGGTTCTGCACGTCCCGGAAAGGCGTGGGCGGATATTCTCCCGGCCCATCGGGCGGAGCTGGATTTTCCATGGCTCCCAGCACAAAGGGGATCTTATTGGCGGAAGCAAATACCTGGGCATAGGAGCCCGCGTTCACGTAAAAGGTCAGATTTTCGCAGTCGTCAAAGGAGTCAAAGGCAATGCCATTGACCGAATCAGGCACGGAAATGGCCTTCAGGTTTTTACAGCCGTCGAATGCGCCTTCATAAATTTTCTCCACACCCTCCGGCAAAACCAGACGCTCTAAAGAAGTACAGCCGCCAAAGGCGGATTTTCCCACGTATTCCACCGCGCCGGAAAGCTCCACATTGGAAAGAGAGGAACAGCCATTAAAAAGAGCGGTGGAAAGAGCGTGCAGACGGGACGGAAGAGTAATGCTGCTCAGCGCGGCGCAACCGGCGAAAGCATAATCACCGATCGTGGTGATATTATCAGGCAGTGTGATAGACGACAAATTCTTACATTCGGAGAAGCTGTAGCTTCCCAGGCTGGTCACTCCGGAGGGAACCGTGATGGACCGCAGGGCCAGGCAGGAAGAAAAGGTATAGCTTTCAATAGAAAGCAATGTGGACGGCAGAGAAACATCTGTCAGGGCATAGCAATAGCGGAAGGCATCTTTTCCCAAACGGGTGAGGCCTTCCCCCAGCTTTACGGAACGCAGGGAGGTGCAGGCGCCGAAAGCTCTGTCTCCGATAGACTGAACGGAAGAAGGTACCGTAACAGAGGTCATTTTATCACTGCCGTAAAAGGTGCCGTCAGCGATAGAGGTTACTGGCACACCCTGAATAGAGGACGGAATGACCAGCTCTCCCGTAATGTTTACCGCGTTTTCCAAAGCGCCGGTCAACCGGTTCAGCCCCAAAAAGGCCCGGTCTCCCACCTGATAAATCAATGTGTCCGCCGCAAAGGCAGGCAGCGGCAAGGCGGAGACCAGAAGCATAAGGGCAAGCAATATAGAAAAAAATCGAACCATATTTCTTTTTTTCACAATCATCATCAAAGATCCTCCTATTTCTCAGGGGGTGAGCATTCTACAAAATTCTTTCCTGTTCCATGATACCTTGAAAAAGGGAAAATTTCAAGTTATTTTCTGTGAATTTCTCGAAGTACCGGGATCTGTGAAAAATTCCACCCCCTGAAACGCCCCATGAACACAGGAAAAACCGCTTCTTTTCCCTTTCATCGGAAATTTTTTCCAGGGAAGATTTCCAGCCTGGCCTCTGTTGCTTTTGGAAGAAGTTCCCCAGCTTGAAGCCCCTTCCCGGAAATAAAAAACGGACCGGCTCATTCAGCCAGCCCGATTCAAATGATCACAAAAAATCACACTCGTTTTGTAGAAACCGGATCTGAAAACGTCATATCAGCCCTGGGGCTGTAACGGCGCCCCGAATGCGCCGCGGCAGAACGCCCCTTCCGCAAAGAAACCAAAAACAGCGAAAAGCCCAGACCGGAAATCACAAGAACCAGCGCAAAAGCGGCCATACCGGAAACAGGAGAGGATGCTTCCTCAGGAAGCGCCGCGGACAATTCCTTTGCCGGGGGCATCTGTGTTTCCCGTACCTGCTGGGAATACCGGGCGGGAGCGGTTTCCGCCTTTGCCGCAGTCGCCATGCTGAGCGCCGCTACCGTTCCCACAGTAAGAGCCAGAACCAACACAAAGGTAAGAAGACTTTTCCATATACTTCTCCGCATCTGCTTCGCTCCCTTCGCCAAAGAAATGACACTTTCATAACAAGTGTTACAATTTGGTTACATTGTAGCACGCTTGTCTGGGAATTGCAACCAAATCACGAAATGTTCACAATATATTCATACTTTTGCGCAAGATGTAGGGGGTAAACGGCCTTGAAGCCTTCAAAAAGCACAAGGGACTGCCGTAAAATGACACATTTGAGCGTGTCGAAAAAGCTTTTCGCCACGCTCAAACCTCTTGGAAAAATCACAGATTTTTCCAAGAGGTTCTGATTAAAACGCGAGAGAGGGGTCTCGCCTGTCGGCTCGGTTGCTGTGCCCCGGTGGGGCACGCCCAGCAACGGTCTCACCTGTCGGTTCGGTCGGTGCAGAACAATGCGCCAAGAAAGCCATGGCTTTCTGCGCTTTGCA